>NZ_JBMNDR010000002.1:0-346223 GCF_052543235.1 Streptomyces sp. SAS_272 | reverse complement strand
CCCCCCCCCCCCCCCCCCCCCCCCCCCCCCCCCCCCCCCCCCCCCCCCCCCCCCCCCCCCCCCCCCCCCCCCCCCCCCCCCCCCCCCCCCCCCCCCCCCGGCCGTCTCATGCGGCGTCGCCGGCCGTCACCTGCAGACGGGCCTCGAACAGCTCGGGACTCGACACGGCGAGAGCCCGCAGCGCCGCACTGTGCGGCTGGAACTCCGGCTGCGCCACCGCCGCGCGCAGACTGGCGTTGTCCGCCCAGCGCGCGATGTTCACGTACGACGTCGGATCGCCGAGCCGGCGGTGCAGGGTGTGCTCGATGAAACCCGGCTGGGCCGCGAAGAACGCCGAGGTCGCGGCGAAGACTTTCTCGAACTCCTCCGCCTCCCCCGTCAGCTGGAACCTGTTGACGAGGGTCACGGGGACCGCCTTCGCCGCCGCCGTGACCCGGGCGACGAGCTGCTCGTAGCGGGCCAGCGTGTCCCCGGGGCTCGGGCCGTCGAGCGCCGCGTGGATCTGCGGCGCGATCTCGCCGTGCCGGTGCAGTCCGCTGTGCGTGAGCGCCACGGTCGTCCGCCCGGGGCCGGCCGGCTCGAAGTCGACCTCGATGAAGCTCGCCTTCTCGTCGTCGAAGATCGGCTGCCAGTGCGGGCCGACCCGCCAGGTCAGCACGATCCGCTTGGACGGGTTCCACTCCACCACCGTGCCCCAGGCGATGTCGGTGCCGTCGGCGCCGACCTCGTAGTAGCGGCCGCCCTCGAAGGGTTCGATGGTCAGCGACACCCGGTCCTCGACGAAGACGTGCCTCTCGGGGAACCATTCGATCGGACGCTCGGCGAAAATGGCGAAGGCCCGGTCGGCGGGCACGTCCACCGTCACCGTCTTGCGCACGTCGGGGACCTTCTGCGCCTCGGTCATGACTGCTCCTTGGGCGTTGGGATCATGCCCCCACCCTGGTCGACACGTCTTGAACCTGAACGGAACACCGATGGAACGCGGGACGCCCGCGCGGGACACCGGACGAGGCGGGCCCGACCGGACGGAGACGGGCCCGACCGGACGGAGACGGGCACGACCGGACGGGGACGGTCGGGGAGGCACGGAGACGGGGCGGGGACGGGCGGGGAAGGGCGTCGATCGCGCGTGTAGGGGTTCTCTAGCGCCCGGGGCCAACGTGAGCCGCATGCGTATCCTGGTCACCGGCGCGGCCGGCTTCATCGGCTCCCACTACGTGCGAGCGATGCTGAGCGGTGAGTACGCCGGATACGAACAAGCCGAGATCACCGTCCTCGACAAACTCACCTACGCCGGCAACCGGGCGAACCTCCCCGCCGAGCACCCCCGGCTGACCTTCGTCCACGGCGACATCTGCGACCGCGAGCTGCTGCGCGGCCTCGTCCCCGGGCACGAGGCCGTCGTCCACTTCGCCGCCGAATCCCACGTCGACCGCTCCCTGGTGCACGCCGCCGACTTCGTGGGCACCAACTGCGTCGGCACGCACAACGTCATGGAGGCGAGCCTCGCCGCCGGCGTGTCCCGCGTGGTGCACGTGTCCACCGACGAGGTGTACGGCTCCATCGCCCACGGCAGCTGGACGGAGGAGTGGCCGCTCGCCCCCAACTCGCCCTACGCGGCGTCCAAGGCGGCCGGCGACCTCATCACCCTCTCCTACGCCCGCACCCACGGCCTGGACGTGTCCGTCACCCGCTGCTCCAACAACTACGGCCCCTACCAGCACGTCGAGAAGCTCATCCCGCTGTTCGCCACCAACCTGCTCGACGGTGTTCCCGTCCCCCTCTACGGCGACGGCGCCAACGTCCGTGAGTGGCTGCACGTCTCCGACCACTGCCGTGCCGTACAGCTGGTGCTGACGGGCGGCCGCCCCGGCGAGGTCTACAACGTCGGCGGCGGCACCGAACGCACCAACCGGGAGATCACCGACCTGCTCCTGAACCTGTGCGGAGCCGACCCGTCCCTCGTCGACCGCGCCCCCGACCGCAAGGGCCACGACCTGCGCTACGCCCTGGACGACTCCAGGATCCGCACCGAACTCGGCTACGCCCCCCGGATCCCCTTCGACGAGGGCCTCGCCGCGACCGTCGCCTGGTACCGCGACAACCCCACCTGGTGGCGCCCCCTGAAGAACGACGGCCGGGAACCCGCGGTCGCCGCGGCGGCCGGCGGACGGGAGAGGACCGCCTGATCCCGCCCGTCCCCCGTGGAGAGTTCTGATCCGCCGGGAGCCCGCCCGGCCCCGCGAACCTTCACAAGAACCGACCCGCACGTGCCGCGCGTCCTGATCTACGGTGCCATGAGGCACCTGGGACCGGGGAGGAACCGTGCAGCAGTCGAGGGCGGCGCTCGCCGAACGGATCGCGGAGCGCAGAGCCGGGGGCGACGACCCCCGCGCTCTGGTGGGCGAGATGCGACGCTCGGTCCTGCTGGTGCCGGTGGCCGACGGGGGGCTGTGGTCGGTGCGTTCGGGCGGGGTGCGGTGGATCTGCGGGTTCACCGACGAGACGGCGCTCGCCCGGTTCGCCCTGCACCACGGTCCCGGCGACCGGCCCGTGGAGTACGCGGCGCTGCTCGGCGCGCGCATCGTCGACGAGATCGTGCCGGCCCTGGGCGAGCCCGCCGGGCTGGCCGTCGACATCGCCACCGACGAGGGGTCGATGTTCTTCCCGCCGGTCGTCGGCATCGTCCGCGACGAGGTCGCCGTCGACGCCGGTACCGCCCAAGAGCGGAGGCGGCCATGAGCGGTGAGGGAACGGACCTTCAGCTCGGTCAGGAGGCCGTCGCGAAGTTCACCCAGGGCGTGGGCGCGACGATCGACCAGCTCGGCGAACTCGGCGGCGCCACCGGCTCGGTGATGGGCAAGGGCTTCTCGGAGCTGGCCATGACCCAGATGGAGGCCGGGCACCACGGCCTGTCGGCGGACTTCGAGGACTTCTGCGAGCGCTGGGAGTGGGGAGTGCGCGCCCTGGTGCACGACGCCAGCGCCCTCGCGAACCGCCTCGGCCTCGCGGCGGGCACCCAGTGGGAGCACGACCAGTACATAGCGGGCTCGTTGAAGGTGGGCGTCAACTCCGTGATGGGCGGCAACCCGCACGCCACCGAGGAGGAGATCGCCCAGCAGGACTGGGGCGACGTCTTCACACCGGACGCCCTGGACCCCGACTGGAGCGGCGAGTCGTTCGACAAGGCCGGTCAGGACATCGAACAGACCTGGAAGGACACCGGTCGCACCGTCCTCACCGAGGGCGACGGCGGCCGGCGGTCGGAGCTGCTCAACGACGCGCTCGGCATCTCCGACGACCAGTGGAACCAGGCACTGGACGACACCTTCGGCCCGTCGCCGGAGGAACGCGCGCAGCAGCAACAGCAACAGGGCGACTCCGGGGGCAACTGACGGTGGGCATCGGCGACTTCATCAGTGACATCACGCCCGACTCGGTCGAGGACGCGGTCGAGGACGGCGTCGCGTGGGTCGGCGACCGGGTCGAGGACGCGGGCAACTGGACCGCCGACAAACTGGAGGACGCCGGCTGGCAGACCGGCGCGGACTGGGTGCGCGAGCAGTCGCGCTCGGTCGCCGACCGGCTGGGCGCCGAGGTCGACGAGATGGACCTCGGGCAGACCGAGGACAAGACCAAGCTGATCTACGGCAGCGCCGACAAGATCCGCTCCACCGCCGAGAAGCTCCGCGGCTTCCAGTCGTCCTTCGACAGCGCGGGCGAGGGCCTCAAGGGCCTCGACTCGTCCCGGCTCAAGGGCGAGACGGCCGAGGCGCTGCGCACCGCGGTGGCCACCCAGCCGCCCAAGTGGTTCACCGGCGCCGACGCCTGCACGAAGGCGGCCGCCGCGCTCGAGGCGTTCGCCGGCACCGTCACCTGGGCACAGGGGCAGGCGCAGACGGCGATCGACAAGTGGAAGGAGGGTGTCAAGGCGTCCGAGGACGCCGCCGACGCCCACCGCAAGAAGGTCGACGACTACAACAGCGCCGTCGACCGCTACAACGCCCAGCCAGCCGACAAGCGCGACCCCTCCACCCTCCCCGCCAAGCCGGCGGCGACCTTCGACGACCCCGGCAAGAAGCTGATGCAGGACGCTCAGAACCTGCTCGCCGAGGCCCGCAAGCAGCGCAACTCGGCGGCGGAGACCGCCCGTTCCGCCGTCCGAGCCGCCCGCGACACCGCCCCCGCGAAGCCGTCCTACGCCGAGCAGTTGAACGACGGCATGCAGGAACTGCAGATCATGGGCGACCACGTCGGCGGCGGCGTCATCAAGGGCACCGCCGGCATCCTCAACTTCGTCCGCGGCATCAACCCGATGGACCCGTACAACCTCACGCACCCGGCCGAGTACGTCACCTCCCTCAACAGCCTGGCCGCCGGACTGGTCGTCGCCGCCAACGACCCGGTCGGCACCGGCAAGCAGATGGTCACCGACTTCATGAAGGACCCCAGCGAGGGCCTCGGACGGCTGCTGCCCGACGTCGCGCTGACCGTGGCCACCGGGGGCGGCGGCGCCGCGGTGAAGGGCGTGCGGATCGCGGAGGACGCCGCCGAGGCCGCGCGACTGCGCCGCCTGCTCGACGACGCCCCGGACGGGACCCACAACACCCCCGACGGCGACCGCAACCCCGGCGGCGACCCGGTGGACCTCGCCACCGGCCGCATGTACCTGCCCCAGACCGACCTCGAACTCCCCGGCATCCTGCCGCTGGTCTTCACCCGCCGTACCGAGTCCGGCTGCACGGCCGGGCGTTTCCTGGGGCCTGCCTGGACGTCCACCGTCGACGAGCGCCTCCAGATCGACGCCGTCGGCGTCCTCCACGTCACCGCCGAGGGGCTCCTGATCGCGTACCCGCACCCGGTCCCCGGCGTGCCCACCACCCCGGAGTCCGGCCGGTCCCGCACCGAGCTGGCCCGCGACGCCCACGGCGACTACACGGTCACCGAGCCCGACAGCGGCCTGGTCTTGCACTTCGCCGCCCCGTCGGGGTCAGAACCGGGCGGCGACGGCGTCGCCTGGCTGTCGGAGGTCCGTGAACGCAACGGTCACACGATCACGATCGACCGCGCCGAGGACGGCCTGCCGCTGGCCCTCGTCCACTCGGCGGGCCACCGGGTGAACCTGCCGTCCGCCGACGGCCTCGTCACCGGGCTCTCCCTGGCCGGCGCGGGCGAGAACGGCGCCGACCTCCCGCTGATGAACTACGGCTACCAGGACGGCGACCTGACCGCCGTCACCCGGCCCTCCGGCGCCACGACCGTCTTCGTCTACGACGACCGCCGCCGCGTCATCGCCTGGATCGACTCCAACGGACACCGCTACGACTACCTCTACGACGACCACGACCGGGTCGTGGCGGAGGGCGGCGAGGCCGGTCACGTCCAGATCACCCTGACCTACACCGAACCCGACCCCGAAACCGGCCACCACACCACCACGCTGACCACCGCCGACGGGCACGCGACCCGCCACCTGTTCGGCCCCGGCTGCCGGCTGCTCGCCGTCACCGACCCGCTCGGCCACACCACCCGGTTCACCTACGACGCGCGCGGCAACCTGCTGACCCGCACCGATCCGCTGGGCCTCACCACAGCGTTCTCCTACGACGTGGACGGCCGGGTCGTGTCCGCCGTCCGCCCCGACGGAAGCGAACTGCGGACCGTGCGCGGTCCGTTCGGCCTGCCCGTGGAGGTCTTCGGGCCGGACGGAACCCGCGTGGTCCACGAGTTCGACGAACGCGGCAACCGCACGGCGGTCACCGACCAGGCCGGCTCCACCACCCGCCACGCCTACGACCACGCCGGCCGGCTCACCTCGGTCACCGACGCCCTCGGCGCGACGACCCGCGTGGTGTGCGACGCGGCCGGGCTGCCGCTGGAGGTGACCGCTCCCGACGGCGCCGTCACCCGCACGCAGCGGGACGCCCTCGGCAGGCCGGTCCGCGTCACCGACCCGACGGGCGCCGTCACCCGCTTCGAGTGGCACGCCGACGGGCAGCTCGCCCGGCGCACCGGACCCGGCGACACGACGGAATCGTGGACGTACGACGGCGAGGGCAACCTCCTCGCCCACACCGACGCCTGCGGCGGCGTCTCACGATTCGAGTACACCCACTTCGACCTCCCGGTCGCCCGGACCCTGCCCGACGGCACCCGCTACGCGTTCGAGCACGACGCCGAGCTGCGCCTCACCCGCGTCACCGACCCACAAGGGCTGAGCTGGACCTACACGTACGACGCGGCCGGCGACATCCGTTCCGAGACCGACTTCGACGGCCGCACCCTCACCTACCGGGTGGACGCCGCGGGCCGGCTCGCGGCCCGTGTCGACGCGCTCGGCGGGACCGTCTCCTTCGAGCGCGACCGACTGGGCCAGGTGGTCCGCAAGGACGTCGACGGCCGCGTGACCACCTACGTCCACGACCGGGCCGGGCGCCTGCTGGAGGCGGCCGGCCCGGACGGTGAGCTCCGCTACCAGTACGACCGGCGGGGGAAGGTCAAGACCGAACTGGTGGACGGCCGTCCCGTCTCCTACTCCTACGACGCCCTCGGACGGCGCACACGGCGCACCACGCCCACCGGCCATGTCACCTCCTACGCCTACGGTGACGACGGACGACTCGAGCACCTGGCCACCGGGGGTCACCGGGTCGGCTTCACCCACGACGCCGTCGGCCGGGAACTGTCCCGCGTCTTCGGCGACGCGATCACCGTGTCCTCCGCCTGGGACGAAGCCGGGCGACTCGCCGCGCAGCACATCACCGCCGGCGCCCGGTTCGTCAACAGCCGCGACTACGCCTACCGCGCCGACGGCCACCTGATATCCGTCGCGGACCGGAAGTCGGGCACCCGCACCTTCGACCTGGACGCAAGGGGCCGGGTCACCGCCGTCCACGCCCACAACTGGACGGAGCGGTACGCCTACGACGGCGCCGGCAACCAGACCTCGGCGTCCTGGCCGTCCCGCCATCCCGGCAGCGAGGCCACCGGAGCGCGCTCCTACACCGGCACCCGCATCACCCGCGCCGGAGACGTGCGCTTCGAGCACGACGCCCTCGGCCGGGTCGTCCTGCGGCAGAAGACCCGTCTCTCCCGCAAGCCCGACACCTGGCGCTACGCCTGGGACACGGAGAACCGCCTCACCTCCGTCACCACCCCCGACGGGACCCTCTGGCGGTACCGCTACGACCCGCTGGGCCGCCGCACCGCGAAGCAGCGCCTGGCGTCCGACGGTGAGAGCGTGGTCGAGGAGACCCGCTTCACCTGGGACGGCCTCACCCTGTGCGAACAGACCGGCCACCAGCCGGACTCCCCGCACACGGTCGCCCTCACCTGGGACCACCGCGCCGGCACGGTCCTCGCCCAGACCGAGCGCATCCTCACCGCCGACGCCCGCCAGGAGGAGATCGACCGCCGGTTCTTCGCCATCGCCACCGACGTCGTCGGCACTCCCACCGAGCTGATCGACGAGTCCGGCGACATCGCGTGGCGCAGCCGCAGCACGCTCTGGGGCACCACCGCCTGGGCCCGGGACAGCAGCGCCTACACCCCGCTGCGCTTCCCCGGCCAGTACTACGACCCCGAGACCGGCCTGCACTACAACTACTTCCGCCACTACGACCCCGAGACCGGCCGCTACACCTCCCCCGACCCCCTCGGCCTCGCTCCCGCCCCCAACCCCCTCGCGTACGTGGACAATCCGCTCAGCGGATCCGACCCGCTGGGCCTCATGCCCAAGTACACGAAGGAGGAGCGGGCCCAGAAGCGGATCAGTAAGGTCGTGGACGACATCGTCGAGAGAGCACAGGACGGCGGGTTCAGGAAGCGCCACGACTACCACGGGGACACCCGGCACGCCTTCAGCGACGAACGGGTCATCGAGATCCTCAAGAACCCGGACGCCGTGTACCACTCGACGGGCACGGCCGGGACGTTCACCTTCCGACAGGGTGATGACATCGTGGTGATCGACGGCCCCGGCACCACCCAGGGCCAGGCCATCACCGCATACGGACCGTCGGGAATCAAGGGCGACTCCGGGGCCACGGCGCTCGGCGGGAAACCCACGGACCCCGGTGCCCCGGTGACGCACGAGGACATCGTGAACGGCAGGATTCCCGCGAAGGACGGCCGCTTCCAGCCTCCGGCGGTACAGATCAGATGAGGCAGTGATGACGACGAAAGTGACGTTCGACGGCGGCTGGTCCGCGACGGTGACGGACGAGCCGCTCGACCTCGTGCCCCGTCTCCTCGGTACTTTCCTGATCGTTTCCCCCTGGGCGGACCGGGTGCAACGGGAGAAGTTCCTCGCGGACACGTTCGGCAGCCAGGACCTGCTGTGGGACTTGCCCGACGTTTTCCGTTTCGCCCCGAGCGACCGACGGCTGGTCGGGGCTGAATTCCGAATTCCGGAAGAATCCGCCTCAGCCGAGGACTCGGCCCGCCTTCCCGTCCCGCCCGAAGTGCGCCCGGGCGGGCTCCGCGCGGACGAGGTCAAGGACTTCCGGCACGAGATGTGCACGGTGGTGTGCCGTGCTCCCGGCGATGCCGTGCTGACCTGTCTGCGCGACCTCGCCGTTCTCGACGAGCCGCTGGAGGCCCGCATCGGCATCGCCCCCGACGTGGCACTCCTCGTCCAGCACGGCGCCGTCGTCGGCTGGAGCCTGACGGACCCGGCCCGGTACCTGACCCCTGGATTCGCCGCCCCTGACCCCGACCCGCCCTCGCCCGCCACCTGTCGCCTGCTCACCGAATGCCTGGACCTGATCACTCCGCCAGTGGTCGACGACCTGGTGGACGGCGAACCGGCAGCCCTGGCCCGCCTCCGGGCCGCCGACGAAGCCTTGCGCAACCAGCAGGAGGACCGACACCGGGCGGACGCCCTGCTCGGCCTCATCGCCACCATGGTCGAGGACTACGGAAACTGGTGACCGAGTCAGAAAGCGGGCGTTCCCGTCTCAGGAGAGCGCGAGGCCCGGCCGCCCTGGACCGACTCCGGGCCCTGGAACGGTCCCTGCGCGAGCAGCCCGAGGACCGGCACCGCGTCGACGCCCTGTCGGCCCTCGTCGCCACCCTGGTCGAGGACTACGCCTGCGGCCTCGCCGCCGCACCCCGACAAAGCAAAAGCCCCAGGTCACGGCGAGTGAGTCCTGAGGCTTCGGCAGAGCCGCCTTCGGGATTCGAACCCGAGACCTACGCATTACGAGTGCGTTGCTCTGGCCATCTGAGCTAAGGCGGCGCGCTGTCCGCACCATGGTGCGGTCAGCAACGTCGGTAAGTCTACACAGTTTCCCGGGGTGCTCCGCACCAGCTCCGGGGGTGCGACACGCGGGGCCGGGCGAGGGGCTATGAGCAGCGCTTTCCCTTCGCCGGAGGCGTCCCGTCGAGCAGGTAGGCGTTGATCGCGGAGTCGATACAGGCGCTGCCGCGACCGTAGGCGGTGTGTCCGTCGCCCACGTAGGTGAGGAGGCGTGCGGAGGTGAGCTGGCGGGAGAGGGACACAGCCCAGGGGTACGGGGTCGCCGGGTCACGGGTGGTGCCGACGACGACGATCGGCGCGGCGCCCTTCGCCTCGATGCGTTGCGGCTCACCGGTGGGTCCCACCGGCCAGTACGTGCAGTTCAGGGAGGCCCAGGCAAGGCCCTCGCCGAAGACGGGGGACGCCTTCTCGAAGGACGGCAGCGCCTTCTCCACCTGCTCCGGGGTGGAGAACGCGGCGGGGAGGTCCAGGCAGTTCACCGCGGCATTGGCGGCCATCAGGTTGGCGTACCGGCCTTCGGCGTCGCGCTCGTAGTAGGCGTCCGAGAGGATGAGCAGCCCCGCGCCGTCGCCCTCCTTCATGGCCGAAGCCAGCGCCTCACGCAGCTGCTCCCACGTGCTCTCGTCGTACATCGCGGCGATCACACCGGTGGTGGCGAGGGCCTCGCCGAGCCTGCGGCCGTCCGGGTCGCCGGCGGGGAGGGGGTGTGCGTCGAGCTTGCGGAAGAAGGCCTTCAGGTTCTCGCCGACCTCGGCGGGAGGGGCGCCCTTCGCGGCGAGCGGGCAGTCGGGCTGTCGCACGCAGTCCTTCGCGAACGACCGGAACGCCGTCTCGAACCCGGCCGTCTGGTCCAGGTTCAGCCGGTGGGCGGGCAGCGCCGGATCCATCGCGCCGTCGAGGACGAGCCTGCCCACCCGGTTCGGGAACAGGCCCGCGTACGTCGCCCCGAGGAACGTCCCGTAGGAAGCCCCCACGTACGTCAGCTTCCCGTCGCCCAGGATCGCGCGCAGGATGTCCATGTCGCGGGCCGCCCCGACGGTGGAGACGTGACGCAGCAGCCGTGCCGAACGTGCGCCACAGGCCTCCGCGAACTTCTTGTACGCGCCGACGAGTTCGTCCCTCTCCCGCCGGTCGTCGGGCGTGGTGTCCGTCTGCGTGTACGCGTCCATCTCAGGGCCGTCGAGGCACTCCACGGGCTCGCTGCGGGCCACCCCCCTGGGGTCGACGGCGACCATGTCGTAACGGGCTCGGACGGCGGCGGGGTAGCCGATGCCGGCGTACTGCTGGAGGTAGCCGACCGCCGAGCCGCCCGGTCCGCCCGGGTTCACCAGCAGCGAGCCGAGGCGCTTGCCCGGGCCCGTCGCCTTCTTGCGGGCCACCGCGAGCCGGACATCGCCCGCGCCCGGGTCGGCGTAGTCGAGCGGCGCCTTGACGGTGGCGCACTGGAATCCGGGGACACCGCAGTCGCGCCAGCTCGGCTTCTGCGCGTAGTACGGCGCGAGTGACGAGGGCGTGGCCCGCGGGAGCGCGGCGAGCGCCGCCCTCGCCGTCGAACCGGCGGTGCCCGTCGGCTTCCCGGCGGAGCAGCCGGATACGAGCAGCGCGGCGAGCGACAGAAGGGTGACGCCGGTACGGGACCTGCGGAGGGAACGCCTGATGTCCATCCGACGAGCGTAACTGTGAGCGACGATCCGCATGCTCTGCGTACACCAAGTGCTCACGGACGAGTGACGCCGTCAACCCACGGCCGACGGCTTCCCCAAGGTCGGCGGCCCCCCGGGTTCGGCGGGGGTTGAGCGACCCCCCGAGTTCGGCGGCCGCCGGGGGTCCGGCGGCCCCCGGCTTCGGCGGGGGTTGAGCGGCCGCCCGAAACCGCCCGAATTCGGCGGGCCGCCCGGGTTCGGTGCCCTCGTCAGCCCGCTCTCAGCGCGAGCGTCATCGCCTCCACCGCCAGCAGCGGGGCCACATTGCGGTCGAGGGCGTCTCTGCAGGCTGCGATGGCGTCGATCCGGCGGAGCGTCGACTCGGGTCTGCTGCCCCGGGCGAGCCGCTCCAACGCGTCCTCGGCGTCCGCGTTGGCGATCGCGATGCGGGAGCCGAGCTGGAGGGCCAGGACATCACGGTAGAAGGCGGTGAGGTCGGTGAGCGCGAGGTCGAGGCTGTCGCGCTGGGTGCGCGTCCTGCGCCGCTTCTGCTTGTCCTCCAGGTCCTTCATGACGCCCGCCGTGCCGCGCGGCATCCGGCCGCCCTGGACCGCGCCCAGTGCCGCCTTCAGCTCCTCGGTCTCCTTGCCGTCCCGCTCCTCCGCGAGCTGCTTGGCGTCCTCGGCGGCCGCGTCGACCAGCTCCTGGGCGGCCCTGAGGCAGCCGCCTACGTCGTCGACGCGCAGGGGAACCTTCAGCACGGTCGCCCTGCGCTCGCGCGCGGCGGGGTCGGTGGCGAGCCGCCTGGCCCGGTCGACGTGCCCCTGGGTGGCCCGGGCGGCGGCCGCGGCGACGGCCGGCTCGATGCCCTCGCGCCGTACGAGCATGTCGGCGACGGCCTCGACGGAGGGCGTGCGCAGGTTCAGGTGCCGGCAGCGGGAGCGGATGGTGGGCAGCACGTCCTCCAGAGAGGGCGCGCAGAGCATCCAGACCGTGCGGGGGGCGGGCTCCTCGACCGCCTTCAGCACGGCGTTGGCCGACTTCTCGTTCAGCCGCTCCGCGTCCTCGACGAGGATGACCTGCCAGCGGCCCGTCGCGGGGGAGGTGTAGGACTTGCGGACCGTGTCGCGCATGTCCTCGGCGAGGATCTGCGACCCGACCGCGGCGACGGTCGCGACGTCGGCGTGCGTGCCGATGAGGGCCGTATGGCAGCCGTCGCAGAACCCGCAGCCCGGGGTGCCGCCCAGCGCCCGGTCCGGGCTCACGCACTGCAGGGCGGCGGCGAAGGCCCGTGCCGTCTGGCTGCGGCCGGCGCCCGGCGGGCCGGTGAACAGCCAGGCGTGCGTCATCTTCGACGTCTCCGGCGGGGCTGTCCCGGAGGCTGCCGCGGTGACGAACGCGTCGGCGTCCCGAGCGGCGGCGATCAGCTGCTCGCTCACCTTCTCCTGCCCGACGAGGTCGTCCCACACGGTCATGCGTCACGCCGCCCTTTCGTCACGTTTCGCGCTGCGGGTTCCATTGTGCGGGCCGCCACTGACAACCGGGCGCCGGGCCGCGGGGCGGGGCGACTCCGCGGCCCGGGCCCACCACGCCGCGAACCGCCCGCCGCGTCCCCACGCTCACCCCTCGAGGCGGGACGTCGACCTTCCGCCGTCCACTTTCCGCCACCTTCCGCCTTCGACCTTCGCCCTTTGGCCTTCGGCGGCTGGCGCTCAGCGGCGACGGCCCCGTCCGCGGCCCTCGTCGCGGTCGTCCTCGTCCCGGTGCGGTCCCAGCAGTTCGTCCGCCAGCGTCGGCAGATCGTCCAGCGGGGTCTCCTCGGCCCAGTCGGGCCGCGGGCGCCGACGAGGTGCGCCCTCCTCGTCCAGCTGCGGCAGTTCGCGCGTCCGGTCGTCGGCGCCGTCGGGACGCGCACCGCCCCGCTCGGCCCGTCCGCCCCGCTCGTCGCGGAAGAAGCCCGGCGGCACCCGGTCCGAGGGGCTCTCGTCCCTGACCGGAGGCAGGACGGCCGTCTCGTCCTCGGGTCGCTGGTCACGCACCGGAGGCAGGACGGCCGTCTCGTCCTCGGGTCGCTGGTCACGCACCGGAGGCAGAACCGCCGTCTCGTCCGCGGCGCCTGCCGGGATCGACGGCTGCGGCAGCTCGGTCGTCACCTCTGCGTCGGCCGACGGCCCTGCGGCCCCGGCCGACGTCCGGGGGGACTGCTCGGGCTCCTTGTCCATCCGGACCGGCGGCAGCACCGCCGTCTCGTCCACCGGGCCGCCGGACGCGTTGGTCGGAGTCACCACCGGCGTCGGCACGGTCACCGCCTCCGGCGGGACCGCCGCGGCAGCGGCCGGGCGGGGCGACTTCGGGCCGACCGACGCGGCGGCGGCGGCCTGCTCGGCCGCCCGCCTGGCCTGCTCGGCCCGCAGCAGCGCCTCCTCGGCCTTGCGCTGCTTCTCCAGCCGCCGGCTCTCGGCCTCGGCGCGCAGCCTGGCCTCCTCCTCGGCCTGCTTGCGACGCCGCTCCTCGTCCGCCTTGCGGCGGGCCTCCTCCTCGGCGCGGGCCTTCTCCTCGGCGAGGAGCCGGACCCGCTCCTCCTCGGCACGCCTACGGGCCTCCTCGGCGCGCAGCCGGGCCTCCTCCGCCTGCCGTTCGGCCTCGCGGCGCTGCGCCTCCTCCAGCTCGCGCCGCTTGCGCTCCTCCTCCTCGGCGCGCAGCTTGGCGAGCTGCTCCTGGCGCTCACGCTCGAGGCGCTCCTCCTCGGCCTTGCGCGCGGCCTCCTCCTCCGCCTTGCGGCGGGCCTCCTCCTCGGCCTTCCTGCGCGCCTCCTCCTGGGCCTTGATCTCGGCCTCGGACAGGGGCAGCAACTGGTCGAGCCGGTGCCGGACGACGGCGGTGACGGCCTCGGGCTCCTGCGCCGCGTCGACGACCAGGTAGCGCCCCGGGTCGGCGGCGGCCAGGGTGAGGAAACCGGAGCGCACGCGCGCGTGGAACTCCGCCGGTTCCGACTCCAGCCGGTCCGGCGCCTCCGTGAAACGCTCGCGGGCGGCCTCCGGCGAGACGTCCAGAAGGACCGTCAGATGCGGGACCAGGCCGTTCGTCGCCCAGCGTGAGATCCGCGCGATCTCGGTCGGGGACAGGTCACGGCCGGCGCCCTGGTAGGCCACGGACGAGTCGACGTACCGGTCGGTGATGACCACCGCGCCGCGCTCCAGAGCGGGCCGCACGACGGTGTCGACGTGCTCCGCACGGTCCGCCGCGTACAGCAGCGCCTCCGCCCGATGCGACAGCCCGGCGCTCGAGACGTCGAGCAGGATCGAGCGCAGTCGCTTGCCCACGGGCGTGGCCCCGGGCTCGCGGGTGAGGACGACCTCGTGCCCCTTGGCCCTGATCCACTCGGCGAGCGCCTCGGCCTGGGTGGACTTGCCGGCGCCGTCGCCGCCCTCCAGGGCGATGAAGAAGCCGTTCGCGGCCGGAACGGTCTCCGGGTCGTCGCCGCCGAGGAGCGCGTCCCGCAGGTCCTTCCGGAGGGGGACGCCGGAGCGGTCGTCGACCTTGGCGAGCACCAGTGCGGCCACCGGCAGCAGCAGCGCGCCGACCAGCATGAGCACGAACGCCGCTCCGCCGTGCGCGAAGACGAACCGGCCGTTCTCCAGCCGGTGCGGGCCGATGAGCGCCGCGACCGGCGGGGCGAGCAGCGCGCCCAGCGCCACCATGACCCGGACCACGGCGTGCAGGTGCTCGGTGGTCCGCGCGCGGCGGTGGTCCTCGGTCTCCTGGTCGAGCAGCGTGTGCCCCGTGTTGGCGGCGACGCCCGCGCCCACACCGGCCAGGGTCACGATCAGCAGCACGCTGGTGACGTCCGGGACCAGGCCGGCGGCCAGCAGCGCCACGCCGGTGAAGGCGATGGCCAGTGCGAGCAGCCTGCGTCGGGACAGCGACACCAGCACCTTCGGGGCGGTGCGGACGCCGATGACGACGCCGCCGGTCAGCCCGAGCACGAGCAGCCCGTACAGGACGGGTCCGCCGCCCAGGTCCTTGGCGTGCAGCACGGCGACGGCGACGGCGGCGGCGATCGCCCCGGCGACCGCGGCGCAGGCGAGGACCAGCAGCGGGATCGCGCCCGTGCGGCCGCTGTCGACGCCGGTGGCGGTGCGGGGACGGCGCAGGCCCTCGAGCGGCGACCGCGCGCGGGGGGTGCGCACCGCGGGCAGTTCGAGGAACGTCACGATGGACAGCGACCCGGCGAAGAGCCCCCCGGCGACGTACGAGGCGAGAGCCGCCTGGTGCTGGTCGAACCAGGCGACGCCGACGCCCAGAAGATTGTTGAACAACGCCGCGACGACCAGGGTGAGCGCACCCAGCGGGATCGTCACGAAGCCGGTGCGCAGCGACAGGCGGCGCAGGGCGTCCATGTGGTCGGGCAACGGCCGTACCGTCGCGCCCTCCAGAGGCGGCGCGGGCAGGAGGGCCGGGGCGGCGCTCTCCCGGGCGACCGTCCAGAACCGTTCGGCGACACCCGTCACGAACACCGTGACGAGCAGCAGGGGCAGCGCGTCGTCCGGCGTCCAGTCGATCCACAGGGGCGCGACGATCAGCAGGGCGGCGCGCAGACCGTCGGCGGCGACCATGGTCCAGCGGCGGTCGAGCGGGCCGTCGGGCGAGGTGAGCGAGGTCAACGGGCCCAGGAGGACCGCTCCGAAGAGCAGGGTGGCCAGAATGCGCACCCCGAAGACGGTCGCCACCGCGAAGGCCACGCCCCGGTAGCCGCCCCCGAAGGAGGCCTCCGCGATGGCCGCCTGGAGGACGAGGAGGACGAAGACCAGAAGGGCGAGGGCATCACCCACACCGCCCACCAGCTGCGCGCTCCAGAGCCGCTTGAGCTGCGGCTCGCGCAACAGTGCGCGCACGGCGCGCTCGCGGGAGTCCGCCACCAGGGCGTCGTCCGGGGCCGGGTGGTGGGCCGTTGGCTGCTCGGCTCGCGTCATGCTTTCAGCCTATCGGCCGCGGCTGACAGCCCGTGGCCCCCGTCCGGGCGTGCGACCGCCCCGACACCAAAGTGATGCCGGGGCGGTCGTTTTCGTGAACGCGCCGTGCGGAAACCGTGTCGGATCCGCGGCCGACCATGCCCTGAAGGCGCCGTTCGCCCGAAAGGAGCGATCCGTCCGGACGGTGGTCGCGTCCGGTCCGGTCCGCTCAGTCCTCGGACGTCGACCGGGCGGCCGTCGTCTTCGTCGCGGTGCTCGTCTTCGCCGCCGTCTTCTTCGCCGTCGTCTTCTTGGCGGCCGTCGTGGTCTTCTTGGCCGCGGCCTTCTTCGCCGGCGCGGCCTTCTTCGCGGTCGCCGTCTTCTTCGCCGGGGCCTTCTTCGCCGTCTTCTTGGCGGGCGCCTTGGCACGCTTCTCGGCGAGCAGCTCGTAGCCGCGCTCCGGGGTGATCTCCTCGACGCTGTCGCCGGAGCGCAGGGTCGCGTTGGTCTCCCCGTCGGTGACGTACGGGCCGAAGCGGCCGTCCTTGACGACGACGGCCTTTCCGCTGACCGGGTCCGCGCCCAGCTCCTTCAGCGGCGGCTTGGCGGCCGCCCGGCCGCGCTGCTTGGGCTGGGAGTAGATCTCCAGCGCCTCTTCGAGGGTGATCGTGAAGAGCTGGTCCTCGGTCTGCAGCGACCGCGAGTCCGTGCCCTTCTTCAGGTACGGCCCGTAGCGGCCGTTCTGCGCGGTGATCTCCTGGCCCTCCGCGTCCGCGCCGACGACACGCGGCAGGGACATGAGCTTGAGGGCCTCCTCCAGCGTCACGGTGTCCGGCGACATCGTCTTGAACAGCGAGGCCGTACGCGGCTTCACGGCGTTCTTGCCGGTCTTCGGGGTGCCCTCGGGGAGCACCTCGGTGACGTACGGGCCGTAGCGGCCCTTCCTGGCGACGATCTGGTGACCCGTCGCCGGGTCGGCGCCCAGTTCGAAGTCACCGCTCGGCGCGGCGAGGAGTTCCTCGGCCATCTCGAGGGTCAGCTCGTCGGGCGCCAGCTCTTCGGCGATGTCCGCCCGCTGGTGACCCTCCTCGCCCTTCTCCCCGCGCTCGATGTAGGGGCCGAAACGGCCGACCCGCAGCATGACGCCGTTGCCGACGGGGAACGACGACACCTCGCGCGCGTCGATCGCGCCCAGGTCGGTGACCAGTTCCTTGAGGCCGCCGAGGTGGTCCCCGTCGCCGTTGCCGGCGTCGGCGGCACGGCCCTCGGCCGCACCCTCGCCGAAGTAGAACCTCTTGAGCCACGGCACGGACTGCGCCTCGCCGTTGGCGATGCGGTCGAGGTCGTCCTCCATCTTCGCGGTGAAGTCGTAGTCGACGAGCCGCCCGAAGTGCTTCTCCAGAAGGTTGACCACGGCGAAGGACAGGAAGGACGGGACGAGCGCCGTGCCCTTCTTGAAGACGTAGCCGCGGTCGAGGATCGTGCCGATGATCGACGCGTACGTGGACGGCCGGCCGATCTCGCGCTCTTCGAGCTCCTTGACCAGGCTTGCCTCGGTGTAGCGGGCCGGGGGCTTGGTGGCGTGCCCGTCGACCGTGATCTGTTCGGCGGACAGCGGGTCGCCCTCGGTGACCTGGGGAAGCCGGCGCTCACGGTCGTCCAGCTCGGCGTTCGGGTCGTCGGCGCCTTCGACGTACGCCTTGAGGAAGCCGTGGAAGGTGATCGTCTTGCCCGAGGCACTGAACTCGACGTCCCGGCCGTCGGCCGCGGCGCCGCCGATCTTGACGGTCACGCTGTTGCCGGTCGCGTCCTTCATCTGCGAGGCGACTGTCCGCTTCCAGATCAGCTCGTACAGCCTGAACTGGTCGCCGGCCAGACCCGTCTCGGCGGGGGTGCGGAAACGATCACCCGAGGGGCGGATCGCCTCGTGCGCCTCCTGCGCGTTCTTGACCTTCGCCGCGTACGTGCGCGGCTGGGCGGGCAGATAGTCGGCCCCGTACAGCTGCGTGACCTGGGCGCGGGCCGCGGATACGGCCGTGTCGCTCAGCGTCGTGGAGTCCGTACGCATGTACGTGATGTAGCCGTTCTCGTACAGCTTCTGCGCGACCTGCATCGTGGCCTTCGCGCCGAAGCCCAGCTTGCGGCTGGCCTCCTGCTGCAGGGTCGTCGTACGGAACGGGGCGTACGGCGAGCGGCGGTACGGCTTCGACTCGACGGAGCGCACGGAGAACCGCGTGTTCTCCAGGGCGGCGGCCAGGGCACGGGCGTTCGCCTCGTCGAGCGGGAGGGTGTTCGCGCTCTTGAGTTGTCCCAGGGAGTCGAAGTCGCGGCCCTGCGCGACACGCCTGCCGTCGACGGACTGGAGGCGGGCGACCAGCGACGACGGGTCGGACGGGTCGCCGGCGCGGCCGGTCGCGAAGGTGCCCGTCAGGTCCCAGTACTCAGCGGAACGAAACGCGATGCGCTCGCGTTCCCGCTCGACGACGAGCCGGGTGGCGACGGACTGGACACGCCCGGCCGACAGGCGCGGCATGACCTTCTTCCACAGGACCGGCGAGACCTCGTAGCCGTAGAGACGGTCGAGGATGCGGCGGGTCTCCTGGGCGTCGACGAGCTTCTGGTTGAGCTGGCGCGGGTTGGCCACGGCGGCCCGGATCGCGTCCTTGGTGATCTCGTGGAAGACCATCCGCTTGACCGGGATCTTCGGCTTGAGGACTTCCTGGAGGTGCCAGGCGATCGCCTCGCCCTCGCGGTCCTCATCGGTGGCGAGGAAGAGCTCGTCGGACTCCTTCAGCAGGTCCTTGAGCTTCTTGACCTGCGCCTTTTTGTCGGCGTTGACCACATAGATCGGCTGGAAGTCGTGTTCGACGTCCACACCGAGACGGCGAACCTCACCCGTGTACTGGTCCGGCACCTCCGCGGCGCCGTTGGGAAGGTCGCGGATGTGCCCGACGCTGGCCTCGACGATATAGCCGGGGCCGAGATAACCCTTGATCGTCTTCGCCTTGGCAGGCGACTCGACGATCACGAGTCGGCGGCCGCCCTGTGCGGTCTCGCTGGTCGGGGACAACTTCGCTCTTCTCTCCGGTCGAGGCTGGGGCCTCCCCAGGCCTTGCTCCCGGGGTCGGGTCATGGTGACGCTGCGGAGTGTGACGGTACATCCCGCCCCCGTGTCAAACGGGAAAAGCCCGCAACGGCCACTCGAACGGTAACCCGACTACCGCCATTCCTGCCGCCCGGAGTACCGACCGGCCCTTTTCCGTACGTCCGCAGGTCGCCCTCCCCGCGATCGGCGTGAGCACCCTCACGCCGGCCGAACGTGCGTGCGGCGAGATCGAGTCACAGGCGGGCCAGGCACCAGACGCCGACCACCAGTGCCGCACACGAAGCCAGCAGGGCCAGAGCCGCCGATGCGACAGGGCTCACACCCTGGGCCACGGGTTCCCGTTGCCCCACCCGGACCGCGGTCCACACCAGCAGGCCGCCCCCGAACAGGGCGAACACCATTCCCGCGAAGATCATCGACACACTCTCCATGGTCGCCTCCGCCCCCCTCGTCTGCCCGTGCCTGCTCGCGCCTGCCCATGTCCGTCCCGGCCCCGGCCCGGACGCTGTCACGTGCGGGCGGCGATCCGGCGAACCCGAGGTGAACGCCCGGACTACGCACGGGGCGAACACCGCATCACCGGGGCAGGAGGGGGACAGGGCGGTCGAGGGCAGGGGCAGGCAGGCGGGGAAGGCAGGAAGGAACAGACAGACGTAGGCGTGGGAGCAGAGCCAGGGGCAGGCAGGGGCGGTGGCGCGGTGCGAGGCGTCCGGACGTGCGGGCAGGGCGGCCCCGCGAATCCCGACGGCCCTCGACCCCGAAGCCGCGAAGCCGCGAAGCCGCGAAGCCGCGAAGCCGAAACGCCACGGAGACGAAAAGCCACGGAAGCGCGGAGCCACGGAGACGTGGTGGCGTTCGGCGGGCGCTCGTGTCCGGCGACGGGCGTGACGTTCCGTCCCGAGGAGTCGAAATCCGGCCGCCGGACGGCGTCACTGCGTCGGTTCGAGGAATCCCTGCTCCACCAGCAGGCGGATCTGGGCCGGAGTGCGGTCCCGCAGCCGCACCGGGTCCTCGCCCACCAGCTGGGCGATCGCGTCGAGAATGCGGCCGGCGCTCAGCGAGCCGTCGCACACGCCCGCGAAGCCCGCGCCCACCGTGTCGACCTTGGTCGCCCTGCACATGCCGCGGTGCTGGCGCAGCACCACGTGTTCCGGGTCCTCCGCGCCGGGAAGCCCCACCTGCTCCTGCACGACCTCCTCGACCAGCCTGAAGTGACCGGCGAGCAGAGCCGCGTCATCGTGCGCTCGCAGGTAGTCGAGCCGCTCGAAGTGCGCCAGGACCGCGTCGCCGAGCGGCTGTTCCACCGGGTGCGGCCACTCCTCCACCGTGATCACGGGCTCCGCGGCCGACGTCCTGCGGAGCGTGATCCAGCCGAAGCCGACGGCCTTCACCTTGCGCGCCTCGAACTCGTCCAGCCAGGCGTCGTAGCGCGCCTGGTACTCGGCCGGGTCGCTGCGGTGGTCACCGGCGTCCCTCAGCCAGAGTTCGGCGTACTGCGTGACGTCCTGCACCTCGCGCTGCACGATCCACGCGTCGCACCCACGGGGCACCCACGACCTGAGCCTGTCCTGCCAGTCCTCCCCTTCCACGTGCTGCCAGTTGGCGAGGAACTGTGCGAACCCGCCCTCGTTCAGCCGTTCCCCCGCCCCTTGAACGAGCGAGCGGCACAGATCGTCCCCGCCCATCCCGCCGTCCCGATAGGTCAGCCGGGCTCCCGGCGAGATCACGAACGGCGGGTTCGACACGATCAGGTCGTAGGTCTCGTCGTCCCGGACCGGCTCGAAGAGCGAACCCTCGCGCAGCTCGGCCGCCGGGGCTGCGGACAGCGCGAGAGTGAGGGCAGTGATGTGCAGCGCGCGCGGATTGAGGTCGGTCGCCGTCACGCGTGTGGCGTGCCGGGCGGCGTGCAGCGCCTGGATGCCCGAGCCGGCGCCCACGTCGAGTGCGGCGGAGACGGGCCTGCGCACGGTGATGCCGGCGAGGGTCGTCGACGCGCCTCCGACACCGAGGACGACGCCTTCGTCGGCGCTGCCGATACCGCCGGCGCCCCCGACCGCGCACCCGAGATCGGACACGATGAACCAGTCCTCGCCGTCCGGGCCGCCGTACGGCCGCACGTCGACGGTCGCG
The DNA here is from genome assembly GCF_052543235.1 of Streptomyces sp. SAS_272. Classification (NCBI taxonomy): domain Bacteria; kingdom Bacillati; phylum Actinomycetota; class Actinomycetes; order Kitasatosporales; family Streptomycetaceae; genus Streptomyces; species Streptomyces sp. SAS_272. The sequence continues at coordinate 325,133 of NZ_JBMNDR010000002.1, read as the reverse complement.
GCGATCTCGTCCCCGCCGGTGGGGACCAGCCAGCCGCTCTCCACGCACGCGCCTACCGGCAGGAACTCCGCCACGCGCGCGTGCGGGACCGGTTGCTGAAGCAGGAACAGGCGCACGAGCGTCTCCAGCGGTGTGTCCCCGCGGGTCGCGCGCAGCGCAGGCACGGTCTCACTGCGGGCCAGGGCCGCGTAGGCGGGAGCGCCGAGCAGGTCGAGCAGACCGTCCGCGGTGAAGGAGGCCGCGAGCAGGGCCTCCCGCAGCCGGGCGGCGACGTCGCGGCGGTCGGCGGAGGGCAGGGGAGACAGGGTGGCGTTACTCACGCCCCCATTGTCTCCCGTCGCCCCTGGGGGCGCTCCCGGCCCCGGTCCGTCTGTTCGCGCCCACTCAGCTCTTCGTCGCGCGGGCCGAGGCCGAGGCTGCCACCTTCTTGCAGCTGTCCTGCTTGGCCATGGCCTCCTTGACGTCACCCTGCTCGAGGTTCTTGAGCGCGGTGTTGCCGCTCTTGCTGAGCTGGCCGAGATCGGTGGCGATGTCCTGCAGGCCGTCGGCGAACTTCCCCTGGTCCTTGGTGTCCAGGGCGTCGACCTGCTTCTTCAGGCCCGCGTAGGAGGTCGAGAGGGTCGTGAGCGCCGCGACGGCGTCCTTCTGCTTCTTCTCGCCGTTGTCGACGCCGGGCGGCGTTCCCGCCTTCTGGACGGCCTGCGCGAGCGCGCTGTAGGCGTCGGACATGTCCTGGAAGGCCTTCGAGTCGGTCTTCTGGACGTTCACCGGAGCGTTGTTGTCCGTGGCGGCCTGCTTGATCGCGGCGTTGGCCGCGTCGACCTTGGCGTCCTGCGCGGGCAGCGCGTCGCAGACCTGCTTGGCCCAGGCGTCGAGCTCCTTGTTGCCTTCGTCGCTGCTGCATCCGGACAGCGCCAGTACCAGTACCGCACCGCCGGACAGTGCGGCCGTGAGCTTCTTGTTCACCGGTTTGGTTCCTTCCATGGCTCTCGGCCCCGGAACATACACGGCAACCGGGCGACAACCCCAGAACGAATGACCGCTATGGAAGCTTGTGCACCATTTACACCAAGAGAGAGAAGGCTCACGGCCGGGTCACACCGACGACACAGCGGGCGGCCGACGCGTCAACCCGCGTCGGCCGCCCGCCCCTTGAGCTGGGCTCCGGTGTGCCGCGCTAGGAAACCACCGCCGGATCGGCCGACTTGGCCGCGCTTTCGGCGTTGTTCTCTTCGTCACCCATGGCGATGCCGCGCCGTTTGGAGACGTACACCGCGACCACGATGACGAGGAGCGAAAGGAGTGCGATCACGATCCGCACACCGATGCTCTTGTCGTCGCCGTAGCTGAACTTGATCACTGCGGGCGCGATGAGGAGCGCCACGAGGTTCATGACCTTCAGCAGCGGGTTGATCGCGGGGCCGGCGGTGTCCTTGAACGGGTCGCCGACCGTGTCACCGATCACCGTCGCCGCGTGCGCCTCGCTGCCCTTGCCGCCGTGGTGGCCGTCCTCGACCAGCTTCTTGGCGTTGTCCCACGCGCCCCCGGAGTTGGCGAGGAAGACGGCCATCAGCGTGCCGGAGCCGATCGCGCCCGCCAGGAACGCGCCCAGCGCCCCGACCCCGAGGGTGAACCCGATGAAGATGGGCGCCAGCACGGCGAGCAGTCCTGGTGTGGCCAGCTCGCGCAACGCGTCCCGGGTGCAGATGTCGACGACCTTGCCGTACTCCGGCTCCTCGCTGTAGTCCATGATCCCGGGGTGCTCGCGGAACTGCCGCCGCACCTCGAACACCACGGCGCCGGCCGACCGCGACACCGCGTTGATCGCCAGCCCCGAGAAGAGGAAGACGACCGCCGCGCCCGCGATGAGCCCGACGAGGTTGTTGGGCTGCGAGATGTCCATCATCAGGGTCATCGGCGCGCCCGCCCCGGACAGTTTCTCGCCCACGTCCTGCGCGCCGGTCGTGATCGCGTCCCGGTACGACCCGAAGAGCGCCGACGCCGCGAGGACGGCGGTGGCGATGGCGATGCCCTTGGTGATCGCCTTGGTGGTGTTGCCGACGGCGTCCAGGTTGGTGAGCACCTGCGCGCCCGCGCCCTCGACGTCACCGGACATCTCGGCGATGCCCTGGGCGTTGTCGGAGACCGGGCCGAAGGTGTCCATGGCCACGATCACGCCCACCGTGGTGAGCAGACCGGTGCCGGCCAGCGCCACCGCGAACAGCGCCAGCATGATCGACGTACCGCCCAGCAGGAACGCGCCGTACACGCCGAGGCCGATCAACAGGGCGGTGTAGACGGCCGATTCGAGACCGACGGAGATTCCGGCGAGGACCACGGTGGCCGGTCCCGTCAGCGACGACTTGCCGATGTCGCGCACCGGTCGGCGGTTGGTCTCCGTGAAATAGCCCGTCAACTGCTGGATGACGGCTGCCAGAAGGATGCCGATCGCCACCGCGACGAGCGCGAGGAGGCGCGGGTCGCCGCTCTTGCCCCGGATCACCGCGTCGGTGACGCCGTCGAGGTCGGCGTACGTGCCGGGGAGGTAGAGGAAGACGGCCACGGCGACCAGCGCGAGCGAGATCGTCGCCGAGATGAAGAAGCCCCTGTTGATCGCCGACATCCCGCTTCGGTCGGCCCGACGCGGGGCGACCGCGAAGATCCCGACCATGGCCGTGAGCACGCCGATCGCGGGCACGAGCAGCGGGAAGGCGAGTCCGGCGTCGCCGAAGGCCGCCTTGCCCAGGATCAGTGCGGCGACCAGGGTCACCGCGTAGGACTCGAAGAGGTCGGCCGCCATGCCCGCACAGTCGCCGACGTTGTCGCCCACGTTGTCGGCGATGGTCGCGGCATTGCGCGGATCGTCCTCCGGAATGCCCTGCTCGACCTTTCCGACCAGGTCGGCGCCGACGTCGGCGGCCTTGGTGAAGATGCCGCCGCCGACCCGCATGAACATGGCGATGAGGGCGGCGCCGAGTCCGAATCCCTCCAGCACCTTCGGCGCGTCGGCCGCGTACACCAGCACCACGCAGGCCGCGCCGAGCAGGCCGAGCCCCACCGTGAACATGCCGACGACGCCGCCCGTACGAAATGCGATCTTCATTGCCTTGTGCGATACGGCGGTGAGATCCTTTTCCGGTTCGCCTTCCGCCGGCGTCGCTTCCCGCGCCGCCGCGGCGACACGTACGTTGCTTCGCACGGCGAGCCACATACCGATATAGCCGGTGGCCGCCGAGAACGCCGCTCCGATCAGGAAGAACACCGATCGGCCGGCCCGCTGATTCCAGTCGTCCGCGGGCAGCAGCATGAGCAGGAAGAAAACGACGACGGCGAATACGCCGAGTGTGCGCAGCTGCCGGGCCAGATAGGCGTTGGCGCCCTCCTGAACCGCCGCCGCGATCTTCTTCATGCTGTCGGTGCCTTCGCCGGCCGCGAGCACCTGGCGCAGCAGCACGCCCGCGACCACGAGGGCGGCCAACGCCACGACCGCGATGACCACCACCAGGAGGCGGTTGCCGTCGGTCAGCTCCGCGGCTGCGAGGGTAGTCGGGTGATCCAACGGATGAGAGGTGGGAAGCCCCGCCATTCGTCCTCCTTGACGCTTGGGCTGAGCTCAAGATGTGGACGGATTGTAGGTACCGGAACCTGATCAAAACAGTGTCCGGCAAACGAAATTCGCCTTTTCGTCAAGTAATGCCTTCAAGGCATTGATCGTGAATTGCTTCACGAATTGCGGTCGATTCAGGTCGCCGCATGATTCACTTCTCGTGACTGACTTCTCATGATTCACTCCACGAGATCACTGCAAGCATGCACGAGTACCCGGGTCCGCGCATGCCAAAGGGCCCCACCGGAGTGGGGCCCCTCAGAAAAACCCTAACGCTGTGGACGGCTCAGGTCAGCGTGGCCGTCACCGCAGCCGACGGCCAGGTCATACGGATCTGCCCGCCGTGCTCTCCGGCGGTGACCTCCACGTCGTCCACGAGGCCGCTGATGACCGCGAGGCCCATCTCGTCCTCCTCGGCTTCCACGTCGCCGCCGGAACCGGGGGCCCGGTCGCCGGGCGCCGTATGCGGCGCCTCGTCGCCGACCTCGATGGAGAACTGTTTCTCCTCCTCGATCAGCAGCACCTTCACGGGCGCGGTGATACCGCCCGTCTGGTGCAGTCCGACGGCGCGGGAACAGGCCTCACCGACGGCGAGCCGCACCTCGTCGAGAACGGCCTCGTCCACCCCGGCCCTGCGCGCCACCGCCGCCGCCACCAGTCGGGCGGTCCTGACGTGCTCGGGCAGCGCGCTGAAGCGGAGTTCAACGGTGGCCATACGTCCCCCTCGGAACTACGGGCGTGCTGTCAGGGGGGCCGGACCACCGAGGCCCGGACCCCCTACGTTGTTCGACCATCCGTGCCGGGCCGCGCGGGCCCGGCAGGGGTGGTCAGTCGGTGGCAGCGACCGCTTCGTCGACCGAGGTGTGAATGGGGAACACCTTGGTCAGACCAGTGATGCGGAAGATCTTCAAAATACGCTCCTGGTTGCAGACCAGACGGAGCGAGCCCTCATGGGCACGCACCCGCTTCAGTCCGCCCACCAGTACGCCGAGCCCGGTGGAGTCGAGGAAGTCCACGCCCTCCATGTCGACGACGAGGTGGAAATTCCCGTCGTTCACCAGCTCGACCAGCTGCTCGCGCAACTTGGGCGCGGTATATACGTCGATTTCGCCACCGACCTCGACGACCGTACGATCGCCGACGGTACGGGTCGACAGGGACAGGTCCACGGATCCTCCAGCACCTTGCTATCGAGCGGTCGTCCCTCGGAACACCTGAACAGGAGCCCCCGGGACGGTACGCCAGCCGCGATGGCATTCAATCACTTACCGGCAGGCGTGCACGACGCCTTGGCTCCATTGTCCGTCACGCCAGTGACACACTCGGTGCCGATGGCCAATAATCTCCGATCCGATCGAACCTCGCCCGAGACCGCGCCCCGCCTGTCTCCGGGCGCGGTCCTCGACCGGCTCGCCCCCGGACCGAGCCGGGCGTCGCGCATCACTCATACGGAGCACTTGCCCCCGCGCGCGGGCCGCCATGCCGTCTGGCCCGACCGGATTCGTTCCGAGGTCGTCGCGGCCGTGCAGGCCTGCGGCGTCGAACACCCCTGGGCCCATCAGGCCCGGGTCGCCGAGCACGCCCTCGACGGCGACTGCGTGGTCGTCGCCACGGGCACCGCGTCCGGCAAGTCGCTGGCCTACCTCGTACCGGTCCTCTCGGCCCTCCTGGACGGCTCCGAGGCCCCCAACGGCCGCGGCGCCACCACCCTCTACCTGGCTCCCACCAAGGCCCTGGCGGCCGATCAGTGCCGTTCGGTGAAGGAACTCTCACAACCTCTCGGCAACGCCGTACGGCCGGCCGTGTACGACGGCGACACGCCGTTCGAGGAACGGGAATGGATCCGCCAGTACGCCAACTACGTCCTCACCAACCCGGACATGCTGCATCGGGGCATACTCCCGTCCCACCCCCGCTGGTCCTCCTTTCTGAAGTCCCTGAAGTACGTCGTCATCGACGAGTGCCACACCTACCGCGGCGTGTTCGGCTCGCACGTCGCCCAGGTGCTGCGGCGTCTGCGCCGCCTGTGCGCCCGCTACGGCGCCTCCCCGGTCTTCCTGCTGGCCTCCGCGACCGCGGCCGACCCGGCCGTCGCCGCGGGCCGCCTCACCGGCCTCCCGGTGGTCGAGGTCGCCGACGACGCCTCCCCCCGGGGGGAACTGGTGTTCGCCCTCTGGGAGCCGCCGCTCACCGAGATGGTGGGCGAGAAAGGTGCACCCGTCCGGCGTACGGCCACCGCCGAGACCGCCGACCTGCTGACCGATCTCGCCGTCCAGGGCGTGCGCACCGTTGCCTTCGTCCGCTCCCGGCGCGGCGCCGAGCTGATCTCCGTGATCGCCCAGGAACGTCTCGCCGAGGTCGACCGCTCGCTCGCCCGGCGTGTCGCCGCCTACCGCGGCGGCTACCTGCCCGAGGAGCGCCGTGCCCTGGAACAGGCCCTCCACTCGGGCGAGCTCCTCGGTCTCGCCGCGACCACCGCCCTGGAACTCGGCATCGACGTCTCCGGACTCGACGCCGTCCTGATCGCCGGCTACCCGGGCACACGCGCCTCCCTGTGGCAGCAGGCCGGCCGGGCGGGCCGCGCGGGTCAAGGCGCGCTGGCCGTGCTCATCGCCCGCGACGACCCCCTGGACACCTTCCTCGTCCACCATCCGGAGGCGCTGTTCGACCGTCCGGTGGAGTCGACGGTCCTCGACCCCGACAACCCGTACGTTCTCGCCCCGCATCTGTGCGCGGCTGCCGCCGAGCTGCCGCTGACCGACGAGGACCTGCCGCTGTTCGGCCCCGAGGCCGCAGGCCTGCTGCCGCAACTGGAGGCCGCGAAGCTGCTGCGCCGCCGGACGAAGGCCTGGCACTGGACCCGCCGTGAACGGGCCGCCGACCTGGCGGACATCCGCGGGCAGGGCGGTCGTCCGGTCCAGATCGTCGAGGAAGGCACGGGCCGACTGCTCGGCACGGTCGACGCCGGGGCCTCCCACACCACCGTCCACGAGGGCGCGGTCCACCTTCACCAGGGCCGCACGTATCTCGTGCGATCCCTGGACCTGGACGACTCCGTCGCCCTGGTCGAGGAGGCCAGCCCGCCGTACTCGACGGTCGCCCGCGACACGACGTCGATCTCCGTCCTGGAGACGGACGTCGAAGTCCCCTGGGGCCAGGGACGGTTGTGCTACGGGTCGGTCGAAGTCACCAACCAGGTCGTCTCCTTCCTCCGGCGGCGCGTCATCACCGGTGAGGTCCTGGGCGAGTCGAAGCTCGACCTCCCTCCCCGTACGCTGCGCACGCGCGCTGTGTGGTGGACCGTCACCGACGACCAGCTGGACGCGGCCCGGATCAACCCCGAGATCCTCGGCGGCGCCCTGCACGCCGCCGAACACGCGTCGATCGGCATGCTGCCGCTCTTCGCGACCTGCGACCGCTGGGACATCGGCGGCGTCTCGGTACCGCTCCATCCCGACACGCTGCTGCCGACGGTCTTCGTCTACGACGGCCATCCCGGCGGCGCGGGCTTCGCGGAGCGGGCCTTCCACACCGCCCGTGCCTGGCTGACCGCCACGCGCCAGGCCATCGCCTCCTGTGAGTGCGACGCCGGCTGCCCGTCCTGCATCCAGTCCCCCAAGTGCGGCAACGGCAACGATCCGCTGCACAAGAGGGGCGCGGTCCGCCTCCTCACGGAACTCCTGCGGGAGGCTCCGCAGGAGAAGCCCGAGCCGACCTCCCAGGAGGCGACGGAACCGGCCGTGAAGCAGATGGGGGAGCCGGCCGTGAAACAGATGGCGGAACCGGCCGCGCAGGAGGAGACGAACGACCCTCCTCAAGCAGAGCCGGAAGTGCGCCGGCAGGAGATGACGGAGATGGCTGGGGCGGTTGAGGCGCCGGACGTGCCGCCGCCACCGGCGGTCCCGCCCGCGCCCTGACCTCGGCCACGAACGGTCCGCGTCCCGAGGCCGCCGTCACGTCCGAGATCCGGCCGATCACGGAACACCGCACCAGCCGTGCGCGCTGCGCCCGAGCGACCCGGTCCGCCCGGGCACAGGCCCGGTCGGCGCCGTCCGACCAGTGGTCGGCGGCCGCGAGCGCCGCGAGGTCGGCGCCGCCCGCGGCCCGGTGCCGACTCGTCACGGCCTGCCCGAGGGCGAGCACCGCGCCGAACACCACGCACAGCACGGCGATCGCACCGACGCTCCAGACTGTGGCGGAGCCGCGATCTCCTCCGCCGCGGCGGCCGGCCGCGAGACGCCGGAGGCGAGTCCGGCCCCCACCGGCGCGGCTGAGGCACCCGCCGAGGCTTTGCCCCGAGCGACGGACATCGCTCCTTCCGCCTTCGCCGAGCCCCCGCAGGCCGTTCTTGCCATCTCCGCCGCCAGGACGACGGTTCGCACCCTGTCCGACGCCAGGAAGACCCCTCGCGTCTCCGCCGAGATCACGATGGTCCCTCCCGTCCATTGCGACGTGACGGAGACGCCTCACGTCCGCTGTGAGTGCACGAAGACGCCTCAGGTGCGCGCCGACATGGCGGGGACTCGACCCGTCCTCCCCGATGTGGCGCAGGCTCGTCCGGTCCTCACCGATGTGGCCGAGGCTCGTCCCGTCCTCACCGACGTGGCGCAGGCTCGTCCCGTCTTCTCCGACATGGCCGAGGCTCGTTCCGTCCTCACCGACGTGGCCGAGGCTCGTCCCGTCCTCACCGACGTGGCGCAGGCTCGTCCCGTCTTCTCCGACGTTGCCGAGGCTCGACCCGTCCTCACCGACGTGGCCGAGGCGGCTCATGACGCCGGCTCCGCGCCCGGGGTCGCCCCTGAGCCCTCGGGCAGGCCTCCGGCGCTCCCTGGGGCCCCTGGGTCCTCTGCGCTTCCTGGGTCGCCCACGGCATCCTCCGCGGCGGCCACGGCCTCCTCCCGTACCTCGAAGGGCAACCCACGCAGCCCTGGCGGTTTCGCCACGACCACCACGCGAACCCGGTCGCCCTCCCTGCCGACGGTCACCCGCGCCCCACGCGGCGCCGTGGCGCGGGCCACCTCGAGCACCGCGGCAGCGGGATCCTGCCGGGCCGCGGCCCGGGCGCCGGCCCTGGCCGCGTCCACGCACTGGATCTGGGCGGACATGACGAGCAGTCCCCAGACCAGAGACATCGCGAAAGCCACCAGTACCGGCAGCACCACAGCCGACTCCGCCGTCACGAACCCGCAGTCCCCGCGGCCGCGCTGCCGCCGGCACCCGCGCGCGAGCCGGCCTCCGTGCCTACGCGCCCGCACTGAGCGCCCGTTTCACGAGCGCCTGCAGTTGCTCCGCGACCACATCGCTCGTCACCACCTGGTAGAGGAGCACCGCGAAGCCGACCGCCGCCACGATTCCCATCGCGTACTCGGACGTCACCATTCCCGCGTCCCGCCGTGGGCCCTGCGCCCCATGCACCAGGGCGAGCAGCCTTGCCCTGACCGTCCGTACCACCCGTGCCGTCGTCTTGTTCATTACAACCCCCGTGATTTCCGGTTCAGTTCGGCTGAGCCCAGTTCGGCTGAGCCCTATCCAGCCCAGCCCAGCCAGCCCAGTTCAGTTCAGTTCAGTCGGTCCGTTGTCGTCCGCCGCTCATGCGCGTCACGTCGTCATGGCCCGCCTCCTCCCATGACCCCGCCCGCCAGTCCGAGCACGATGGGCAGCACCCCGACCGCGATGAAGGCGGGAAGGAAGCACAGCCCCACAGGCGCGGTGACCATGACGGCCGCCCGCCGGGCCCGAGCCGTCGCCGTGCGCGCCCACCCGGCCCGGGTGTCCGCGGCGAGCCGGGCGACAGGTGCGGCAGCCGGCAGACCCGACACGTCAGCTCGCTCCAGCAGCCCGGCCAGCGCTGCCGCGCCGGGCGTCGAGGCCAACCACCGCCAGGCGGTTCCCGGTTCGCCGCCCAGCCGCACCTCGGCCGCGCCGCGCGCCAGCCCGTTCCCGACGGGACCCCCCAGAGCCTCACCGACCGCCTGGGCCGCGATCACGGGTCCGGCCCCCGCCGCGATACACGCGGCCAGCAGATCCGCGGCGAGCGGGAGCTGCCGTGCGGCGAGCCCGGCGTCGTCCTCGCTCGCCGTACCCGTGGCCCGCTGCCGACGGCGCCACCTCCCGAGGCCCAGCGCACCCGTCAACCCCAGGGCAAGACCCATGACACCGCCGAGCGCCACCCATCCGGCGCCCACCACGAGCACTTCGGGGAGCCACTGCCCTACGACCTCCCGGGGGCCGGGACGCCGTCCGTCCGACGTCGGCTCGAACGCCGTACCCGACGCCGGTTCCGAGGTCAGTAGCCCGGCCAGCCGCCGACGGGCCCCGCGCTCGCGCCTCATCGTCGCCAGCCGTCGCACCGACCACCACAGGGCCGACGCGATCCCCACGGCCGTCCCCAGCCTGTGGACAAATTCCTCGTTCATGCCCGCTCCGTCCACGTCGCCCGTCTCCCGTGACCCCGGTCCGGATGCCCCCGGCGTGTCTCGCTCACGTCGCCTCCGCCTTGCGCACGATCCGCAGCGCCCACCAGGCCCCCGCCCCCTCCAGCGCTCCGCCGACGAGCAGGCAGCCCAACCCCGCTCCGGTGTGCAGCAGAACGTGCAGGGGGTCGGCGCCGAGCGCGGCTCCCAGCAACAGGCCCAGGACCGGCAGGCCGGCGAGCATCACCACCGTGGCGCGGGGCCCGGCCAACTGGGCCCGTAGATCGGCTCTTTGATCCCGCTCTGCTCGCAACGCCGCTTCCAGGCGGTCGAGTCCGGCTGCGAGACCCGCGCCCTGGTCCACGGCCACCCGCCAACAAGCGGCGAGTCCCAGCAGCCCCTCGGCTCCCGGTGACCGCGCGGCGAGCACAAGGGCCCGGGGCACGTCGCCGCCGAACCGCGCCGCCGCCAGCACCATGGGCTGTGCCTCGCCCAGCCCGCCCGAGTTCCGCGCGGCCCACTGCAACGCCTCCCCGGGCTGGCGGCCCGCGAGCACCTCCCCCGCGAGCGCCGCGCACAGCGCGATCACCGCATCGCCTCGCCGTTCGCCCGCCCGCCTGTTCTCGGCGGCCCGCCGCGCCCGGCGCAGCAGGGGCACTCCGGCCGCCCCCGCGACGACCGGCAGTGCCGAGCCGCCCAGCACCGCGAGGATCAGACCGGCGACCGGCGCCCACCATTCGGGCCGCCACCGCCCCTGGAGCCTGCGCAGTTCTCCGGCGAGTCGCCGCCAGGTCGCGGGCGGTCCACTGCCGACCGCTCCGCCTCCGGCGAGCAGCAACTGCGCCCTCCTGGCCCCCGCGTACGGCCCGCCCGTCAGCCAGGCCGCCGCCCCGGCACAGGCCACGGCAGCAGCCATGGGCATCTCACTCATCACTACCGCCCACCCCTTCGTCACTCGTCACAGCCCTGTCCTCTCCCTCGCCCATCACGGGTCCCGGCCTTTCCTCACCCGTCACCGATCCACTGCTCTCTCTCCACTCGTCACCGACCTCCGCTCTCCCTCCTCGTCGCAGGCCTCCGCCTTCTCCCCCTTCGTCACGGGCTTTCGCGCTCCCTCTCGTCACCGGTGCCTCCGCTCTCCCTCCCTCGTCACCGGCCTCCGCCTTCTCCCCATCCCTCACACCGCCCTGCGCTGCACCCCGTTCGTCACCTCCCTCCGCCCCTTCGCCCTCGCCCTCGCCCTCGTCCTCGCCCTCGCCCTCGCCCTCGTCCTCGCCCTCACCGCATTGCGTCCCTTCGCCCTCCCCCACGCCTCATCACGCCCACACGTCGTCCTCTTCGCTCCGCAGCAGCTCCTGCAGCCGCTCCCATCCCCGCTCGCGGGCGAAGGCCTCGGGTGTCCAGCGCAGTGCCGGCACGGTCCGCACCAATCCGGACGGGTCCCGTTCCAGCACGTGCACCTCCGCGATCCGCCGTCGGCCCGCCGGGTCGCGCGCCAGGTGCAGGACCACCGACAGCGCTGCCGCCAACTGGCTGTGCAGTGCGACCCGGTCGAGCCCTGCCGCCGTGCCGAGCGCCTCCAGTCGGGTGGGGACATCACCGGCGGCGTTGGCGTGGACCGTGCCGCACCCGCCCTGGTGGCCCGTGTTGAGCGCGGCCAGCAGGTCGACGACCTCCCGCCCCCGCACCTCGCCCACGACGAGCCGGTCCGGCCGCATCCGCAGGGCCTGGCGCACCAGGTCTTCGAGCGTGACGAGCCCCGCGCCCTCCTGATTGGCGGGTCTGCTCTCCATACGGACCACGTGCGGGTGATCCGGTCGCAGCTCCGCCGAGTCCTCTGCCAGGACGATCCGCTCCCCTGGCCCGACCAGGCCGAGGAGCGCACTCAGCAAAGTCGTCTTCCCGAACCCCGGACAAAGACACCACTGCTGCGGCAGACTCAGGACATGAAGACCACCCAGACGGCGGGCGGCCGAACGCGCGCCGTCATCTACTGCCGCATCAGCCAAGACCGCACCGGCGCCGGCCTCGGCGTCGACCGGCAGCGCGAGGACTGCGAAGCCCTCGCCACCCGCATGGACTGGGACGTCCTCGAGACCTACGTCGACAACGACATCTCCGCCTTCTCCGGGAAGAAGCGGCCGGCCTACCGGCGCATGCTCGCCGACCTCGACGAGGGCAAGGCCACCGTCGTCATCGTCTGGCACACGGACCGACTCACCCGCTCGATCGTCGAGCTGGAGGAGTACATCGACCTCTCGGACCGGCGCGGCATCTCAACGCACACCGTGCAGGCCGGGACCGTCGACCTCGCCACTCCGTCGGGCCGGATGACCGCGCGGATCCTCGGTGCCGTCGCCCGCCAGGAGTCCGAGCACAAGGGCGAGCGCGTAGCCCGTGCCCGCCGGCAGAAGGCTCTCGCCGGCGAGTGGATGGGCGGGATCCGCCCGTTCGGGTGGGGCATGCCCACCGGCGCGATGCGCACGAAGGTCGACCGGAAGACGGGCGAGGAAGTCGAGGTGCCCGAACTCGACATGATGCGCGCCGTACCGGAGGAGGCCGAGGCGCTGCGCTACTGGACGGATCAGATGCTGTCCGGGGGGTCGATCAAGTCGCTCGTGCGGTGGTGCGCCGACAAGGGCGTCACGACGACGCGGGGGAACGCTGTCACGCACGCCGACATGCGGGACATGCTGATGCGCCCGAGGAACGCCGGGATCGCCGTCTACAGGGGCGAGGAGGTCGGCCGCGGCAAGTGGGACCCGATCGTCGACGAGACGAAGTACAGGGCCGTCGTGGCGATCCTGAAGGACCCTGCGCGGCGGACGACGCCGGGGGCGACGCCGAAGTGGCTGGGCTCGCTGCTGTACCGGTGCGGGCGCGGGGACTGCCCGCACTTCGTGTACGTCACCCAGTCCGGCGGCAAGGCGTACCCGAGCTACCGGTGCCAGTCCCCGCACGGCGGCGGCCGGCGCGCCGAGACCGTCGATCAGTTCGTCGAGGACACGATCGTCGAGCGCCTGTCACGCGCTGACGCGCACGAGCTGCTGCTGCCCGCCCCGGACGACGTGGACGTGGCCGGGCTGCAAGCGGAAGCCGAGGAGATCCGCGGGCGGATGCGGGACCTTGGCGGACTGTTCGGCGCCGGGCAGATCGACATGGTCGCGTTCACCGAGGGCACGGACACGGCGCGCGCGCAGCTGGACGGGGTGACGGTGCGGCTGGCGCGCGCGGCGACAGTGGATCCGCTCGTCGACCTGGTGGGGGCGCCGGATGTGCGGAAGGCGTGGAAGGGGATGCCGCTGGACCGGCAGCGGACGGTGCTGCGGTCCCTGGTCGAGGTGACGCTGAAGACCCCGCGCCCGGGCCGCATGCCGGACGGCGGGTACTTCGACTACGAGGCCGTCGTGTTCAAGTGGAAGCGGGGCTAAGGGTCAGTCCTCCTCGCGCTGTCGATCAATGGCCCCCATCACTAGATCAGCAAGCCGCAAACCGACGAAGTCGGGCCACGGCGTCGACTTGCGCATGAAGTGAACAAACGCGTCGTCGACATCCCCCTTCTGGGCCATTGCGGATAGGTTGTTTAGAAGCTCGGGGCTCTCCCACTTCAAGTCCTCTTCGGAGAGTTTTTGGTATTTTGCTTCTTCAGCCTTGGCGAGCTCGGCTAGGACCTCATGATCGATGATCGCGGGATGCTCTTCACCGAGCCCAATCGACTCGTAGACGTCGTCCATCTCCAGCACCATCCTGCCGTACTCCAGCAAAAGAAACTGCAGGTCACTGAGTAGCAGCCCTCCATCACTGGTGTTGCGATAGCGCACCAAGGAGTGAATGAGTCCGGCATTGCACTCGTGTAGCCGCATATCACTCTTCAGCATCTCGACATGCTGCTGCGCTCCTTCCAGTGCCCCGGCGAGCGAGCGCAGCTCGGCCATCGCTTGGTCCAATAGCGAATCAAGCTCCGTGCCCGGATAGAGAAAATACTCGATGGGCCGACGGTAGAGCTGGGCGAGCGCAGCGACTTCAGCAAAGAGCACTGGCCTATCGGCTGCCTCGGATTTCGCCACCGTCGACTGCCGCCAAGAGAACCCACGTTCTGCCATTGCCAGAGCCGCGCTCCCTTGAGAGAACCCAGCAGCCATACGCGCCGTGCGAAGTCGCGCGCCCAGGGTCTTCGGCAGTCGGTCCGCCAGCCCCTCCTCTGAGCCGCCCCGTGGAGCGTTGGGCTGCGTTGGCTCGCGTTTATCCCTCATGAGGATTGAGAGTACCGACAATCTGAGCCCTGGCAAGGTTGACAGTCGCTTGACAGGCACCATCGAGGGGGTACCCTCCTACCAGGCGACACAGAATCCCCAGCAGGGATGGAAAGGGATGAGCCTTCATCCTCGAGAAGAGTTGATCATGCATCACTACCTCACGACCGCCGAGGTAGCCGCCCACTACCGCACCGTTCCAGGAACGGTCAGGTATTGGCGGCACGTCGGCTACGGCCCCAAGTGCGCCAAGGTCGGCCGGCGGTATCTCTACCCCGCCACCGCAGTCCAGGCGTTCGACCAGGAGCTACTAGCCAAGAGCAACAGCAAGAGCGAAGGCGCCGAGGAACAGCTGCCAGGCCACCTCGACGCCAACGCCGAACGAGTCACCTCTCACCAGCGCTAACTGAAAAACAGCGGCGCCGGGGCCAACTGCCAGGCCGCCCCCAAACGCCGCTGCGAAAGGATCCTCATGTCCAACAGTGCCACGACGGCAACGACGGCGTCGACCAGCACAACCATCAGCACCGCCGACGAGATGACGAAGCGCATCCTCGACGCGAGCCTCGAAAGAGTCATCGCAGTCCTGCCCGGGGCCGTCGACCAGTCCATGCGGACCGCCATCCCGAAGATGTACACCCCGGAGCTGGCCGCCGAGTTCGCCGAGACCATGATCGCCGAACTGTGCAAGCCGCCCGCGCCCCTCACCGGCGCCGAGCGCGGCACCGAGTGGATGCTCCGCTGGAACTGCACCCCCTGGTGCATCAACGACCACACCGACTCGGCCGCCCCCGAGTTCCACAGTGCCGGCCCGGTCGCGACCAAACTCCGCACCACCGACCTCGGCACCGGCGGCGATGACCAGCCCTGGCTGACCGCCGAGACCGTCGTCATGAACGACAAGCAGCAGGCATACGGCCGGGAAACCCGGGTGTTGCTGGGGTACGGCGTCCAGCTCGCCGAGCTCACCCCCGCCCGCACCCGGCAGGTGCTGGAGGCCCTGCGCGGTTTCGCGGCCGAGCTGGAGGCCGTGTGCGACCAGGCCGACGAGATCGCCGAGGACGACTTCGAGGGCGACCCGGAGATCGCGGCGGCCCACGAGGAGGCCGAGGCGCGGCGCATCCAGCGGATCACTGGGGCGGCGGCGTGACGGCCTCGACCTCGACCGTTTCGGCCGGGGGTGTGCAGCTCGTGGACATCCCCGGCCGCCCGGCCCGACACGACCGGCCCCG
Source organism: Streptomyces sp. SAS_272 (assembly GCF_052543235.1). Lineage (NCBI taxonomy): Bacteria > Bacillati > Actinomycetota > Actinomycetes > Kitasatosporales > Streptomycetaceae > Streptomyces > Streptomyces sp. SAS_272. The sequence continues at coordinate 309,628 of NZ_JBMNDR010000002.1, read as the reverse complement.
CCGCTTCGCCGACGACGCCCGAAATGACGCCTACTGGGCGCGCGTGATCGCCAACGCTGACGCGGCTCCCCCGCTCACGATGGAGCAGAAGGCGATCATTCGCACAGCGTTCCACGCGCCGCAGGATCGGCGGGTGGCAGCTTGACCGCCGAGAAGCCGCGCCCCGAGTGCGGCCACTGGATCGGCGCCGAACGCCGGTACTGCAAGGCGGACGACGGCGTCCGCCTGTACCTCCCGGGCCGCCGGTGTCCGGCCCACACCCCGAACGCGCTCAAGGGTCTTCCCGAGATTCCGCCCGGCCCCGGCTGGCCCGCCGCCGCCTGGACCACGCACTCCCCGTTGTCCGCGTCCGCCGTGTTCGACGAGCGGGCCATCGCCTCCGGCAGGCGCCGGTCCAGTCCCCACGTCTACCGCGCGGCCCAGGCCGCCGTCGCCAAGAAGGAAGGCCGGCCGTGACCCGTACTCCGAATCAGACGTTCTGGTCCGACCAGGCGCTGGCGACCGCCCGGGACGTCGCCGCCGACGGGCGCACCGTCGCCGTCGTCAACGACTTCCCCAACGGCGAACAGTGCTCTTGGTGCGACTGCACCCTCGCCGACTTCAAGGACCACCGCTGCGGCGGCTGCCCGAAGCCGGCCGGGTCCATCCTCCGCATCCACGACGGGACCCCGGTCCGCCGCGACATCCCCGTCTGCGAAGGGCACCTCGACGACGCGATCGAGCTCGTGGCCCGGTTCCACGGAGGCACCGGCTGAGGACCCGCCGGGGGCGGGCACTCCCCCCGCCCGCCCCCCGGCGCTCACGGACCACAACCAGACCCAGCACAAGGGACACGTTCGTGAACAACCTCTCCAGTCCGGCAGAAGAACAGCCGCCCGACCTCCGGGCAGCAGCCCGCGAGTTGGACGACGCCGGCCTGTGTGTCCTGCCCATCAAGGCGGACGGAAGCAAGGCCGCCGACGTCCGCACCTGGACCCCCTACAAGGTCCAGCGATCGACCCCCGCCGAACACGATCAGTGGTTCGGCGGAGGCCGCCGACGCGGCATCGCCGTCGTCTACGGCGCGGTCTCCGGCAACATCGAGATGATCGAGCTCGAAGGCCACGCTATCCGCGACGGCATCCTCGAAGAGCTCACCGAGATCATGGAGGCCTCCGGACTCGGCGAGGGATGGCACGCCATCCTCAACGGCTGGGCCTCCGAGTCCCCCTCCGGCGGCAGGCATTACCGCGCCCGCGTCGTCGACGGCGACGTCCCCGGGAACACCAAGCTCGCATCCCGGCTGGCCCGCGAAGACGAGTACACCCCCGAGGAGAAGCAGCGGCTCCGCGAAAAACCCAACGCTCGCATCGTCCGCGTTCAGATCGAGACCCGCGGCGAGGGCGGATACGGGCTCGTCGAACCATCCGGCGGCACCGTCCACCCCAGCGGCAAGCCCTACCTCCGGCTCGCCGGCGGACCGGGCAGCATCCCCACCATCGACGCGGACACCATGGACGCGATCCGCGACGTCTGCCGAATGCTCGACAGCCTGCCCTCCGAGGAGAGGGCGAAGACCGCCCCGCGGCCGAAGCGCGAACTGCCCGCCGGTGTCGTTCGCCCCGGCGAAGACTTCGAGAACAAGGTCGACTGGCCGGACATCATCGGCGACGAGTTCGATCCGGTGTTCACCCGCGGCTCAACCACGTACTGGCGGCGCAAGGGGAAGAACCGCGGCATCTCCGCGACCACCGGCCACGCCAAAGATCGCGACCGCCTCTTCGTCTTCAGCACTTCCACGGTGTTCGAGGCCGAGGTGCCCTACGACAAGTTCGCCGCTCACACGCTGCTCACCGAAGGCAGCACGAGCAACAGCGCGTTCAAGCGGGCGGCCGCCAACCTGCGGCTTCGAGGCTTCGGCTCCGCACCGCACCGCGAGCGCGTGCGCCCCGCTGTCCAACAGTCCGGGCCCTTCACCGACGGCTCTTCCGCTCTCGCCCCCGACGGCATCCCGGACGACCACGAAGCCCCAGCGGGTCCGGGCCTCAGGATCGTCACCTCCAAGCCCGAGCTGGACATCACCAACGAGGCCGACGCCATCGACGGGCTGCTCGGCATCATGACCGCCGAGCAACTCCCCGGCCTGTACAAGCGGTCGAGCGGCCCGTGCTGGGTGTACGAAGACGACCAGGGCAACCCGCTCGTCAAGCAGCTCGGCACGGACAACTTGCGCGCCTACCTCGCCGACCACGTCACCACCTTCCAGGTCGTCAGAGACCCGTTCACCGAGGGCACCAAGGAAGTCCGCGAGCTGTTCATGCCCAAGACCTGCGGCACGATCCTCGGCCGAAAGGATTGGCCGCTGCTCCCCCTCAGGGGAATCGTCACGTCACCCGTCGTCCGCCCAGACGGAACCCTGGTCCAGTCCCCCGGCTACGACCGGGCCACCGGCCTCTATCTCCACCCCCGGATCCCGCTGCGGAGACTGGCCCCGCAGGTCAGCGACGAGGCTGTGCAGCGGGCGAAGGACATCGTTCTGAACCAGATGCTCGCCGACTTTCCGTTCGTCGACGACTCCGACCGCGCCCAGTACCTCGGCGCGCTCCTTTCGCCGATCATCCGGCCCTACGTTCCCGGGCCGACGCCGCTTGTCGTCATCACGGGCACCTCGCAGGCCTCCGGCAAGACCCTCCTGAAGGACGTGTTCGGAAGCCTGTACGGGCTGGCCGAGACGCCGTGGGCCGAGAACGACGCCGAACTCCGCAAGGCCATCACGGCCAAGATGTGGGACTGCGGCGACCCCATCATCGCCATGGACAACCTGCCCAACGGGCACATCATCAAGAGCCCCATCCTGTCGTCCCTCGTAACGGGTGCCACCTGGAGCGACCGCCTCCTCGGCAGCACCAGCAGCGTCACCATGCCCAACGACAGGCTGTGGGTGCTGACTGGCAACAACCTGCGCACCGGCGGGGACAACCTCCGCCGCACCCTCTGGGTTCGCCTGGACCCGGACTGCCCCAACCCGGACCAGCGCGACAACTTCACCGTGGGAGACCTCCGCAACTGGCTTGAGACCAACGCGTCCACCGTCGTCGCCGCCCTCGTCACGATCGTGCGCGGCTGGCTCGCGGCCGGCGCCAAGACCATCAACACCCGCATGGGCGACTACTCGCGATGGGCCTCCACCATCGCCGGCATCCTCGACTACCTGAAGGTGCCCGGCTGGCTCGCCAACCGCGGTGAGGCCAGCACGGCACTGGACGACGAAGCCCAAGAGTGGGCCGCCTTCCTGACGGACTGGCACCAGAGGATCGGCACTGAGCCCGTCACCACGAAGGCTCTGCTCGGCCTGAAGGACACCGTGCCGCAGCTGCACAACGGTGACCTGCCGTCCGGGAAGCAGCTCGGCCACTGGCTGAAGGCACGGCAGGGCCGCTACTTCGAAGACCTCAAGGTCGTCCTGGTCTACGACAGCCACCTCAAGCAGAACACCTGGCGCGTCGAGCAGCACGTCGACAAGGGCACCGGGCGGGCTGAGCGGTGACCGCGGCGAGGAGAACCCCGCAATCCGCGGGGTTTACCCGCAGCGCCAAAGGCGGCCCTGACCTGCGTGTACACGGGGTTGCGGGGAATTGCGGGGAGTGGCGCTCCCTCACCCATATAGGGAACGCACCACACGCATCGTGTGCAACACACGGTGCAGTGCGTCACTCAAAAAACCTTCGGTCTCTATATGCGAAGACCTCCAAAACATTCCGGAGAACCCCGCAATCCCTGCTTAACGCCAGCTCAGAGCCGGTTTGGATTCGGGGCGCCATCCCCGCAGAGATCCCCGCAGGAACCCCGCACATCCCCGCAATGCCGAACCGAGGTGACCGTCATGTCTGATACGCCCGAGACGTTCAAGCCCCGCCCGTACCAGCTGGAGGCCATCAAGGCGCTCACCGCCGGCTGGACCGGGCTGAACAACCGGCTCGCCGTCGTCCTGCCGACCGGAGCGGGTAAGACCGTCGTCTTCGCCAACCTCATCAGCCAGATGCTCGACGACCTGAACGGCCGGCGCGGCCTGGTCATCGCCCACCGCGAGGAACTGATCCAGCAGGCCGCCGACAAGATCCGTGCCGTCCGCCCCGATCTGCGGGTGGGCGTGGTCAAAGCCGAGCGCGACGAACACCAGGACGTCGACGTCATCGTCGCCTCGATCCAGACCCTCGCCGTCGAGCGCCGCCGCAACGCCATCAGCGACATCGGCCTGATCATCGTCGACGAATGCCACCACGCAGCCGCCCGCACCTACATAGCCGTGCTTCGCCACTTCGGCGCATGGGACGGCGTGCCCGTGGCCGGCTTCACCGCGACCATGACCCGCGCCGACGGCGGCCTCGCCGAAGTCTGGGAAGAGGTCGTCTTCACCCTCGACATCCTGGAGATGATCGAAGACGGCTACCTGTGCGACGTCCGCGGCAAGCGCGTCATCGTCGACGGCCTGGACCTCGACGCGGTGAAGACCCGCAACGGCGACCTCCAGGAAGGCCAGCTCGGGCAGGCCCTCGACGACTCCGGCGCACCCAAGATTGTGGCGGAGGCGTACCGGCAACATGCGGGCGGCCGTCCCGGCGTGGTCTTCACCCCGACCGTCGACACCGCGCAGTCCATGGCGGAGGCCTTCACCGCCGCAGGGATACCGGCCGCCGCAGTCTGGGGTGACATGTCTCGCGACGACCGTGCGGCCGCGTTGGAAAAGTACAAGCGCGGCGACGTCCAAGTCCTCACGAACTGCATGGTGCTCACGGAAGGCTTCGATGCGCCGTGGACGTCGTGCGTGGTGATCGCCCGGCCTACGAAGTCGGCGGGCCTGTACTGCCAGATGGCCGGTCGTGGCCTGCGCCTGCACGAGGGTAAGAAGGACGCCCTGATCCTCGACGTGATGGGCGCCTCCACCCGCCACAAACTGGCCTCGATCGTCGACCTCACCGGCCGCGACGTCGTCATGCAGGACGAGGAGCAGACCCTTCGCGAGGCCGTGCGGGAGGCCGATGAGAAGGTGAAGCGCAAGCTGGACCTCTCCCGGATTCAGGTCGAGGAGATCGACCTGTTCCACGGGTCGTCTGTGCGCTGGCTGAAGACGGACTCCGGGGTGTGGTTCATCCCCGTCACCGATGCCGTGTACGTCTTCCTGGTCCGTAACCCGGCCGACCGGACGTACTGGCTCCGCCGGTTCGACGCCGTCAACGGCATCGTCGGACCGAAGAACGACGTGCCCCTGCCTCTCTCGGCCGCGAAGGCGTGGCTGGAGCACCAGGCCCGCGCGATGGGCAGCCGGTGGCTTGCCACCCGCGCCGCCGCCTGGAGGGACCGGCCGGCCAGCGCCAAGCAGCTCACCTACTGCCGCATGAAGGGCATCCAGGTCCCCTACGGCAGCAGCGCTGGCGAGGTCTCTGACCTCCAGGCCATCCATCAGTTCACGACGATCCTCAACCGGATCAGCGTCAGGGCCGCAGCATGAAGGAGGAGCTGATGCGGAGGGCAACCGTCCCTAAGGTGGTCGGGCTGGACGTCAGCCTCACCTGCACGGGCGTCGCCGGGGAGGGCTGGACCGACACCATCCGCCCCCGCGCCGGCCTGCGCGGACACCCGAGGCTCGCGTTCATCGTCGACCGCGTCACCGAGCACATCGGCGGCGCCGCCCTGGTGGTGATCGAAGGCCCTTCGTTCGGCGGCGGGGTCGCTCACCGGCACGAGGACCTCGCCGGACTCCGCGTCATGGTCCGCCACGCCTGCTGGCGGCGCGGCATCCCCTACGCCGTCATCCCCCCGTCCTGCCGCGCCCTATACGCCACCGGCAAGGGCTCCGGCTCCAAGGGCGAGGTGCGCGACGCCGTGCGCACCCGCTACCGCGTCGACTGCGACGGGCCCGGCCGCTACGACCAGGCCGACGCGTACACCCTTCTCGCGATGGGCTTGCACCACCTGGGCTGGCCGCTCGCCGTCGTCCCCGACACCCACCGCCGCGGCCTCGATGGATGCCAGTGGCCCGACACGGAAGGACTCGCGGCATGAGTGACAACGAGATCCTGATGCTCTGCAGCGGCATCGCCCTCGGCGGCCAGGGGATGAACCTCCTGCACGCCTACTGGGCCAGCAAGGACGCGCAGCGTGCCGCCGTCCGCGCCCGGGTCGCCGCGAAGCAGGCCCGCGGCGACCAGTACCTCAACAGCCTCCGCCTCTACCAGCTGCAGCACCGGAGCCGGGTATGAGCGCCAGCTGCGGACTGTGTGACCGCGACCTCGAGCACGGCTACCTCTGCGAGCGGGACACCCTCGCGCTCGCCGGGCGGCTGGAGCGTCTGCCCGCCCTGTTCGAGGAGCTGGCCGTGCACCTGGTCCCGCGCCGGTCCGGGTTCGGCGAGCACGTCTCGTCCGGCCCGGCCGGCTCACGGTCGCCCCTCAACGTGGACGTCATCGACCTCCGACAGGGCGGCATCGCCCTCGTCCTGGAGTCTTGGCGGGCGGACGTACAGCGGGTGCGCTGGCCCGACCACGGGGCGCCGCCCGTCGAGGGCGGCATGGACCGGCGGGTGACGGTCGCGTGCCGGTGGCTGGGGATGGAACTGGAGTGGATCGCGGCCGGGTATCCGGCGGCCGGCGACCTCGCCCTGGAGGTGCGGGAGATGGAGGGTGCCGCGCTGTCGATCGTGGGCGAGCCGCCGCCGCGGCCGCAGCGGCTCGGGCTGTGCGTGGCGGTGACGGACGACGCGGGCACGGTGTGCGGCGCGGTGCTGTCCCGGCTGCCGGGCGGTCCGGTGCGGTGCCGGTGGTGCGGGACGGCGTACCGGACGGAGCAGGATCTCCTCCTGCTCCGGCACTACCAGCCGAAGGCATCGGCATGACCATCTTGAATCCAACCCGGGGTTGGACTACGGTAGTAGCGATGGAACCGAAGCCCTGGCGGGATCGGGTCCACGAGGAGGAAGAGCTGTTGGCGCAGCTCAACCGCCTCGTCTCCGAGTCCGCCACACGACGAGCCAAAGCCCTTCGCGACGGTGTGAAGGAACTCGGCTCCGTCGCCGAGGTCGCCCGTGTCCTCGGCCGGAGCTGGAACGCCGTCGACAAGGCGCTCAAGAAGCACGACCGCAAGAAGGCGCCCGACCCGGACGCCGCCACAACCGAATAGACAGCGAGGGCCGGACAGCAGCTCCCAGGCGTTGGCGCGCCCGGGGCGATCGCACCGCCCGACCCTCTACCGAACATCCTGATGAACCCAGGAGTCGGCATGACCGATCTTTCCCTGCGGGCAGATCTGCCCGCAAGTTCCCCGTCCCGGCGCCTCATCGCCGCCGGGATCATCCGCCGGACCTCAGGCCGCACCCTCACCGTGCGCGTCACCCCGACCGGCGTCACCGGCACCATCCGCAAGGCGGTGGCCCGGTGACCACTCCCGCCCTCGCCGACGACGTCCGCGACCTCCTCACCGCCGTCCTCGAAGCGATCGACCTCCCCCACCCGGCCACCACCGGCGGCTCCGAGGTACACGACCGCCTCCTCGCCACCCGCGTCGTCCACGCCAGGATCACCCTCCGCAACCTCCTCGACGACGGCCCCGCCCTCGGCCTCGCCTGGAGCGCGAAGTACCTGCGCGAGCGCCTCGCCGAGCACCCCGTCGCCGGATACGTCACCGCCGACCAGGCGCACGCCGCCCTCGACGCAGGCGCCACCTGGTCCGAGGCCGTCACCCTCCCCGGCGGGGAGGCCCAGTGAGCACCGAGCCCCGCACCGTGCAGGTCAACGTCTTCGTCACCAAGAGCCTGGAGATCGACGAACCCGACTGGTGCGCCGGACACGACGACCGCGCCCAATACAAGACGGACATCACCCACAACGGGCCCGAGGTCTCCGCCTCCGTCGAGATCCGGCGCGGCCTCTCCGACTTCCTCACCGCCTGGATCTCCCAGGCCCCGTACTCCGAACTGGCCCCCGAGCCCCTGCCGCTCCTGGCGATCGAGGTCGGCGGCGACATCATCAACCTCGACCCGAACGGTGTCCACGAGTTCACCGCCACCGTGCGCGCCCACTGCGACGTCCTCGACCGGCTCGCCGGCGAGCTGCAGCGCGTCCGCGAGAGCGAGGGCCGATGAACACCCGCGAACTCACCCAAGGCCAAGCCGTCGTCCTCGGCGCGGCCGCGGTCGCCATGACCCTCGTCGGCGGTGTCGGCGCATGGGGCACCTACACCAACGCCGTGACCGCGTTCCACCGGCAGGCCACCGCCGCCGGCATCGTCGCCGCAGGCGAGGGACTCACCCTGATCCTGGCCCTGATCATGCTGGGGCGGACGATGCTCGGCCAGGCCTCCCCGACCGTCGTCCGGGGCGGCATGTGGCTCGCCCCGCTCTCCGCGTCCGGCATCGGCCTGGCCATCGCCGGAGACGCCCGCGAGGCGGCCGTGTACGCGGTCACCCCGCTCGCCATGTCCGGCGCCGCCGAGGGCCTCGGGCTGATCGCTCGCAGCGTCGTCGTCTACCGCACCGGCCTGGACGCCGAAGTGATCCGCCGCAACGCCGACGCCGCCCGACAGCTCGCCTACCACCGGGCCGTCGCCAACGAGCACCCCGGCGAGTGGCGACGCAAGCTCGCCGTGCGCCGGTACTGGAGACTCGCCCGCTACGTCGGTGTGGGCGACACCGAACTCGGCGCCGGCCTGGTCGACGTCCAGCGAGTCCGCGTCCGCGAGGGAGCTGATGCGGCCCTCGCCGCCATGTACGGCGGACCAGCCGCCGAGCAGTCGGCCGGTCCCGCCGAGCCGGTCCGGGCTGTGTCCGCGACGGACGTCCTGCGGGCCCGGTTCGCCGACATGGACCCGGGCGACGCGATCCGGTTCGCAGCTGATGCGCGACCTGATGCGCCGCCGGTCGAGCTCGCCGCGATCCTCAGCACCTACGGCGTCCACGTCGACCCCGTCGTCGTCGCCCTCGTCCTCGGCGAGCAGCCCTCGGAGTACACCGTCGAGCGACCTGATGCGACCACGCATCAGCAGGTCACAGCCCTGCCCGCCGTGAACTTGCAGGGCGCGGTCGAGGAAGCCGCAGCAGCCCTCGGCGCGGACGCATCACCACGGACGATCGCCGAGCACCTCGAGCACACCCGCCGCCTGGTGGTCGACGAGCCGTACATCCGCACGGCGCTTTCCCGGGCCGCGAAGAAGCCGCAGCCTCAGCCTCCGGCCAAGCCGATGGAAGGCGGATACGCATGATGCGCCTCGCCTTCGGGGCCGTCCTCGGTCTCCTCGTCGCCTACCCGCCGCTGCTCGGCGCCGTCGCGCAGCCCCCCATCCTCGCCGCGGCCGCCGGCATCATCCTGTGGCCGCGCATCGCCCGCCGCATCGGGGGGTGGGCTCGGTGAGCGACGCCGTCGAGAAGGCAGAGGCAGCCGTCCGGGCCGCCGAGGTGGACTCCGTCGCCGTACAGCTGGCCCTGGCCGCGGTGGAGCTCGCGAAGGCCGCCACCGCCCAGCGGGAGGCGGTTGCCCCGCCGCCCGCGCCCGCCTCGAAGTTCGACGCCCGCAAGTGGTGGACGATCGGCGGCCTCGGGATCGCGGGCGGCCTGGTCGCCTCGCTGTTCGCGGTCGCGGTCGCCATCGGCGCCGTGTCCGTAGCGATCCTCGCCCTCGTCCTGCGCTCGCTGTGGCGCGACTTCCAGAAGGGCCGCTGACCTGCCCTTCCGTCCTCCGCCTACTGCGTCAAATGACGCAGTAGCGGGGGTGCGGTGGGGCCGGACAGCCCGGCCCGCAACGAAGGAGGAACCCCATGAGCGACCGCATGAAGAAGCAGGCCGAGAAGGCACGACAGGCCGCCGACACCGTCCGCGCCCGCGGCAACGAGCAGCAAGCCAACCGCCTCGAGACCTACGCCGACCGCCTCGACTCGGGGAAGGTCGTCGACCGCACCGACGAGGTCAGCAGCCTCCTCGGCCGGATCCTCCGCCACCGCTGACCCGGAAGGACACCCGATGGCCAACAACGACGTCGCCTGGGACGACCTGAACGCCGCCGAGAAGCGGGCGGTCCTGCGCGCTGACCTGCGCGGCGGCTGGCAGATGCTCCGCGGAGCCAGCGGCACCCCGGCCGTAGACCGCCGCGTCGAGGCCGTCTACGACAAGGCCCGCAAGCGCATCGCCAACGGCAAGTAGACCGCCCGGGGCGGCCGTCACCCGGCCAAGGAAGCCGGCCGCCCCGGGCCTCCCGTCCCTCCGCAGAGAGAAGGAACCACCAGCATGACCGACACCATCCCCGAGCGGATCAACGGGCACGCCAAGCCTCAGGTGAGCCTGCTCAAGTTCGCCCCCGAGCCGCGGGCCGCCGTCGAGGAAGACGTCGTCGAGGCCGTCGACCGCGCCGACAACCCGCTCGCCGACTGGCTGACCGTGCCGGACGCGCCGATCCTGCCCGTGTGGGCCCGCTCGGCGGCCTCCCTGAAAGCCAACACGGCCGCCTTCTGCCGGCTGTCGTGGTGGCACTCGCGCTACCACCTGCTGCGCGTCCCCAAGTACGCGTTCCGGCTCGCATACCTCGCCACCAAGGGGGCCTGGCGCGGCGCCCGCGGCCTGTGGCCGACCCTGACCGCCCAGGACCGCAGCGCGGCCGTGAAGGCGCTGCGTGCGATGTGCAAGGCGAAGCCCGAGAACGTCGAACTCGCCGTGCAGTACGCGGTGCTGCACCGTGAGCGGACCACGGCCCGCCGCTGGCGCTTCGGCACGGCCGCCGTCGCCGTCGTCGCCGTCGCCGTCGGCTTCCAGCTGGCCGCCCCGCTCCTGCAGACCGGCATGACCCTTGCCGCCGCGATTCCGCTCGCCTACCTCGGGCGCGGCGACGACGCCCAGCTCCTCGACAACCCGACCCCGCCGCTCCGCGTCGACATGTCCGCCCAGCAGCTCAACGACGCCCTGCGTGCCGCCGGCCTGCTCAAGCAGGGCAAGGGCGACGACGAGGGGCCGCGCGTCACCTGCGTGATGGGTCCGGTCCGCGACGGCAACGGATGGGCCGTCATCTTCGACCTGCCCAAGGGCGGCGGGAAGACGGCGGCCGACGTCCTCGCCAAGCGCACGGCGATCGCCGCCGAGCTCGGCGTCGACGAGATCCAGGTCATCGCCTCCCGGGTCCGTGCGGCGGCCGGCGGCAACGCGGGCCGTATGAGCATGTGGGTCGCCGACGACGACCCCTACCTCGGCACGCCGAACCCGTCGCCGCTGGTCAAGGCCGAGACGTTCTCCGTGTGGGACCCGATCCCGTTCGGGCAGGACGCCCGCGGCAACCGGATCACCGTGCCGGTCATGTGGCAGTCCCTGTTCTTCGGCGGGCTGCCCCGGCGCGGCAAGACGTTCACGCAGCGCCTGATGACCGCCGCCGGCCTCCTCGACCCGTTCGTGCGGCACTACGTCGCCGACGGCAAGGGCGGCGCCGACTGGATGCCGATGAAGGCGGTCGCGCACCGGCTGGTCATGGGCGCCGAGGACGACGCCGTCGAGGCGCTGAAGGCGATGCTGAAGGAGCTGCTGGCGGAGATGGAGCGCCGGTTCGTGCTGCTGCGCGGCCTGCCCGTGTCCATCTGCCCTGAGGGCAAGCTGACCCCGGCCATCGTCGAGAAGTACAACGTGCCGATCATCTTCGTCACGATCGACGAGCTGCAGGAGTACTTCACCGCCATGGACAAGGACGACCGTGACCAGGTCATCAACGACCTGTGCCGCATCGCCCGCCGCGGTCCGGCCGCCGGCTTCGTCTGCAACTTCGCGAGCCAGCGCCCCGACGCCGAGTCGGTGCCGACGAAGCTGCGGGAGATCATCACCCTGCGGTACTGCACGCAGGTCGTCGACCAGACCAGCTCGGACATGGTGCTCGGCAAGGGCAAGGCCGCGCAGGGGGCCGACGCGTCCGTGCTGTCCGAGGACCACCGCGGTACGGGCGTCCTCGTCACCGGCCCGGCGTCTTTCGTGACGGTGCGGGCCGACTTCCTCGACGGGCCCGGATTCTCCGAACTGTGCCAGCGCGGCCGCGCCCTGCGCGTCAAGCACCAGCAGCTCACCGGCGACGCCGTCGGAGACGTCACCTCCGCGGCCGACGAGGCCGGCGTCACCATCGCGCCGGTGCTGTCCGACTGCCTCGACGTGATGCGGCACACCGACCGCATGCACACGGTCGTCCTCCTCGACCGGCTCGTGAACGTCGACGAGGACCGCTACGGCGACTTCGACGCCGAGCGCCTGGCCGCCGAGCTCGAGGCCGCGGGCGTCGACCGGACCACGAAGCAGGTGAAGGTCGAAGGGAAGAACCTGGCCGGCTACCGGCGGGCCGACCTCGAGGCCGCCGTGCCCGCCGAACTCCTCCTCGCCGCACGACGGGTAGAGGCCGACCCCTCTACGAACCCCGCTACGGACACCCGCGACGGACCGGCCCCGGAAGGGCCCTGATGTAGAGGGGGCCCGCTACCCGGGTAGTGACCTTGGTAGAGGGCCCCCACCTGCGAAGTAATGCCCGTAGAGGGGGCCTGATCGCGCCCCCGGGCAGCGGTCAGAGCGCATCATGGAAGGCATGGAGTCGCAGAACATCCGGCCCGGCCACCTCACCGCACACCAGACCGCCCGCGTCCTCGGCATCACCCTCGGCGGTGTCCGCAAGCTCGTCCAACGCGGCCGGCTCACCCGCTCCGGCGGCACCGAACGCCAGCCCTGGTACACGGCCGCCGACGTCGCAGCCATCGCCGCGAAGCGCCCCCCGGCCAAGGTTGCTTGACCGCAGGTCAGGCAACATGTCACGATCCGCGTGTACAACTGTGCCCTCAACCGGCACCACAGACCGCTTCGGCCAGACCGAAGCACACGAGGTCCGAAGCCCCAGACCGCGATCCGCGGGCAACGGCCAAGCCTGGGCCCGGCGCAACGCTCGTCGCGGAGAGCAGCCGGGACCCTTTCAGACTCACGGCGAAGCCCCGGCTCGGTCCCCCCGGCCGGGGCTTCGCCGTGCCAGCCCTACAGGCTGTCGAGAATCTGAGTCCGCCGCTGCGCGTACTCCTCGTCGGAGACGAGCCCCTGCGCCCGCAACTGGTCCAGCGTGGCCAACCTGCTCGCGATGTCCTGCGCCGGCGCGGGAGCAGCCGCCGCGACGGGGGCCGGAGCGACTGGCGGTCCAGCAGGCGCCGATCCTGCAGAGATCCGCTGGCGCAGCGCATCGGCCAGCGCCTTCCCCTGATCCTTCGGCACCTGCTTGATCTCCGCCTTGTTGCCCGACGTGAAGACGGTCAGCGTGCCCATCAGCATGCCGCCCGCCCACTGAACAGAGCTGATCTTGGCGTAGGGGAAGTCCTCCACCTTCTGGGACATGACCCCGTGGAAGTAGAAGACGAGGCGCTGGTTCGTCATCGCGAGCAGCCCGTTGCCCTTGCCGTAGATGCCGGTGGCGAGGATCTCGACCGTCTCGCCCTCCCACAGCACCTCGGGAAGCTTCTGGATCTCTCGCTTCGCGCCGAACGAGCTGGACAGCTTCTCGGCCGCCGCGTCGATGTCCGGCCGCACGTTGAACGCCACCATGACGTCCCCCCTCCTGCATAGGTGGACGGATCGTACCGACCGCCTGGACGTCGAGGGGATGATGTGGCCACAGATCGGGACGAGCTCACCAGTTACGAGTTCAGACAGATGCGTGCCCGCCTCCTCGCCGCGTCCGACGTCTGCATCGTCTGCGGCCACAGCGGATCCGACGCGGCCGACCACGTCATCCCCGTCAGCAAAGGCGGCGCCCGCCGCGACCCCGACAACCTCGCCCCCATCCACGGCGTAGCCGGCTGCCCCGTCTGCCTGCGGAAGTGCAACAGCGAGAAGGGCGACCGACCACTCACCGACGTGGTTCAGCTCCGCACGTCGGTCGACTGGTTCGCCGGACCGTAAACCCGCAGGTCAAAGGCACATCGATCTCCGACCTCCCGGGATCTCCCAAGATCTTTTAGAAATCGGACATATCGCAACCCCGCGCCCAGCTTTTATTTTTCTCCCCCCGAGCCGACGGCGTCGGGATGATCTTGGAGGGGGGCGGCATGGGCCCCGTCGAGAAGGCCGTCCGGGATGACGTCGAGCAGCTCGGCGACCTGGTCGGCGTCGAGCCGTCCCTGTCCGAGATGGCGTTCACCCTGGCCCGCTCCATCGACACCGCCGCGACCGGGGAGTGCCAGACCTGCGGGGAGGCTGTGGCCGGCGCCGAGGACGGCCGGACGCTGCCTCAGTTGAACCGCGAGCTCCGTCAGACGCTCGCCCAGCTGCTGGAGGGGCGGGCCGCTGACGATGACGACGACCTCGGAGACCTGGCGTCCCCCGACTGAGTTCGCGGAGGATCTCAAGGAGCGGTACGGGCTGGAGTGCCCGCCGTTGTGGGGGACGCCGCGGCATCCGGATCGGCCGTCCCTGGGGCCGAAACTGTGGAAGGTCATGGAGAAGCTCGGCGCCCCGCCGATGCCGTGGCAGAAGTACGTCACGGACGTCGCCCTCGAACTGGATCCTGAGACCGGGGTGTTCGTCCACCGCGAGGCCGGGCTGTCCGTCTCCAGGCAGCAGGGCAAGACGGAACTGGTCCTGGGGCTGCAGGTCCACCGGGCGATGGCGTGGCACCGGCAGAACATCATCTACGCGGCGCAGGACAGGAACATGGCGCGGCAGCGCTGGGAGGATGAGTTCTGGGAGAAGATCTCAGACTCCGACCTGGCGAAGCGTGCGCGGATCCGTAAGTCGAATGGCAACGAGAAGATCCTGTGGCCGGCGACCCGATCGCGCATGGGCATCACCGCCAACACCGAGTCGGCTGGGCACGGGCCCGCCTTGGACCTCGGGATCATCGACGAGGCGTTCAAGCACGAGGACGACCGGCTGGAGCAGGCGTTCTCTCCGGCGATGACGACCCGGCCCATGGCTCAGCTGTGGTGGGCGTCGGCGGGCGGCACGACCAAGTCCGTGTGGCTGAACAAGAAGCGGGCCATCGGGCGGGCCCTGATCGAGGCAGCGTGGAAGTCCGGCGAGTGGCCGGGCGTCTGCTACTTCGAGTGGTTCGCTCCGGAGGACATGCCGCGCGACGATCCGGCGACCTGGTACGCGACACTGCCCGCGCTCGGTCACACGGTCACCGAGGCCGTCATCGCTGCAGAACTCGTGAAGCTGGACCCGGCCGAGTTCGACCGTGCCTACCTGAACCGGACGCGGAAGCCGACGCCGCCGTCCGACCCGAACGTGCCGAAGTTGAAGTGGCCGGGGCTGGTCGACGTGGAGAGCAAGCCGGTGGCGGCGAGCGTTGCTCTGGCGATCGATGTGTCGCAGGACCGGAAGCGGGCGGCGATCAGTGCGGCGTCGCTGCGGCCGGACGGAAAGGTGCACGTCGAAGTGGTGGCCCACCGTCCCGGTACGGATTGGGTCGTGCCCGCTGTGGCGAGGCTCCATGGCCTGTGGAAGCCGGTAGCTGTGGCGGTCGCCTCGGGGGCGCCGGCGGCATCGCTCATCGACGACCTGGTCGCGGCCGGGATCGACGTGCCCAAGGACAAGGAGCACCCGGAGCGCGGCGACCTGGCCGTGATGCGGTCGGGCGACATCACTGAGGCGTGCGGGCAGCTGGCGGACGCCATGAATCAGGGCACGGTCGCCCACCTCGACCAGGTGCCGCTCACCGCTGCGGTGAACGGTGCGCGGACCCGACGCCAGGGCGATGCGTGGACGTTGGACCGGACGAACTCTCTGGTGGACATCAGCCCGCTGTGTGCGTCGACGTTCGCGCGCTGGGCGCTGGTGATCCGGGGGCCGCACGTGCTCGAGGACTACGACCCACTCGATTCGATCTACTGAAGGAGGGGCGTAGTGCGCGAGCGGATGACGACCGCGCTCGACACTGCCGGTCTGCTGCTCGTCGCGGCTGGTGCGGGCGCTGGGGTGTATCGGTGGCTGGGGTGGGCGGCGCTGGCCGTGAGCGGTGTCGTGGTCCTCGCCGGTTCCTGGCTCGCCTCTGGGGCGGGCCGGGCGAAGGGCGGTAGGACGTGAGCCTGTTCCGTCGCCGCGACTACGCGGGCCAGACCGCCGACCAGCTGATCCCGCCCCGGCCCGGCTCGTCGGGTGGGGCGGTGGCCATCACGAACGACACGGCCCTGCGGCATAGCGCGGTGTGGGGGTGCCTGCGGCTGCGGGCGAATCTCATCTCGACGATGCCGGTGGACCTGTACCGCAAGGTCGACGGGATTCAGGTCGAGGTGCCCAAGCCCGCGGTCCTCGTCACGCCGGGCGGCGACGAGGTCGAGATGCCGGAGTGGATGTACTCCAGCCAGTTCGACCTCGACCGGGCCGGGAACACGGTCGGTCTGATCACGGCGCGGGACGGGCTGAATCTCCCGGCCCGGATTGAGCTGGTGCCGATCGGCGACGTCACGGTGCGGGTACGCAAAGGTAAGAAGAAGTACCGGATCGCGGGCACCGAGTACGACCCCAGCGAGGTATGGCACGAGAAGCAGTACACCGTGCCCGGCCTCCCCGTCGGCCTGTCCCCAGTGGCGTATGCGGCCTGGTCGATCAGTGAGTACTTGTCGATCCAGCAGTTCGCCATGGACTGGTTCCGCAACGGTGCCATCCCTTCGGCGCACCTGAAGAACACCGCGAAGCAGTTGACCCCGGAGCAGGCCGACGGGGCGAAGGATCGCTTCAAGGCGGCCGTGATGAACCGAGATCTGTTTGTCACGGGCAACGACTGGGACTACGACATGATCCAGGCCGAGCAGGCCGGGGCCGACTGGATCGCCGCGAAGCAGTTCGGCATCGGGGACATCGCCCGGTTCTTCGACTGCCCGTCCGATCTGATCGACGCCTCGGTGTCGGGTAGCTCGGTGACCTACGCCAACATGACGCAGCGCAACCTGCAGTTCCTCGTCATGTCTCTCGGTCCGGCCGTGTCCCGGCGGGAGAGCGCCCTGAGCCGGCTGTCGTCACGGCCGCGGTTCGTGAAGCTCAACCGGAACGCGCTGCTGGCGATGGACCCGCAGGCCCAGGCCGGCGTGCTCAAGACGCGCATCGACTCCCGGACGCTGACGCCGTCCGAGGCCCGCGCGTTCTACGACCAGCCGCCGCTGACGGAAGACCAGAAGGCGGAGTTCGACCGCCTCTTCGGCAAGGGCGCCCAGCCGACGCCCACCACCGCGACCCCGCAAGCAGGAGGCACACCCTCATGACCACCACGGCGATCCTGCGGCAGCAGGCTGCCCAGGCCCGCGCTGGCGCGGCGGGCTCCACCCCGATGGCCGTTCCCCGCGACCGGCCCGAGACACCCGAGATCCGGTTCACCTCTCAGCTGCGCGCGAAGAAGGTCCAGCGCGACGACGGCATGGAGTGGTACGAGGTCGAGGGCTACGCGTCGGCCTTCGAGCAGGGCTACGAGATGTGGGACATGTTCGGCCCGTACACGGAGGTCGTCTCCAAAGGCGCGGCGGACAAGACGCTCGGCGCGGACCCCGAGGTCGTGTTCCGCTTCAACCACGCCGGGACGCCGATGGCCTCGACGCGCAACAGTCGTCTGGAGCTGTGGGCGGACGACCAGGGCCTTGGGCAGCGTGCGTTCCTCAACCCCAAGCGGTCGGACGTGCAGCTCCTCGTCCAGGCCATCGAGGATCAGGACGTGCGTGAGCAGTCGTTCATGTTCCGCATCACGTCGGGCCAGTGGTCCCCGGACTACACCGAGTACCGCATCCAGGAGTTCGACCTGGAGCGCGGCGACGTCGGCCCCGTTACCTACGGCGCGAACCCGCATACCTCGATCGCCGCCCGGTCCGGGGAGTTCTTGGACCTGATCCCGAACCTTCCCGCGCTGGTCGCCCGGGAGGCGTACTCCCGCCTCGCCCAGCGTTCCGATCTCGCCTCCCCGCCCGTGCCCGCGCCGCAGATGCCGGCGCCCACCCGCGCGGCTGCCCCGGCCGTCACCGGCCGGTCCGTCTCCATGCTTCGCACTCAGTTGCTCGTCGAACGCGGCGAGGACTGAGCCACCCCAGACACAGCCCGCTCTCCGGCAGACGCCCGGAGGCAGGCCCTGTGCCGCCCGGCAGATGACCCGGGTGGGCCGTGGCCCCGCTGTTGCTGCACCCACCACGACCCCATCTGCACGGAGGGAACATCCCCATGCCCGGAACCATCGACGACCTGATCGCTTCGATCGAGGTCGAGCTGGAGGCCGCCCAGAAGCGGCTGAAGAAGTGCGGCGCCGAGGTCCAGCTGATCCTGGACAAGGCGCAGCAGGACGGCCGTTCGAACCTCTCCGTCGAGGAGGACCAGCGTGTCGCCGAGCTGTTCGCTGCGCGCGATCAGGCCCGCAGCGACATCACCGGCATCGAGAACAAGCTCGCCACCACGAACAAGCTCAAGGTGGAGGAGCAGGAGCGGGAGGCCAAGCAGAAGGAAGTGCGGGAGACCCAGACCCGCAAGCCCTCTTACGACCAGGTCGCCCGCGTCGGCCAGGAAGAGCGGACCTACCGCAAGGACGCCGACCCGCTCGGCAAGGGCTTCCTGATGGACGTCTCCCGGCAGTTCCTGTTCCAGGACGTGGAGGCCTCGCACCGGCTCGCCCAGCACATGCGGGAGGAGCGTGTGGAGCGGGCCGAGTACATGCAGCGCGCGGTCGGCACGGGCGCGTTCGCGGGCCTGACGGTGCCCCAGTACCTGACGGACCTGTACGCCCCGGCCACGGCGGCGCTGCGCCCGTTCGCGGACGTCTGCAATCGGCACCCGCTGCCGGAGGCGGGCATGTCCGTGAACATCTCCCGCGTCACCACGGCGTCCAGCGCGGCCTTGCAGGCGTCGGAGAACTCGGCGGTGTCCGAGACGAACATGGACGACACGCTGCTCACCGTCCCGGTGCAGACGGCGGCCGGCCAGCAGACCGTCTCTCGTCAGGCGATCGACCGCGGTACGGGCATCGAGGACGTCACGATGCAGGACCTGTTCAACCGGGTCGCCACCGTCCTCGACTCGACGCTCCTCAACCAGGCCACCACCGGTCTGACGAACATGGCGAACGCCAACGCCTACACCGACGGCACGCCGACCGGCGCCGAGCTGTACCCGAAAGTCCTCGGTGCGGCGGCCGGCGTCGAGGCGGCCCTGCTGGCGATGGGCCGCCCGAGCCACGCGGTCATGCACTCGCGGCGCTGGTACTGGCTGTCGTCCCAGATGTCCTCGACCTGGCCCCTGATCAACTGGTCGGGGATCCCGGTCCAGGCGGGCGGCGTCGCGAACCCGAACAGCTCCTACGCCTCCGGCCCGCGCGGCGTCCTGCCCTGCGGCCTGGAGGTCGTCGTCGACAACAACATCGCGACGAACCTCGGGGCGGGCACCAACGAGGACGAGATCTACGTCGTCCCGTCCTCGGAGTGCCACTTGTGGGAGGACCCGAACGCGCCGCTGTTCATCCGCGCCGAGCAGCCGGCCGCCGCCTCGCTGGGCGTGCTGCTGGTGGCGTACTCGTACTTCGCGTACACCTTCGGCCGCTACACCAACGGAACTCAGAAGGTCGGCGGCACCGGCCTGGTCACGCCCGCGTTCTGACCGTCCCTGACTGCGCGGCCCGGTCGACTCCCCGGGCCCCGCGGTCCACCTCGACACCAGGGACGGGAGACCCGCATGTCGACGATTCAGGCCTATGGCGGCGACCGGCTGCCGAACGCGGCACGGCTGTCGGACGCGCAGACCGGCAACGGCGTCTCGACGAACATCCTCGACCGCGGGGCCGCCGTCGCGCGCCCTGTGCTCCTGGCCGTCACCACCGCCGTCGGCGCGACCCCCACGTGCACCTACGCCATCGAGGGCAGCGCGGACGGCACGAACTGGTTCGCCGTCTCCTATGCGGAGACCGCCACTCCTGACACGGGGGCAGTCACCACGTTCGCTCTCACCGCCGCAGGCACCACGCTGAAGATCCTTCGGCCCAACCAGCCGTGGCGGTTCCTGCGGCTGACGTACTCCGCCAACACCAACGTCACGAACACCGCCGACGCGGTGATCTTCTAGGGAGGCCTCATGGCCAGCACCGACAACATGCTCGCCGCGCTCAAGCGGGAGCGCGCGGGCTACGTCAGCCGCGGCCTTGCCGCCCGCGTCGCCCAGGTCGACGAGGAAATCGCCCGGCTCCGTGTCGAAGACGACCCGCAGACCGAGGATCCGCAGGGCCGCACGGCCACCCCGCCGCAGCAGACCGCCGATCAGGGCAAGCCTGCGGCGAAGAAGACGGCCGCGAAGAAGACGGCCGCCTCGCAGCCCTCGCCGCCGGCGGAGTGAGCGGTCGGTGGCCAACGAGTACGGCACGCTGCCCGCGCTGAAGGAGAAGCTCGGCGTCGAGGCCGACGACGACAGCCGGGACGCCTTGCTCAACTCAGCTCTGGCGTCCGCTTCCCGCAGCATCGACCGGGCGACCGGCCGGCGCTTCTGGCTCGACGCGACAACCGTTCAGCGCTCCTACCGGCTCGGCGGCCGGGTCGTGTGCGAGGACGGCGGGGAGCTGCTGCTCGTCGACGACGTCGGCACCACCACGGGCCTGGTCGTCGAGACTGGATCCGGCTCGTCCTGGACCGCCGTGACCGGCTACGAGACCAGCCCCGACAACGCGCTGGCCGACGGCCGCCCGGTCACCGGCCTGCTGCGCGTGAACGGGACCTGGGGCATCTACACCGGGCGCGTGAGGGTCACCGCCCGGTTCGGCTGGCCTGCCGTCCCGGACGACGTCACCGAGGCCGCGCTGATCCAGGCGACCCGCCTCTACAAACGCAAGGACAGCCCCGAGGGGATCATCGGCTCGGCGGAGTGGGGCGTGCGCAATCTGTCCCGCCGGGACCCGGACGTGTGGGCCCTGATCGAACCGTTCATCCTCCCCGGCTTCGGATAGGAGCGACCATGCAGATCTCCGCTGTCCGCGAGGCGATCGCCGACGCCGCCCGGGCGGTCGTCTTGCCCGAGGGAATCGGCAAGCTGACGTGCACGGGGTACGTCCCGGACGCCGCGACGGCGCCGCATTTTTTCGTCGCCGAGTATGAGCAGGACTTTGACAAGGCCATGGCCCGGGGCCTGGACGAGCTGACGTTCACCAGCCGTGTCTTGGTCGGCCGCGCTGACGACATGGCCGCGCAGCGGATCCTCGACGGCATGCTGGCGGGCTCCGGCCCGGCTTCGCTCAAGGCTGCGATCGAGGCCGCGCGCGGGGCGCCCGGCGAGTACGCCCTGGGCGGCCTGGCTCATGACCTGCATGTGATGCGTGTGCAGGGCTACCGCTGGTACGAGCACGCCGGCTCCACGTATGTCGGCGCCGAACTGATGATCAAGGTCATCGGAGAAGGGAACTGACATGCGGATTCGCATGCTGGTCGACATGCCGGAGGGGGCCACCCGCAACGGCCAGCCGTGGCCGGCCAAGGGAGAGCCGGCCGAACTGCCGACCGCGGAGGCCGCGCACCTGGTCGCCTCCGGCGTTGCCGAGGAGGTCGTCGACGAGGGCCCGCCGGCCAAGCCGCGCGGCCGCAGCCACAAGACGTCAGATCCTAAGGAGGGGTGACGTGTCGAAGACGATCCTGACCAACGTGAGGACGTTCGCCCTGGGCGTCGACCTCACCAGCCAGTCCAACAAGGTGGAGCTGTCCGCGGAATTCGAAGACAAGGACACCACCAACTACGCCTCCGCCGGCTGGCACGAGTGCATCGCCGGGCTCGGCTCTGCCGAGCTCTCCGCAGAGGGGCAGTGGGAGGCAGGCGACGCCACCAAGATCGATGACGCCAGCTGGGCTCAGCTGGGCAGTGTCGGCCCCTGGTCCATCAGCGCGAACAACGCGGCCGCCGTCGGCGACCTGGCGTATCTCGTGTCCGCGCTGCGCTCCTCGTACACGCTGTTCGACGCGGTCGGCGAGGTCGCCCCCTGGTCCGGAACCGCCAAGTCGTCGTGGCCGCTGGTGCGCGGGCAGTTCGCCCACCCGCCCGGCACGGCCCGCACCTCGACCGGCACCGGGACCGGCCTGAACGTGGGAGCCGTCACCACAGGCAAGCGCCTGTACGCGGCCCTGCACGTCCTGTCGGCGACCGGCACCACGCCGAGCATCACGGCGCGCGTGGAGTCGTCCGCCGACAACACGTTCGCCTCGCCCACCACCCGGCTCACCTTCGCCGCCGCGGCCGCCGCCGGCGGGCAGGCCCTGCGCACCGACGGCACCGCCATCACGGACGCCTGGTGGCGCATCGCCTGGACCATCTCCGGCACCACGCCCAGCATCCTGTTCGCCGCCACGCTCGGCATCCAGTAGCCACCTGCACCACCCCACAGCCCGGCCCACACCGGGGCCGTCAGCATGCCCTGGAAGGGGGTCCGCGTCATGGCCAAGATGGTCTTGCTCGCCCAGTACCTGTCCATCAACGGAACTGCTCTGAGCGCCTACACGAAGAAGGCCGAGCTGTCGGTCGAGGTCGAGGACAAGGACGTCACGACGTACTCGTCCGCCGGCTGGAAGGAAGTGCTCGGCGGGCTGAAGTCCGCGGAGCTCGCGGTCGAGTTCCTGCAGGACTTCGCCGCCTCGCAGCTGGACTCCATCATGTGGCCGCTGCTCGGCACCGTCGTCGCCTTCGAGGTGCGCGGCGACCAGGCCGCGGTCGGCACGTCCAACCCGAAGTACACCGGCAACATCCTCATCAAGGCCTGGAACCCCGTCGAAGGGTCCGTCGGCGACGAGGCCACGGTGGGTGTCTCCTTCCCGACCAGCGGCGCGGTGACCCGGGCGACCGCCTGATGGCCGGCGGGGGCCCGCCGTTCGCCCTGGGCGTCGAGACCCACGAGGGACTCGCCGCTCTCACCCGCGCGATCCGCGCGGAGGAGGACGGCAAGCAACTGCGCAAGGAACTCGCGGCGGACATGCGCAACGCGCTGAAACCCGCGGCCGCCGAAGCCAAGTCGTCGATCATGGCGGTGTCATCGGCCGGCCTGCCCACCGCCCCCGCTCTGCGGTCCTCCATCGCGAAGAAGATCCGGCCCGAGGTGAAGCTGGGTGGCCGCTGGTCCGGCGCACGGGTGAAGGCCTTCAAGACGCGCAACGTGCGCAACTTCCCCAACGCGCCCAAGCGCATGAACCGCGCCGGCGGATGGCGGCACCCCGTGTTCGGAAACCGTGAGGTGTGGGTGCAGCAGCGCGGCAAAGTCGACTGGTTCGACCGCAGCTTCCAGGGACGCGAGGGCGTCTACAAGCAGGCCGTCGAGGCGGCCATGGAGAACATGGCCCGGCGCCTCGCCGCCCGGGCTGGATAGGACAGACGTGTACCTGGTCTACAGCCCCGAGGGCAGCGACGAGCCGCAGCGCTGGAAGTACAACCCGCGCAAGCTCATGAGCGCGGAACGCGAAAGCATCGAGCGGCTGACCGGCAGCTCTTGGACGGAGTTCACACAGAAGGTCGTGCAGGGCAGCAGCCTGTGCCGGCGCGCCCTGCTCTACACGTTCCTCAAGCGCGCGAACCCGCCACTGAAGTTCGACGACGTCGACTTCGCCTGGGACGAGCTGGAGCTGGCGTACTCCAAGGGCGAGCTGCAGGAGATGCGCGAGGCCGCTGCCGAGAGTGCCCCCGCAGACATGCGAGCGGCCGTCCTCGCCCGTATCGACGAGCAGATCGCCGAGGCCTTCGAGGATCCCGACGAAGAGGGAAAAGCCCAGCCGCCGATCGCCGCCTGAAGCGCCTGGGCGATGCGGCACATCTGCTGCACGTCCGCCCCTGGGAGTGGGAGCGGATGACGGCCGAGGAGGAGGACGCCCTCCTCAACTGGCTCGACAGCTACCAGAAGGCCCAGCAAGAGGCGGCCGAAAAACTCAAGAGCAGGGGCCGCTGACCCCTGGCAGGACGGGAGGTCAGCGGTGAGCGACACGTCACTGGTGTTCAACCTGGTCGCGAGGGACCGGACCGAGCAGGGCCTGTCCTCGGCTCGGGAGCGGTTCGACCAGGTGGCCACCGGCATCGGCGCCATGGCTGGTGTTTCTCTCGGCGCGAGCCTTGTGCAGGGCATCAGCATCGACCAGGCCAACAGCAAGCTGGCCGCCCAGCTGGGGCTCACCAAGGAGGAGTCGGCCCGCATCGGCGGGGTGGCCGGCGACCTGTACGCCGACGCCTACGGCGAGTCGATGGAGCAGGTCAACACAGCGGTCGGCTCCGTGATGTCGTCCATCAAGGGCATGTCGACGGCATCCAGCGCGACCCTGGAAGACGCGACGGCCAAGGCGTTGAACTTCGCCAGCACCTTCGACGTCGAGGTGGACCGGGCCGTGCAGAGCGTGGGCACGCTCATGAACTCCGGCCTGGCCACGAACGCGACGCAGGCCTTCGACCTCATCACGGCCGCCTCGCAGAAGGTGCCCGCGTCGCTGCGAGAGAACATCCTCGACGCGTCCGACGAGTACAGCCAGTTCTTCCACACCCTCGGCTACAGCGGTGAGCAGGCGTTCTCGATGCTGGTCGACGCCTCCGCCAAGGGCGAGTTCGGCATCGACAAGGCCGGCGACGCCATCAAGGAGTTCACGATCCGCTCGACAGACATGTCGGCCGGGTCGACGGCGGCGTACAAGACGATCGGCCTGGACGCCCAGAAGATGGCGAACGCCATCCTCGCGGGAGGGTCGTCCGCGCAGGGCGCCACACAGAAGATCATCGACGGTCTGCTCGGGATCAAGGATCCGGCCAAGCAGGCCAATACAGCGATCGCCCTGTTCGGCACGCCGCTCGAGGACATGAACGTCCAGGAGATCCCAGCCTTCCTCTCCAGCCTGAAGGGCGCGTCGGGGTCGATGGACGACTTCGGCGGGGCCGCCAAGCGCAGCGGCGACGCGCTCAACGACAACGCCGCGGTGGCCCTGGAGGAGTTCCACCGCAAGGCCATGAGCCAGCTGACCGAAGTGTCCGGCGAGTTCATCAAGTTCGCCATGCAGAACAAGGCGGTGTTCGAGCCGCTGGCCTACACACTCGCGAGCCTGGCCGGGACCGTCATGCTGGTCAAGGGCGCGATGATGGCGTACTCCGCCGTCTCCGCCGTCGTGGCCGGCGCCAACGCCGTCATCTCGTTCAGCGGGTGGGGCGTCATGGCTACATGGATCCGGATGAACGCGGTGGGCCTGGCCGCCTACGCGCGCATCGCCGCCGGTGCCGTGGCCTCGGCGGTCGCGACTGCGGCGGCGTGGACGGGGTCCGCGCTGGTCTCGATCGGGACGTGGATCCTGGCCGTGCTACGGGCCGGGGCGGTGGCGGCCGGGCAGTTCCTGCTCATGGCCGCGCGGGCTGTCGCGTGGGCCGCGGTCATGGCTGCCCAGTGGCTGATCGCCATGGGCCCGGTCGGCTGGGTCATCGCCGTCATCATCGGGCTGACGGCGCTCATCATCGCGAAGTGGTCCACCGTGCAGAAGTACACCGGCATCGTGTGGGGCTGGGTGTCCACGGCCGTCCGCGCGGCGGTCGCTGCCACGGTCGGCTGGGTCATGGGGCTGGCGTCCATCCCGGGCATGGTCGGCGGGTACTTCGGGCGGATGAAGGACGCCGCCGTGCAGAAGGCGGTGGCCCTAGTGAACTGGGTGCGCGGCCTGCCCGGGCGCGCACGATCGGCACTCGGCGGCATCGGCTCCACCCTGTGGAACGCCGGCGCGAGCCTCATCCAGGGCTTCATCAACGGGATCATGGCCAAGATCGGGCAGGTCAAGAACGCGGCCAGCAGCGTGGTTTCCGCGGCTCGCGACTTCTTCCCGTTCAGCCCCGCCAAGGAAGGCCCCTTCTCCGGCACCGGCTACACCTCGTACTCCGGTGCCGCCCTGGTCGACGGGTTCCGGTCCGGCATCGTCGGTCAGATCCCCGCCCTGCAGTCCGTCCTGCACGGCCTGCCGGGCGTGGCGCCGCAGTCCGTCCAGCCCGCCCCGCTCACGGCCGGCATGGCCGCCTCCCTGGGGGCGGGGGCCGGGGGCGGCGTAGCCCGCGTCATCGTCGACGTGCGCGGCGCAGACGAGGACTTCAAGCGCCTGTTCCGGAAGATCGTCCGCGTCGACGGGCGCGGCTCGGCACAGACCGCCTTCGGGCGCTGACAGGGAGGAGGCTCCGCGGTGGCGTTCCCCACGACCCCGCTCGACGTCCAGGTCGACCTCAAGGTCGCCGGGGCATGGCAGAACATCACCGCGGACGTCTTGACCCGCGACATCATGACCATCACTCGCGGCCGCCCCGACGAGGGCGCCCGCACCGACCCCGGCAAGCTGAAGCTGCTGCTGAACAACGGCCGCTCCAAGGTCGCCCCGGCTGTGATGGGCCGCTACAGCACCGGCAACCCGTTGTCGGACCTGTTCGGGCTGATCGGCCGCAACACCGAGGTCCGCGTCCACCTGCCCGCGGACCAGGCGCACCTCGAGCTCGACGGCGACGCGTCCGGGTACGTGTCCACGCCGCACGCCGCCGCGCTGAACATCACCGGCGACATCGACCTGAGGTTCGAGTTCGACGCCGACATGACCGACGTCGCCGAGAACACCACCCTCTTCGGCAAGTGGGGCACCAGCGCCGCCACCCGGTCCTGGGGCCTGCGCTACTACGCCGGCCTCCTCATCTTCGACTGGGTCAACTCCTCCAGCGTGCAGTTCAACGCCGTCGGCGTCATCGAGCGGTTCGCGGGCGCGGCCGTGCGCGTCACCCTGGACGTCGACAACGGGGCCAGCGGGTACACCGTCCGCTTCTACCAGGCCGAGGCGATCGACGGGCCGTGGACGCAGCTGTACGGGGACATCGTCGGCTCCGGCACCACGTCCATCCAGTCAACCGCCAGCACCCCCGTCACGATCGGCGTCAGCGACCCCACGGTGACCCCGCCCCGGCATCCGTTCACCGGCACCGCCACCCGCTTCCAGGTCCGCAACGGCATCGACGGGACGCTCGTCGCCAACTGCGACTTCCGGGGCCTGGCCGACGGCGCCACGTCCTTCGTCGACAGCACGGGCCTGACCTGGACTGTGAACGGCACCGCCGACGTCCGCAAGCGGGACGACCGGATCGTCGCTGAGATCAGCTCCTGGCCGCCGCGCTGGGACGTCTCCGGCAACGACCGCTGGATGGCGGTCGAGGCCTCGGGCGTCCTGCGCCGCTACGGCCAGGGAGCCAGCCCCCTACAGTCCGCGCTGCGCCGCCGGATCCCCGCCAGCAACCCCCTGTGGCCGTCCCCGCTGGCGTACTGGCCGATGGAGGACGGCGCGCAGTCAACCCAGGCCGCCTCACCCATCCCGGGCGTGCGGCCGATGTCCCTGACGAACGTCACGTGGGCCAGCGCCGACAGCCTGATCTCCTCCGACGCCCTGCCTGTATGGGCCTCCAACAGCGGCGTCAACCCGGTCGTCATGAGCGGCGTGGTACCCGCGCCGGCCACGGCGAGCAGCAGCTGGAGCGTCTACTGGGTCTATCGCCTCGACAGCCTCCCGGCCACGCTGCGCACGTTCATGAGGATCAGCACCACGGGAACCGTGCGCGAGTGGCAGGTGCAGTCGAAGGACAGCCAGTCCAAGGTCATCGGCACGGACGCCGACGGCACCACGGTCGTCAGCACGACCATCTCCACCGACAACAACATCTTCAACACGTGGATGCTCGGCTCCTTCTTCGTCTCCGAGTCGGGCGGCACCGTCACCTGGACCGTCCAGTGGACGGACATCCACGGCAGCACCGAGCAGGTCAGCAACACCCTGTCGGGCACCGCGGGGCGCGTCACCTCGGTCGGCTCGCCCTCGGGCGGCTACGCCTCCGAGCTCGACGGCCTGGCCCTCGGCCACGTCATCGTGTACAGCACGGTCGACCTCGTCGACCCGTTCGGCAACAGCCCCTTCAACGCGCTCGACGGGTGGACGCCCGAGCTCGCGGGGCGCCGCGCGCTGCGCCTGGCCAAGGAGGAGACCGCCCCGTTCTCCGTGCGCGGGATCATCGCCGATCAGGAGCTCATGGGAGCCCAGCGCATGCAGACCCTGCTCGACCTGCTCGCCGAGTGCGCGAGCTCGGACGGCGGGATCCTCCTCGAGCACCGGGCCCGGCTCGCCCTGCGCTACCGCGGCCGCGGCACCCTCTACAACCAGCAGCCGGCGCTCGTCCTGGACTACACCGCCGACGGTGAGGTCGCGCCGCCGCTGGAGCCCGTCGACGACGACGCCAACGTGGTCAACGACGTCACCGTGCAGCGCATCGACGGCTCCTTCAGCCGCGCGGTCCTCGAGGAAGGGCCGCTGTCGGTGCAGTCGCCGCCGAACGGCGTGGGCCGCTACGACACCAGCGTCCAGCTGTCCCTGGCCGACGACGCCCAGGCCGAGAACATCGCAGGCTGGCGGATGCACCTCGGCACCTGGGACGCGCCCCGCTACCCGGTCGTCCACGTCAACCTCGCGGCCGCACCCCACCTCATCGACGCCGTCATGCAGGTCGACCAAGGCGACCTCATCCGCATCACCAACCCGCCCGCAGACCTCCCGCCCGGCGACATCAACCTCCTCGTCCAGGGCTACACCGAGTCCTTCGACCAGTACGCGTGGGACGTCTACTTCACCTGCACCCCGGCCGACCCCTGGAACGTGGCCGGCCTCGCCGTCTACGAGGACTTCCAGGACAGCACGCTCGAGGTCACCGCGACGAACGGCGGGAACGCCTCCTGGGCCAGGTCGCAGCTGCACTTCAACTCCGGCACCTGGTCGCTGCGCTCCGGCGCGATCAGCAACAACCAGACCTCCGACTGGATCGTCACGGTGCCGACCGGGTCGACCGAGATGCGGTACTGGTACTGGACGAGCTCGGAGGCCGCCGGCCCCGGGTTCGCCGGAGACCGGCTGATCGTCCTCGTCGACAGCACACAGGTACTCCTCGCGCAGGGCACCACCCCGTGGACGCAGGCGATCGTCGACGTCACCGGCGCCGGCACGGTCACCTTCCGGTACGCCAAGGACAACAGCTCGAGCAGCGGCGAGGACGCCGTCCACATCGACGACGTGTCCTTCACCGGGATCGCGCCGTACCGGGTGGACACCGACGGCTCCGAGCTGGTCGCCGCCGTCACCAGCAGCGCCACCTCACTGGTCGTGGCGACGACCCCGCTCAACGCCCCGCGCTGGACGCTGGACCCCGTCCAACTCCCGCTGGACATCCGGGCCGGCGGCGAGGTGATGCGGGTCAGCGCGATCGCCAGCTGGGCCACGGACGCGTTCGGCCGCACAGCGTCCGGCGGCTGGGGCAGCGCGGACAGCGGCCAGACATGGACCGCCGCCGGCGGCACCCTCGGCACCGACTACGCGGTCGGCTCCGGCTACGGCCAGCACATCCTCACCACGGCCAACGCGAGCCGGCGATGCGGCATCGCCCTCACCTATCCGGACGTCGACGTCGTCCTGTCCCTGACGACCAGCGCCACCGCCACGGGCGGCAGCCTGTACGGCGGGCCGCTCGTCCGCTACGTCGACGCCGACAACCTCTACATGCTCCGAGTCGAGTTCACCACCGGCAACGCCATCAACCTCGACCTGCGCAAGCGGGCGGCTGCCGTCGAGTCGTCCCTTGCCACCTACGCCACGGGCCTTACCCACGTGGCCGGCACCTTCGTGCGGGCACGACTCCAGGTGTGCGGCAGCACCCTGCGCGCCAAGGTCTGGGCGCTGACGGCCGTCGAACCGGACTGGCAGATCACCACCACCGACAGCTCGGTCACCACGGCCGCCTTCGTGGGAGCTCGGTCGATCTCGGCCGCGGGTAACACCAACGTCAACCCACAGGTCCGCTACGACAGCTTCGAGGTCCTCACCCCGCAGACGTTCAGCAGCGTCGTGCGGGCCGTCAACGGCATCGTCAAGGCGCAGTCGGCCGGGGCCGCTGTAGCGCTCGCCGATCCTGCGCACATCGCACTCTGAGGAGGACTCATGGCCTACGCCGCTGGCGACAGGCTCACCGCCGGACGCACCAACAGGCTGCGCACCAAGACCGACGGCGCGATCGGCTCAAGCACCGTCGCCGCCTCCCAGACGAACGCGGACGTTCCATCGGCCACGGTCACCATGACCGCCGAGACCGCGGCCGACTACAAGGTCATCTGCGTCTGGGACTTCGTCGCGACCGGCGCGCCAGCCACTTCATCGAACGGACGCCTGGCGATCGACGGCGTCGCACAGAGCCCATTGGGAGTCTTCAACGCCTCCGGCGCCGGAGACCGGGACACGGTGACCCAGGTGTACGAGGGCACCCTCAGCGCCGCCGGCAGCCACACGTTCAAGCTCATCGCGACGACGTCGACGAACACGACGGTGCAGGGGGTGAACAGCAGCATCACGGTCGACCTCAAGGAGATCGTCTGACCCCACGTCACCCACGCCCCGAGCCGACGGCCGGGGCCTTTCTCATGCCCGGGAGGGCCCATGGCCTGGTGCCCGTTCGCCAAGAAGCTGGAGCTGCAGCCCGAGTCGGACTCGCAGGCAGCGATCCGGCCGACGCAGTTCATCATGCACAGCATCGCCGCCCCGTGGGACGAGGAGCGGATCTACGAGTACTGGCGGGACTCGACCAACCTCGAAAGCCACTTCGGCATCGACTACGACGGCAGCGTCGGCCAGTTCATCGGCACACAGACCCGCGCCGACGCGAACTACCGGGCGAACCTCCGCCCGGACGGCACCGGCGCCGTGTCTGTCGAGACCGCATCCAACCTGAAGCACACCGACCCCTGGACGCCCGAGCAGGTGGAGACGCTGATCCGCCTCGGCGCGTGGCTGCACGAGGAGCACGAGATCCCGCTGCAGATCTGCACCAGCGCGTCCAGCCCGGGCTACGGCTACCACCGCATGTTCGCCGACTGGTCCACCGGCGGCACGGAATGCCCCGGCGACGCCCGCGCGCGCCAGTTCCACGAGGTCGTCTTCCCGGGCATCGTCGCCCGCGCCACCGGCAAGACCACCGACCAGCCTGCCCAGTCCGAGGAGGACGACGTGCCCCAGATGATCACCGAAGTGGAGGCCGGGGGACCCGACCTCAAGGCCGGCGAGTGGACGCTGCTGAAGATGGCCGCCGACTCCGCGATCGCGCAGGGACCGTGCCGGTACACCGTCGCCTGCTACGTCGTCGTCTCCGGTCCGCCCGGGACGCGGGTTGTCGGCCGCTTCCACGACCTGCCGCTGAAGACGAACCGGCCGTCGGCCGACCTCCGCCAGGACGCCGGTGTCATCGGCAAGGACGGCACCCTCAACTGCCTGTTCACCCGGCCCGGAGACCTCGTCGCCGACGAACAGCTGAAGCTCGAGGTCATGGCCGACGCCGACGCGAAGGTCAGCCACCGCCTCCTCCGCGGACTCCGCTGGACCGTCTGACCCCCGTCCGCCACGGACTCCCGCTGCACTCCACCGCTCACCGACGAGAAGCGAGAACCCTATGAAAATCTCCAGCATCGCGAAGTCCATCGTCGCCGGCATCGCGGCCGGGACAACCGCCGCCGTAACCGCCGTCCAGGACCAGATCCTCACGACCGGCGAGGGCGTCACGATCGTCCTCGCCGTCCTCGGCGCGTGGGGCATCACCTACGCCGTCCCGAACCGACAGAAGACGGACGCCTGATGCGCGCGGCGGTCCGGCGGCTCACCCGACGTCTGGGCCGCCGCGGCGCACTGCTCACCATGAAGGGCGTGATCGCCACCCTGTACGGCTACGGCCAGCTCGTCGCGCCACCGCGGGACATGCGCGGCCTGTGCCTGCTGCTGAAGATGATGCCGCTGCAGGCATGGGCCGGGCTCTGGATCGCGGCCGGCGTCGCCGCCCTGGTGTGCGCGTGGCTGCCGCCGCGCTGGGACTGGCCCGGGTTCCTCGGCGTGTGGGCGGTCACCGCGCCCTGGAGCATGGCCTACCTGGTGGCATGGTGGCCGCTCGGCGAGTATCCGCGCGGCTGGGTCGCCGCCCTGATCTTCGGAGCGTTCGGCACGGTCTGCCTGGTGGCGATCGGCTGGGACGAACCGCCGCGTGCGAGAACGGAGGCGCCGGATGGGCGCTGAGATGCTGACCGCATTGTCCGCGCTGGCCGTCGCCGTCGTGACCGCCGTCGGGGGCGTCGCCACCACAGTGGTCGGCCGGCGTCAACCGCGCGGGCAGCGGCGCCGCGACGACTTCGCCGCCGTCACGGCACGGCTCGACAAGGACATCGAGCGTCTCGAGAAACGGATTCAGGGTCAGGACCAGCGCATCGAGGAGCAGGAGCAGGAGAGCGAGCAGGATCGGGCTCGCATCAGCGCGCAGGATTTCGCGCTGCGCTACCTCGCCAGCTGGTGCCGCACCCTCGTCAGCTACATGCGGGACCAGCGGCTCGAACCGCCTCCGCCTCCGCAGCCGATACCGGAAGAGGCCCGGCCCTACCTCCACGACATCAGCACCTGAGCTACGCCGCGCGGCCCCGCTCTCCTTCGGGAGGCGGGGCCGCTTTCGTGCATCCGGGCTCAGGGTGACGATGCTTCGCCGAGCGTCAGGCAGAAGGCCACATCCGCGGCGGCTGCCACCGTCATGGCGTCAGCGCCCTCCAAACCGAAGTTGTCGGAGACCTCATGGGCGAGCAGGGGGGCATCTGAGACACCCTCCTTCTCCTTGGCGCAGACGGCCAGTGCGGCAAAGAGTGCGTC
This sequence comes from Streptomyces sp. SAS_272, assembly GCF_052543235.1. Taxonomy (NCBI): domain Bacteria; kingdom Bacillati; phylum Actinomycetota; class Actinomycetes; order Kitasatosporales; family Streptomycetaceae; genus Streptomyces; species Streptomyces sp. SAS_272. The sequence goes on along the minus strand of NZ_JBMNDR010000002.1, from coordinate 276,952 downwards.
CCTCTCAGTGGTGCCCGGCGGCCAGCCTAGGTCCCGCACGGCAGCAAGGTAAGCGCTCTGTTCTGCCGAGTAGGCGTGTCCGACCTCCGATGGAAGTGGACCGGGGTGTGCCTCGTCTTCCTCGGACGAGGCACACCCCGACAGGGCAACGGCGAAGAGGGCGGCGGTCAGGAGCGACGATCTGAGGCGCACGGGTGGTCCTTCGGGCAGGGCCGCTTGGGGTGGCCGCAGTGTGGCAGATAGGAGACGCCCGTGAAGCCCGCGAGGTTGTACAGCACTGCCCAGCCCGTCCGGTCTCAGTTCAGTGCCTTGATGGCCCGCAGAACGAGGGCGCGTGCCTCCGCGCCATATACAGCCATGCCGCGCAGCCGCTCGAAAGCCTTCACGTACAGGGCAATTTCGGAAGGCTGCGTGACCTGAACGCGGGCCGCCAGCAACTCCACCGAGACTAGGGCTTCGTCGTATACGTGAAAGAGCTCCTGAGGCCACATCGGGCGTTCCTGCGTCGCGCTGGGGATGATGCCCAGCGAGACCTGGGGTAGCGCGCCCGCGGTCAAAAGGTAGCCGAGCTGGGCAGCCATCGATTCCGTATCACCCAGCCGGTAGTGCAGCACCGGCTCCTCGATGACCAACATGAACCGGTGCCCCGGCTCGTGGATGATCCGCGAGCGCTCAAGCCGCGCGGCGACCGCGTCGGCGACGTCGTCGGGGATGTCCCGGAACCTGGTGATCGAGGACATCAGGCCGCGCGCGTAGCCCTCGGTCTGGAGCAGGCCGGGGACCATGGTGGGTGAGTAGACCCGGAACAGCTGCGTGGACTTGAACAGGGGGACGTAGCTGTTCTGCAGTTGCTTCAGACCGGTGCGGACCTTGCGCCGCCACTCCACGTACATCGATTCGGCGGTGCGGGATTGGGCGATGATGTCGTCGGCCTGGCCGGCGGCTCCGCAGGCTTCGCACCAGTGGCGGATGTCGTTGGCAGAGGGCGGGGTGCGGGCACCCTCGATCCGGTAGGTCTTCGGGTGGGACCAGCCACAGCGCGCGGCCAGCTCAGGCCCGGTGATCCCGGCGTCGGCACGGAGTTCCTTCAGCCGGTGCGCGACTGCTTCGCGGGCGGCCTGCGCCGACGAGGACGGGGAAATGGGCATGAGCTGGCCTGGCCGCTTCCGCTAGGTGATCTGGTAGGTGTCGTGCGGGACGCCGCGGTCCCACACCGCTTCGAACGCGTCGGCGCACAGCTTCACCGCAGGCGGGTCCTCGCTGATCTCCCCGCCGCCGGAGGCACCGTCACCGCTGAAGTGGTTCCACCGGATCAGCCGACCGTCGATCAGCCAGAAGTCGTTGCCCGGCAGTGGGATGTTCGAGGCCCGTCGGCGCGGCAGCCATCGCACCTGCTCGCCTGCGGCGATGTTGGTGAAGGTGCCGTCGTACAGGAAACGGGTGTACTCGCTGACCGGCTCGGACACGATGCGGGCCCTGCGCACGACGACGCCGCGGCCCACGGTCTCCTGGATGAGGTCGAGCCACGGCCGCCACCAGGACGCCCGGTCCGCGGGGTCGTGGCGGATTCCCGCCCGCCACTCGGCGAACGGTCCCGTCTCGTAGTCGACGGCGTAGGTGTCGCGCATCTCCAGGTGGACGGCCGAGCGGGTCGCCGAGCCGAGGAGTTCAGACCACGTTGGGATGCTCAAGGGCATCGCACGCCTCCCTGATCATCGGCACCATCCGGGCAGGGATACGGACGACGGCCTCGTGGTCGGGGATGCCCGTCGCGTGCCCGGGCACCTCGAACGCGGCGCACTCCGCTTCGAGCTGCGGGCCCGGCTTCCACCCTTGCAGTACGAGCTCCTTCTGCTCCTGGTCCACCCACACGGTTGGGCTCTCGCCGTCCCCGGTGCTGGGGTCGATTCCGATGAACTGTAGGGCCATGACCGCCTCCGGTCGCCGTCGTGTTCAGGGATGTACACCACCGTCTGATGCCACAGACCACTGGTCAAGGGCGCATTCAAGTCGCGTGTACATGCGTGCACATTCCTGGCCGCCGCACTGTTCACGCTCCTAGCGTCGGGAGACACGACAAGCCCCGGCGACCGTGCGACCGGTCCCGGGGTATGGCCGACTGGTTGGAGTCGACGTGGCCGAGCCTACGCAGACCGACAAACTCCCCGCCATCACCCGCACCGGTATCGCCTGGTGTGCGTGGCACGAGGCGTACAGCAACACCGCCCGGCCCGTCCGGGACACCAGCGGGGCGCGGTTGTTCGCGTGCCTCTCCTGTCGCCAGGCATACGACCTCGCCCCCGTCGCGGACCAGACGTGAACCCCGGCTTCGTCGCGGCGCCTGCCATGCTGCCTGTCCCCAGGGCGGCCGGCCTCTCTCCGGAACGAGTCGACGGGGAGCGGTGCGTCTGGTGCGACGGTGCGCCCACGATGGCGCTCGGGCCGCGGATCAGCCCTCTCGGCGGCGCGCTCACACGGTGGGAACCGCGCGCCTGCAGACCCTGCGCCAGACGCGAGGCAGAGCGGGTCTACGCCCTGCACATCACGACGTGCGCGCGCTGCTCGCACCGTGACTACTGCCCTGACGCCAGTGCCCTGCACGCGCTCGCGGCAGGCCGCCCAGACATCGCTTGAGCCCGCGTTCAGCCACCGACCCGTCGGCATTTCCGCCATGCAACATCTGGCTCTCTGGGCTCGGAAGGCTCATAGACTGGCCAGGCTGCCACGAGAGGAAATGATCATAAATGCGCCCCCTGGAATACCGTGACTATCTGGTTGACCTGCTGAAAAACACCCCCGACGTGCAGCGCGTCGACACTATCGAAGGCGGTCCGCACCCCTACGCCCTGACCGTGACCACCGGCGGCCGTGAGCAGCGTTGGCAGATCATCGGGCAGCTCGCGGAGGGTGCCAAGCACGACACGGCTACCCCCGCCGTTCAGGGGCAGCCAGCCGCTTGGCGGGCGGCGCCGGCCGATGGCGCTCCGGACGCGTGGCTTGCCAGCGTCATCGGTAACGCGGACTCATCCGACACGAAGCGCATCGACGTCTGGTCGATCCGCGAGGGGAAGGCGACCGAAGGGCTGACCGTGTTCTTCCACAACGGCGAGCGCGCCTTCCTCCGCAAGATCTGAGACCCCCGCAGCCCCCGCGGGGGAGCGGTGGAGTGCACCACACATCAGCACCATCCCGTCGACCGAGGGAGAACTGATCATGTGTGAACACCAGAACAGCAACCGCTTCGATCCCGGCCAGTGCTCGGGCGCGTGTCCCGCATGCGGCACCTACGGCAGCGCGGAACCCGGGCAGCCGGTCGCGATGCATCAGAAGCCCGGCAGCCGGGAGACGTGTCCGGGCAGCGGCCAGCCTGCCGTCTGAGCGGCCAGCCCTGATCGGGTAACACGGCCCCGGTCACAGCCTTGTCTGTGACCGGGGCCGCATCTATGGCCTATCGATTCCAGGGCCATCGGCCGCGGGCCTCACCCTCCCCGCCGCCGTCCTCGCCCTCCCCGCCAGGCGCGCCGCCGCCTTCGGGGGCGTTCGGGTCGGGACCGGGTTCATCGTCCGGAATCGGCGCAATCAGCCCTCGACCTCTGAGGAACCGCAGGGCCTCAGTTTCGCCAGAGTCGAGTAGTGCCGTCGTGATCTCTGCCTGCTTCTTCTTGGCCTCGGACTTCGCAGCCTCGCCAGTAGCTTCACCGGCGCGCTGTCCGAAGTAGAAGCCGATGATCGTAGTGAGAAGTGGCGACACGATTGCGAGGACGCCCAGCAATCGCGCGTTGGGGTCGTAGGAGGCGCGGTACTGAGGCGGTAGTGATCCGTCCGCCTTTGGGACCGGTGGCGCTGTCGGAGCCGGATCTGCCAGTCGCGGCGGCGTGTCAGCCGTCTGCGCGATGTAGTAGGCGATGCCGAAGAAGAGGGCGAGTAGTCCGAGCGCCAGCACTGCACTCACCGTGTGCACCAGCCACCGAGGAACAAACTTCACCGTCGCCGCCAATCCTTTGGGCGCAGAAATCGTCACGGTCAGTACAGGCCACCGTCATTCGCACCGCACCCGCTGAGCAGCCATTTGAGGGAAGGAGGACCCTACCCGCCCATCATCGGGGTCACTTTCTGTGATTTCCACTTAGAGGCGTCTTAACATGACCTGCGGGTTGCCGCTTCCCGTCCCGCCGCTGACCAGGAAGGACAACCGTGCTCGCAGCAGGGCCCGCAGCACCCGGTCGCCACCCGGCGGGACCGTGCCGGCGGCCACGAGTTCCTCGAGCGTGAAAGCGCGGTGCCGTGCGACGCGCAGCGACAGGCAGGTGCAGCCGACGGCCACCGGGGGCAGTACCGCGTGCAGTCGCGTCCCGTCCGGCAGCCGGGCGTCGACCCATGGGCGGGCGTCGTCCAGCCGCCGTCCGGCCACCGCCGCCAGTCGCTGCGCGAGGCGTCGCACGGCCGCCGCGTCCGGGAAGGAGACACCGGTCGGTTCGAGGCCGCCGCCGCGGTCGACCCACACCCGGTCCGGCGCGGAGACCAACACGTCCGTCACCCGGGGATCGGCCAGCAGCGGCTCCAGAGGGCCACTGCCGATCAGTTCGGAGCGCAGATGCTCGGCCGCCCCGAGGACCTCCGCGTCCCCGAGGACCCGGCCCTGTTCCCGGAGGGCCTGCGCCACGTGCGCGGGAGTGGGGTCGGCCCCGCTCTCGGCGAGCCATTGCCGTACGCCGTCCAGCAGCGCACCGGCCTCTCTCGTCCGTTCGAGGCCGAGCGGCGCGCTCATGAGCTGCCCGCCTCGGTCAGCGCCCGCTCCCAGAACTCCTTGCAGAAGCGGGCGAGGGGCCCCCGCGGGGTCGCACCCGGCGGGGCCTTACCGCCGTCCGGACGCAGCAGGCCCGTCTCGACGGGCACCTCGCCGACGAGCGGCAGCCCGAGCAGGCGGGACACCTCACCGTCGTCGAGCCCTGGTCCGTAGGGGCCGCGGACCGCCACCCTCAGGTCGCGCAGCACCATGCCGACAGCGGAGGCCACGCGCCCGGCTGCGGCGACGGCACGCAGTTCGGCGGGGACCACGAGGAGGCCCAGGTCGAGTTGGGCCAGCACCTCGGCGCCCGAGTCGTCGATGCGGCGTGGCAGGTCGACGACCACCGTGCCGCCCCTGCGGCGGGCTGCCGCCAACACCGCGCGTACGGCCTGGGGCGCGATGGCCACGCAGTCGCCTCGGTCCCAGCTCAGGACGCTCAGTGCGTGCAGCCGGGGCAGTGACTCCTCCAGGGCGCCGCCGCCGACTCGCCCCCGTGAGGCAGCGAAGGCGGGCCAGCGCAGGCCCTCGGCGCTCTCGCCGCCGAGGAGCACGTCGAGTCCACCGCCCAGCGGGTCGGCGTCCACCAGCAGCGTGCGCATCCCTTCGCGTGCCGAGGTGACGGCGAGGGCGCAGGCGAGCGTGGATGCTCCGGCGCCGCCTCGGCCGCCGATCACGCCGACGGTGAGCGCGGGCCGGCCGACGCCTTCGGCTACGTCGGCGATGCGGTCGACCAGCCACTGCTCGCCGTCGGGAAGCATCAGGACGTGGTCGGCGCCGATCTCCACGGCGCGCTGCCACACCCCCGAGTCGTCCTGGTCGCGACCGACGAGGACCACTCCGCGTCGGCGGGCGGCCCCGCGCACGCGGCGTGCCGCGTCGTCGCCGACCAGGACCAGCGGCGCGGACTCCCAGCTGCCCCGGCGTTCTGGCGCCGAGTGGTGCACCTCGGGTGTGGCGCCGGCCGCGGCGCACAGGCGTAGCAGGTCGTCGAGGAGGTCCGGGTCCTCCGTGACGATCAGAGGCTTGCCCGGCCGCCCTGGGGCGGCGGGCGGTGGTTCGTGCGTGACGGCTCCGGTCATGTTTTCCATCCCCCTTCACTGCGGGGTCGCGCAGTGCCTGCGGCCCCGTGATTCACCAAAGCGCGGACAACCGGAGTGCGGTCTCCGTATGAGCGGCCGCCGGAAACCGGCGGCGGGCCACCGGCAAACGGAACCGACCGTGTGAAGTCGGCCCGAGCGGGGGCGTGGGAATCACGGTGCGACGAACCCGGAAATCGTGTGGATCTTGGTGGAAAACTGTGGACGAGTGGACAGTTGTGAATATCGCCGTCACCCAAACCGGTGAGCACGGCGCCATCTCCTGTGCGACTCCCGCAGAGCAGTCCGACGACTACGCACAGTGACGACCCGGTGGTACGCGAAAGAGGCGGCCGCAGCCGCCTCGAGACGGCGCACCCGCCGCGTTCAGAAAGAGAAAACCCACCCGGACATGCGACGACCCCCGCCGGGGGGGAGAGCGGGGGTCGTCTCCACGGCCGACTCGGGGGGGGAGGAGCCGGACCGGGTTAGCACGGTCGCGAACGATCCGTGACTTCCATGGTGTACCCGAGAGCCCTCTCAGGCAAACCCACGCGCCCACCTTACGCCGAATGGGCTGCCCCTATGCTCTTGGTTGTGGAAAACCACTCCTTGCCCCGCACAGCGGCCTTCTTTGACCTGGACAAGACGGTCATTGCGAAGTCGAGCACGCTCACCTTCAGCAAGTCCTTCTACCAAGGCGGTCTGATCAACCGCCGGGCAGCCTTGCGCACCGCATATGCCCAGTTCGTCTTCCTCGTCGGCGGCATGGACCACGACCAGATGGAACGGACTCGCGAGTACCTGTCCGCTCTCGTCCGCGGCTGGAACGTCCAGCAGGTGAAGGAGATCGTGGCCGAGACCCTGCACGACCTGATCGATCCGCTGATCTACGACGAGGCGGCCTCACTGATCGAGGAGCACCACGTCGCCGGCCGTGACGTGGTCATCGTCTCCACGTCGGGCGCGGAGGTGGTCGAGCCGATCGGCGAGCTGCTCGGAGCGGACCGCGTGGTCGCCACCCGCATGGTCGTGGGCGACGACGGCTGCTTCACCGGCGAGGTGGAGTACTACGCGTACGGCCCGACGAAAGCGGAGGCGGTCAAGGAACTGGCCGTCTCCGAGGGCTATGACCTCTCCCGCTGCTACGCCTACAGCGACTCGGCGACCGACCTGCCGATGCTGCAGTCGGTCGGGCATCCGCACGCGGTGAACCCGGACCGGGCGTTGCGACGCGAGGCCGTGGCGCGCGGATGGCCGATCCTCGACTTCCACCGGCCGGTGCGCTTGAAGCAGCGGATCCCCGCCTTCTCCGTGCCGCCTCGCCCGGCGCTCGTCGCCATGGCGGCCGTGGGAGCGGCGGCGGCCACCGCGGGCCTGGTCTGGTACGCCAGCAGGCGCCGGGCGGTGACCGTCTGAGGCGGGCGCCGACGCCCGCCAGCAGCGATCGCCCCCGAATCACTCCACAATGACCGTTTCCTTCGAATTCACTGTTGTTTGAGAGTAAAAGTAAAGAACTGGTGCCAGGGCTTCCGCTTGTCCGGGTCCTGGAGTACAAAGGACTCAACGGCCCGCGAGACCAAGGACATCCGAGAGGATCACCTTAATAACGCATTTGGCCCCACGGACCGCGCATGAGAACCGGGCACCCACGCGACGTCGACCCGTCGATTACGGGCCAGCCGCACCAGGTCACGGGCAAAGTCCCGACCTGATGGGCATATATCGAGGACGCTTGGTAACCGGGTGATCATGCCAGCGGCGGTACGAGGACTCGTACCGCCGCAACCCTTTGCAAGGCCCCCGCGAGGGGGCCTTTTTCATGCCCCTGCCCCACGCGGGCGTGAAGCGTCCTCACACCATTCCGGGGCGCGAACCGCCGTCACACCGCTCCGCGCGCGAACCGCCGTCACACCCCTCCGCGCGCGTGAGGCGTCGTCACGCCGCTCCCCGCTGCAGCGCCTCGCACACCGCCGTCGACTCGCGTGCCCCGAGTTCCACGGCCTTGCCGCAGTGGGTGATCCATGCCGCCATGCCGTCCGGGGTACCGGACACGTAACCGTCCAGGGCCGCGAGATACGCGGCACGGCCGAGCTCCGCGTGGCCCACCTCGGCAGGGCAGACCGACTTGGGGTCGAGGCCGCTCCCGATCAGGACGACACGCTCGGCGGCCCGCGCCACCAGACCGTTGTGGGAGGTGAAGGGGCGGAGCGCCAGGAGCTCCCCATGCACGACCGCGGCCGTCACCAGGGCGGGCGCGGACCCTCCCGCGATGATCAGCGCCGACAGGCCCTCCAGGCGGCCGGCCAGTTCGTCCGCGCCCGGCAGCGGCAGCTCGATCAGCGGCTCGTCGACCGCCTCCCCGGCGTGGCGCGGGCGACCGACCTCGTCACCGTCGCTCGCGGCGGCGACGAGATGCAGGCGCGCCAGCACCCGCAGGGGCGACTGCCGCCAGATGGACAGCAACTGGCCCGCCTCCGCGGTGAGCCGCAGCGAGGCGCCCATGACGCGCGCCTCGCCGTCCACGCCGAAGTCGCTGCGGCGGCGCACCTCCTCCAAGGCCCAGTCCGCCCCGGACAGCGCCGCCGAGCCGCGGGCTCCGCGCAGGGCGGCCTCGGACGTGACCGCGCCGCTGCGGCGGCGCATGACGCGGTGGCCGTAGACCCGGTCCACGGCCTTGCGGACGGACTCCACGGACTCGGCCACTCCGGGCAACGAGCCCAGGGCCGCAAGCGGATCGGCGGACGCGCCTGTCGTACTCATGAGTACGACACTACGCAACCGGCGCCCGCACCCCACGAAGGAGTGGTCTTCTTCACGCACTCCTGTCACCTAAAGCTACTTGCTCACTACGCTTGGTGAACATGAAAATTGCTTTCGTCGGGAAGGGCGGCAGCGGCAAGACGACGCTGTCCTCCCTGTTCATCCGTCACCTCGCCGCCGACGGCGCACCCGTCATCGCGGTCGACGCCGACATCAACCAGCACCTCGGCCCAGCGCTCGGCCTCGACGAGTCGGACGCCGCCGCGCTGCCCGCGATGGGCGACCGGCTGCCGTTGATCAAGAACTGTCTGCGGGGTTCCAATCCCCGCGTCGCCTCCGCCGAGACGATGATCAAGACGACACCGCCCGGCGAGGGCTCACGTCTGCTGCGGGTGCGCGAGGACAACCCGGTGTACGACGCGTGCGCCCGGTCGGTGGAACTCGACGGCGGCGCCGTCCGTTTGATGGTCACGGGGCCTTTCACGGAAGCCGACCTGGGGGTCTCCTGCTACCACTCCAAGACGGGAGCGGTGGAGCTGTTCCTGAACCACCTGGTGGACGGTCGTGACGAGTACGTCGTGGTGGACATGACCGCCGGCTCGGACTCCTTCGCCTCCGGCATGTTCACCCGCTTCGACATCACGTTCCTCGTCGCCGAACCGACCCGGAAGGGAGTCTCCGTCTATCGCCAGTACAAGGAGTACGCCCGCGACTTCGGTGTCGAGCTGAAGGTCGTCGGCAACAAGGTGCAGGGCCAGGACGACGTCGACTTCCTCCGCGCCGAAGTCGGCGACGACCTGCTCGTGACGGTCGGGCACTCGGACTGGGTGCGTGCGATGGAGAAGGGCCGGCCGCCCCGGTTCGGGCTCTTGGAAGACGCCAACCGTCACGCCCTCGACCTGCTGCGGACGACCGCCGACTCGGCGTACGACAAGCGGGACTGGGAGCGCTACACCCGCCAGATGGTGCACTTCCACGTCAAGAACGCAGAGTCCTGGGGCAACGAACGCACCGGGGCCGACCTGGCCGCGCAGATCGACCCCGGCTTCGTCCTGGGGGAAGGCGTCACCGCCGCAGCCTCCGTGTGACGGATCGGCCGTTCCCCCTTCGGCAGGCGCCTCGTCGGAGGCGCCTGCCATGACCGCCGACACCCCTGCCGTCCGGCGTCGACGATCCTCGTCGGCTACTGCCTCGCCGCGGGCGCCCCGGGCACGCCCTTGGGAGCCGGAGCCGGGTGGCCGGAGAGGAAGGACGCCCAGCCCTGCTTCGGGGCCTCGCCCACGTCCAGAGTGCGCATCCTGGCGAGGGCCGCCGGGTCCTGGGCGTCCAGCCAGTCGGCCAGCTGCCGGAAGGACACGCAGCGCACGTCGGGCTTGTTGCAGACGTGCTCGACGACCTGCTCGACGGCGCGCATGTACGTGCCGCCGTTCCAGGACTCGAAGTGGTTGCCGATGATCAGCGGCGCGCGGTTGCCGTCATAGGCCCGGTCGAAGCCCTTGAGCAGGCTCTCGCGCATCTGGTCGCCCCAGTAGGCGAACTTGGCCCGGTCGCCCTGGGTGGCGGTGCCTGACTGGTTGACCATGTAGTTGTAGTCCATGGTGAGCTGCTCGTAGCGGTGGCCGGGGAAGGGCACGAGCTGCATGGAGAGGTCCCACAGGCCCTGCTTCTTGCCGGGCCAGACCTGGTTGTTGACGCCGCTGGTGTCATAGCGGAAGCCGAGCTGACGCGCGGCCGTCATGAAGTTCTTCTGGCCCTCGAGGCAGGGCGTGCGCGCGCCGACGAGCTCCTTGTCGTAGTCGAAGGGCAGCGGGGCCGCCTTCTTCATGCCGGTGTTGGTCTTCCAGGTCTTGACGAACTGTTTGGCCTGGTCGATCTCGTCCTTCCACTCCTCGACGGACCACTCGCCGACGCCGCCGTTCTTGCCGCAGAAGTGGCCGTTGAAGTGGGTTCCGATCTCGTTGCCCTCGAGCCACGCCAGGCGCAGCTGCTTCACGGTGTCGGCGATGCCCTGCTCGTCGTTGAACCCGATGTCCGAGCGGCCCGGCGAGTGCTGCGGCGGCTTGTACAGGTCGGCCTTCTCCCCCGGCAGCATGTACACGCCGCTGAGGAAGTAGGTCATGGTCGCGTGGTTGTCCCTGGCGACCTTGCGGAAGTGGGAGAACAGTTTCTGGCTGTCCTCGCCGGCGCCGTCCCAGGAGAAGACCACGAACTGCGGCGGCTTCTGGCCCGGCTTCAGGCGTTCGGCTCTGGGCAGGTGCGGCTGCGCTCCGGTGTACGCGGTGGAGCCGTCGCCGATCAGCCTGACGAGGCTCTTGGGCGCCGGAGCCGGCTTCGCCTTCTCCGCCCCCGCGACCCCTTCCTCGGAGCCATGGGAAGCACCGGTTCCCGTGGCGCAACCGGCGAGCGATGCGGCTACGGCCGCGGCGACCACTGCGCCTACGGCGATCCTCTGGGTGGCGGCCATGTTCCGCCCACCTTCTTCCTTCTCTCGGCCAACGCCGACGACGGCGTTCTCTGACGACGCGCCGGAACGAGCCGACGGCGCCGTCAAGATCGCATGAGACCGAGAGGGGGATTAATACGACAAGCCGAAAAAAAGACCACTTCACTCTTTCAGGCGATCCCTTGCCCTATTTGCCGCAAAAATCCATGCTTGACCTTTACTCTGCATTACGATTCGTTTACCGAGCGTTGAAATTCATCCCGCCGCTGCACGCCGTGACCCACGGCCGCGACCACCCCCGCCACAGCCGGGGGACCACCTGTTCCGCGACCGCGCTGCCCCGGAGGAGACGGGAACCATGTCCGCCTGCGTCCCCACCCGCACCACCGCCCACTCGACGCGCACGACGCGCGTCCAGCAGCCCCACAGTCCGCCACCGCCCCCTCATCGCCGCTTCCGTGTCGCGGGGGCCGATGTGTCCGCCTCGATCGCGGTGTTCCTGATCGCCCTGCCGCTGTCCCTCGGCATCGCCCTCGCCACCGGCGCACCCCTTCAGGCCGGCCTCGTGGCCGCCGCCGTGGGCGGGATCGTCGCCGGCTGGATCGGCGGTTCGCCGCTCCAGGTGAGCGGCCCCGCGGCCGGTCTGACCGTCGTCACCGCCGATCTCATCCAGCGCTACGGCTGGCGGACGACCTGCGCCATCACCGTCCTCGCCGGACTCGCGCAGCTGGGCCTCGGCTGCCTGCGCGTGGCGCGCACGGCCCTCGCGGTCAGTCCCGCCATCGTGCACGGCATGCTCGCCGGCATCGGCGTCACCATCGCCGTCGCCCAGCTCCATGTCGTCCTCGGCGGCAACCCGCAGAGCTCCGTCCTCGCGAACCTGCGCAGTCTGCCGCCCCAGTTGGCCCACCTGCACCCCGCGGCCGTCGTCGTGAGCGTGTTGACGCTGGCCCTGCTGCTGCTCTGGCCGCGTATCCCCGGCCGGGCGGGGCGTCTGCTCAACAAGGTGCCCGCGGCACTGGTCGCGGTCACCGGCGCCACCACCATGGCCGCGCTCGCCGGCCTCACCCTGCCGAAGGTCGACCTGCCGTCCTGGAGCAGTCACGCCCTGGCCGGGCTCCCCGAGGGGCCGGTGCTCGGGCTGGTGGCCGCCGTACTCACCACCACGCTCGTCTGCAGTGTCCAGTCGCTGCTCGGAGCGGTCGCCGTGGACAAGATGATCGCCACCCGTCCCGGCCTGCTCGGCTCCCGCTCCGCCCGCGTCGGCCGCTCCGATCTGGACCGCGAGCTGCTCGGCCAGGGCGCGGCCAACATCGTCTCCGGCGCGCTCGGCGGACTCCCGGTCGCGGGCGTGGCCGTGCGCAGCTCGGCGAACGTCCGAGCCGGTGCCGTCAGCCGGAACTCCACGATGCTGCACGGCGTTCTCGTAGTAGTCGCCGCGCTGCTGATGGTCCCGATCCTGGATCTCATCCCGCTCGCCTCACTCGCCGCCCTGGTGATGGCCGTCGGCATCCAGATGGTGTCCCTGCACCACATCCGCACGGTGACGCGCCACCGAGAGGTGCTGGTGTACGCCGTCACCACCCTCGCGGTGGTCGTCCTCGGCGTCCTCGAAGGCGTGGCCCTCGGCATCGCCGTGGCCGTCGCGGTGGCCCTGCACCGCCTCGCCCGCACCCGCATCACGCACCACGAAAAGGAAGGAGCCCATCACGTACAGGTCAGAGGTCAGTTGACGTTCCTCGCCGTGCCGCGGCTCAGCCGCATCCTGCACCTCGTCCCCCAAGGCACCCATGTCGTGGTCGAGTTGGACGGCTCCTTCATGGACCACGCCGCGTACGAGTCGTTGCAGCACTGGCAGAAGACGCACACCGCACACGGCGGCTCGGTCGACCTGACCGGACGGCGCTCCGCCTTCGGGGGCAGAATCCTCGAGTCTGCCGTCGCCGAAGGCGCCGCTGACGCCGAGGAGGTGGGCGCTGCCCTCGCCGACTGCCGCTGCCGGCCCTGGACGCCTTGGCGCAACCACCAGTGCGAGCAGCCGCGTTCCGCTCCCCTGTCCCTCGACTACGGTCCCGCAGACGGTGCAGACGGTGGCTTGGGCGGCAGTATGGACAGTGGCTTGGGCGGCTGCATGGACGGTGGCTTGGGCTACGGCGTGGACGACGAGTCCGGCAGCGCGGAGTCGACGCCGGCGGCCGGGGAACCGGTCGGGTGGCACAGCGATCCGGTGCATGGCGAACCCATGCGCGGCGAACCGGTGCACGGCCTCGCACGCGTCGGCGAATCCGGCGCATCGGCGGCCGAAGCCGCGGCCGAGGGGGCGCGGCCGGGGTCCGACGGGCCCGCCGATGGGCCCGCCGATGCCGACGGGACTCAAGGCGTCGGCGGTGTTCCCGGCGACGTTCCCGGAAACGGCGCCTCTGCCCGTACCGGGAAGACCGCTGACGACCACGCAGACGCCTGGGCCCGCCGGTCCGCCGGCACCGGCGAAGCCGTGGGGTCCGGGAGCCGAACCGAGGCGAGACCGTCCGGGCCGAGCGCACGTCGGCTCGTCCGTGGCATCAGCGCGTTCCAGCGCAACACCGCGCCGCTGGTGCGGGGCGAGCTGGCTCGGCTGGCGCGGGAGGGGCAGCAGCCGTCCCAGCTGTTCCTCGCCTGTGCCGACTCACGGCTGGTCACGTCGATGATCACCTCCAGCGGTCCAGGCGACCTGTTCGTGGTGCGCAATGTGGGCAACCTGGTGCCCCCGCCCGGTGAGGAGAGCGGGGACGACTCGGTGGCCGCGGCGATCGAGTACGCGGTGGATGTGCTGAACGTGCGGTCCATCACGGTGTGCGGGCACTCGGGGTGCGGAGCCATGCAGGCGCTGCTCTCCTGCGAGCCCGGCGCGGCACGCACGCCACTGAGACGGTGGCTTCGGCATGGCCTGCCGAGCCTGGAGCGGATGGCGGACGACAGCCGTCCGGTCGCCCGGCTGGCCGGGCGGGCGGCGGCGGACACGGTCGAGCAGCTGTGCCTGACCAATGTCGTCCAGCAGTTGGAGCACCTGCGGACGCACCCGTCCGTGACTCAGGCGCTGCAGGCCGGGGCGCTGGAGTTGCACGGCCTGTACTTCCATGTCGGCGAGGCCCAGACGTATCTGCTCACCGGGGCCGGTCAGGGCGACGGCGAGGTCTTCGACCACGTAGGGGTGACGGACGTGTCCGCCTGAGCCCCGACGCGCAAACGTCCTCGCACCACGCACCGTTGCCCTTCCGGACTCGGGCTGGAGGGCAACGGCCCCGGCGGAGGGGGACAGGCGGTGTGAGAGGCGTTACACCCACTGAACTCCTTCCGGTCCCTGTCCGTGGGTACGGATGACCCCTGGCTCACCGTGGCGGGGGCGAGCACCTCGCGTCCGCCCGGCGAGCCCCCGATTCCGACCCCCGTCCCGGCCCCCGCCCTCGACCCGGGACGCTTCATCCGGTCCCCGACAGGTCTAAACCAATTTTTCGTCGGCCCTTGTCACCGGCCCCTCGGGTCTGATGAGCTGTGGCCTGGGACACAACGGACACGGACACCCTTCGAGAGGGAGATGTCGTGAACAACGAAAGCCTGGCCAACCTGCTGGGGGAGGAGAGTGGCGTATGACCGAGTCTCCTTCACTTTCCAACCTGCTCAAGGAAGAGCGCAGGTTCACGCCGCCCGCCGAGCTGGCGGCCCACGCCAACGTCACGGCGGAGGCGTACGAGCAGGCCAAGGCTGACAGGCTCGGCTTCTGGGCCGAGCAGGCACGTCGGCTCACCTGGGCCAAGGAGCCGACCGAGACCCTGGACTGGTCCAACCCGCCGTTCGCCAAGTGGTTCAAGGACGGCGCGCTCAACGTCGCCTACAACTGCGTCGACCGGCACGTGGAGGCCGGCAACGGAGACCGGGTCGCCATCCACTTCGAGGGTGAGCCGGGCGACAGCCGAGCTGTCACCTACGCCGAGCTGAAGGACGAGGTGTCCAAGGCCGCCAACGCCCTGCTGGAGCTGGGAGTTCGCAAGGGCGACCGGGTCGCGGTGTACATGCCGATGATCCCCGAGACGGCGATCGCGATGCTCGCCTGCGCCCGGATCGGCGCAGCGCACTCCGTCGTCTTCGGCGGCTTCTCTGCGGACGCGCTGGCCACCCGGATCCAGGACGCGGACGCCAAGGTCGTCATCACGTCCGACGGCGGTTACCGGCGCGGCAAGCCGTCCGCGCTGAAGCCGGCCGTCGACGACGCGGTCGCGCGCGTGGACAGCGTCGAGCACGTCCTCGTGGTGCGGCGCACCGGCCAGGACGTGGCCTGGACCGAGGGCCGGGACCTGTGGTGGCACGAGGCCGTCGACCGGCAACCGGCCGAGCACACGCCCGAGGCGTTCGAGGCCGAGCACCCGCTCTTCATCCTCTACACCTCCGGCACCACGGGTAAGCCGAAGGGCATCCTGCACACCTCCGGCGGCTACCTCACGCAGACCGCGTACACCCACCACGCGGTCTTCGACCTCAAGCCCGAGACCGACGTGTACTGGTGCACCGCCGACGTCGGCTGGGTGACCGGCCACTCGTACATCGTGTACGGGCCGCTGGCCAACGGCGCGACACAGGTCATGTACGAGGGCACGCCCGACACCCCTCACCAGGGACGCTTCTGGGAGATCGTGCAGAAGTACGGGGTCACGATCCTGTACACGGCGCCGACCGCCATCCGCACGTTCATGAAGTGGGGCGACGACATCCCCGCGAAATTCGACCTCAGCAGCCTGCGCGTGCTGGGCTCGGTCGGGGAGCCGATCAACCCCGAGGCGTGGATCTGGTACCGCAAGCACATCGGGGGCGACCGCACGCCCGTCGTGGACACCTGGTGGCAGACCGAGACCGGCGCGATGATGATCTCGCCGCTGCCGGGCGTGACGGCGACCAAGCCGGGGTCGGCGCAGACGCCGCTGCCGGGCATCTCCGCGACCGTCGTCGACGACGAGGCCAACGAGGTGCCGAACGGGGGCGGCGGCTATCTGGTCCTGACCGAGCCGTGGCCGTCGATGCTGCGCACCATCTGGGGCGACGACCAGCGGTTCCTCGACACGTACTGGTCCCGCTTCGAGGGCAGGTACTTCGCGGGCGACGGGGCGAAGAAGGACGACGACGGGGACGTCTGGCTCCTCGGTCGCGTCGACGACGTGATGCTGGTGTCGGGTCACAACATCTCCACCACCGAGGTGGAGTCCGCGCTGGTGTCCCACCCGTCCGTCGCCGAGGCAGCCGTCGTGGGCGCCGCGGACGAGACGACCGGACAGGCCATCGTCGCCTTCGTCATCCTGCGCGGCACGGCGAACGCGGAGGACGAGCAGCTCGTCGTCGACCTGCGCAACCACGTCGGCGCCACGCTCGGCCCGATCGCCAAGCCGAAGCGCGTCCTGCCGGTCGCGGAGCTGCCGAAGACCCGCTCCGGCAAGATCATGCGCCGGCTGCTGCGGGACGTCGCGGAGAACCGACAGCTGGGTGACGTCACCACGCTGACCGACTCCACGGTCATGGACCTCATCCAGGCCAAGCTCCCCGCCGCACCCAGCGAGGACTGAGCCCCGGAAGGCCTCTCCGGGGCCCCGCGGACCGCTCTCCGCCAGGGCCGTCCGGCGCGCGCTGCGCCGGGCGGCCCCTTGCGCGCCCGCGCGTCCGCACCCGAGAAAGACCCGTCCCCTGCCCACGAGCCGCGGCCGAGGGAGACCCGTGCCCTGCCCACGAGCCGCACCCGAGGGTGACCCGTGCCCTCCACATGACCGCAGGCTCCTGATGCGTCCCGCCGCGCCATGGGTAGGCTCAGGAAGGAACGTGAACCTCAGGTGCGCCGGGAAGTCTGGTCGGCACGTGGTCAGCCCTGCCCACCGACCGGAGGTCTCCCCGTGAACGCGCCCCGCCCCACGACCCCCTCCCCCGCTCCCCGCAAGGTGTTCGGACGGCTCTCCCTCCCCGAACGGAACTTCGTCGCGGACGCCCTGCGCACCGAGACCGTCGGCGGGGTGCTGCTGCTCGTGGCGGCCGTGGCCGCGCTGATCTGGGCGAACGTACCCGCGCTGCACGACGCCTACGAGAGCGTGAGCCACTTCCACCTGGGTCCTGAGGCCCTCGGACTCAACCTCTCCGTGGAGCACTGGGCGGCCGACGGTCTCCTCGCCGTCTTCTTCTTCGTCGCCGGCATCGAACTCAAACGCGAACTCGTCGCCGGTGACCTCAAGGACCCGAGGGCCGCCGCGCTCCCGGTCGCGGCCGCCCTGAGCGGCATGGCCGTGCCGGCGCTCGTCTACACGCTCACGAACCTCACGGGCGGCGGCGATCTGAGCGGGTGGGCCGTGCCCACGGCCACCGACATCGCGTTCGCGCTCGCCGTGCTCGCCGTCATCGGCACCTCCCTGCCGAGCGCGCTGCGCGCCTTCCTGCTCACCCTCGCCGTCGTCGACGACCTCTTCGCGATTCTGATCATCGCGGTCTTCTTCACGAGCACCATCAACCTGGCCGCGCTCGGCGGCGCGGCCGCGGGGCTCGTCGTCTTCTGGCTGCTGCTGCGCTCGGGCGTACGCGGCTGGTACGTGTATCTGCCGCTCGCGCTGATCGTGTGGGCGCTGATGTACAACAGCGGCGTCCATGCCACGATCGCCGGCGTCGCCATGGGGCTGATGCTGCGCTGCACGACGCGCGACGGCGAGGAGCGCTCCCCCGGCGAACGGATCGAGCACCTGGTGCGGCCCCTCTCGGCCGGAGTCGCGGTCCCGCTGTTCGCCCTGTTCAGCGCCGGGGTCACCCTCTCGGGCCACGCCCTCGCGGACGTGTTCGGCCGGCCGGAGACACTGGGCGTCGTGCTCGGTCTCGTGGTCGGCAAGACGCTCGGCATCTTCGGCGGGACCTGGCTGACCGTCCGTTACACCCGGGCCTCGCTCAGCGAGGACCTGGCCTGGGCGGACGTCTTCGCCGTCGCGTCCCTCGCCGGCATCGGTTTCACCGTCTCGCTGCTGATCGGGGAGCTGGCCTTCGACGGCGACGCGGCACTGACCGACGAGGTGAAGGCCGCCGTCCTGCTGGGCTCGCTGATCGCGGCGACCCTGGCGACGGTGCTGCTGAAGCTGCGCAACGCCCGGTACCGCCGGATGTGCGAGACGGAGGAGCGCGACGAGGACCTCGACGGCATCCCCGACGTGTACGAGGAGGACGACCCGGCGTACCACCTGCGGATGGCGGAGATCCACGACCGCAAGGCCGCCGAACACCGCCGGACGGCCGAGGAGATCGGCCGGCGGATCGCCCAGGAGGACGCCGACGCGCGCCACGGGCTTGCCGAAGTGCCGGGCGGGGCAGGCGAGGACGGCGACCGTCCGGCATGATCTGACGGGACGGTACAAAAGAACCCGGAACCGAAACCGGGAACGAAGCCGGAACCGAACCCGGAACCGGGATCGGGATCGAAGCCGGACAGAAGCCGGAGTCGCACCCGGCACCCCGGTCCTCGGCCCCGGAAACACAGAGCAGCAGCAGGAGAGGGAGAACGCGATGAGCGCACCCGACGGCAGCCCGGTCGGCGCCGAACGCAGCATCGGCCAGCTGTTCGCCTCGGCGACGACCGAATTGTCGGCGCTGGTGCACGACGAGATCGCGCTGGCGAAGGCGCAGTTGAAGCAGGACGTCAAGCGCGGCGCCCTGAGCGGCGGGGCGTTCTCGGTGGCCGGGGCGGTCCTGGTGTTCTCCCTGCCGATGCTGAACTTCGCCCTGGCGTACGGCATCCGGACCTGGAGCGACTGGAACCTCGCGATCTGCTTCCTGCTGTCCTTCGCGGCGAACGTGCTGCTGGCGGGCGTCCTGATGCTGATCGGCGTGGTCTTCGCGAAGAAGGCGCAGAAGGGCAAGGGACCACAGAAGGTGGCCGCGTCCATGAAGGAGACGGCGGGCGTCCTGCAGAACGCCAAGCCGCACCCGCGGCCCGAGCTGCCCGAGGAGCGGGCGCCGGAGGCCCTCGAGGCTGTGGCACGCTCGTCGTCATGACGGACCCCGCGCTTCCCTCACCGCCGCCCGCCTCGCTCGTACGGCCGGACGCGGTCTTCGGCATGCCGGTCACCCACCGCGAGGTCGCCGCGAACGGCGCGCGGTTCCACATCGCGGAGGCGGGCGACGGTCCGCTCGTCATGCTCGTCCACGGTTTCCCGCAGTTCTGGTGGACGTGGCGGCACCAGCTGGTCGCGCTGGCCGACGCCGGTTTCCGCGCCGTGGCCATGGATCTGCGGGGCGTGGGCGGCAGCGACCGCACGCCCCGCGGCTACGACCCGGCCAACCTCGCCCTCGACATCACCGGTGTGATCCGCTCCCTGGGCGAGCCGGACGCCGCGCTGGTCGGCCACGACCTCGGCGGCTACCTGGCGTGGACGGCGGCCGTGATGCGCCCCAAGCTCGTGCGGCGGCTGGTCGTCGCGTCGATGCCGCATCCCCGGCGCTGGCGCTCGGCGATGCTGGCCGACGTCCGGCAGACCGCCGCGAGTTCCCACATCTGGGGCTTCCAGCGGCCGTGGATCCCCGAGCGGCAGCTCACCGCCGACGACGGCGAGCTGGTGGGACGGCTGATGCGGGACTGGTCCGGGCCGCGGCTGCCGGAGGACGACGCGGTGGAGACGTACCGGCGCGCGATGTGCATCCCGTCCACCGCGCACTGCGCCGTCGAGCCCTACCGGTGGCTGGTGCGCTCGCTGGCGCGTCCGGACGGCGTCCAGTTCTACCGGCGTATGAAGCGGCCGGTGCGGGTGCCCACGCTGCATCTGCACGGCTCCCTCGATCCGGTGATGCGCACCCGCAGTGCGGCCGGGTCCGGCGAGTACGTCGAAGCGCCGTACCGCTGGAGGCTGTTCGACGGACTCGGGCACTTTCCGCACGAAGAGGATCCGGTCGCTTTCTCCACCGAACTGATCAGTTGGCTGAAGGATCCCGAACCCGACCGGTGACCGTTCGATCGCGATCGGTACACCGTTCAGCCGGGCCCGGACGACCGGCTCGGCACACCTGTACGACGATCGGCCAAATGCCTGACGCATAGGCCAATTGGCGGCTCCCGGGGCGGTTATCGACCTTGGGGCAGGGGCAGACGTCCGGGTATGGGCTGGACGCACGACTACAGTGACGCAGGACGCAACCGCCGCTCGGCCAGTGGCCTGAGCCCCCACCGACGAGGCGCGGACCCGCAACTTCCGGACTCCGATCTCCGGGTGGGCATTCCGCGCATCCTGCGCCGCCGGGCCCGCTGGGTCTCGGTCCGCCTGCGCCACCCTCGAGGCTGACACAGACCGCGGGCAGTCCTGGGCGAACGCGGCCGAAGCCCCCGTACCGCGACCGCAACCTCGTACGCACCTCGTAGGGCGCGGAGACGAGCGCGGCGAGCGCGGAGGGTGCGGCGAGCGCGGACAGAGCGGTCAGAGAGCGCAGCTGTCGCTGTCCACCTGCTGGCCCGCGGTGCGTCCCGTGGAAATGTCCTGCTGGATCTCGTCCGCAGTGAGGGCGTAGCCGGTGTCGGCGTCGTCCAGGGACTTCGCGAAGACCACGCCGTACACCTTGCCGTCGGGGGTGAGGAGCGGGCCTCCGGAGTTGCCCTGGCGGACGATCGTGAACAGCGAGTACACGTCACGGCGCACGGTGCCGCGGTGGTAGATGTCGGGGCCGTTGGCGGTGATGCGCCCGCGTACCCGCGCGGCCCGCACGTCGTACGACCCGTTCTCCGGGAAGCCCGCGACGATCGCGCTGTCGCCGCTCGCCGCGTCCTCGGTGGCGAACCGCAGGGCCGGCGCGTCGAGATCCGGCACGTCCAGGACCGCGATGTCGCGCTTCCAGTCGTACAGCACGACCGTGGCGTCGTACTTGCGTCCCTCACCGCCTATCTGGACGGTGGGCTCGTCGACCCCGCCGACGACGTGCGCGTTGGTCATGACCCTGCGCTCGCCGAAGACGAACCCGGTGCCCTCCAGGACCTTGCCGCAGCTCTCCGCGGTGCCCATGACCTTGACGATGGAGCGCTGGGCGCGCTTGGCCACCGCACTGTTCGCCAGCGCCGGGTCGGGCGGCCGGACGTCGGTGATCGGCTCGTTGGAGAACGGGCTGAAGACCTGCGGGAAGCCGTTCTGCGCGAGGACGGAGGAGAAGTCGGCGAACCAGGTGTCGGCCTGCGCGGGCAGCGCCCGTGACACTCCTTGCAGCACGTTGGAGCTGCGGACCTCCTTGCCGAGGGTCGGCAGGGTGGTGCCGGCCAGGGCGGAGCCGATCAGCCAGGCCACCAGCAGCATCGCCACGACGTTGACCAGCGCGCCGCCCGTCGCGTCCAGCGCACGGGCCGGGGACCAGGTGATGTACCGGCGCAGCTTGTTGCCGAGATGGGTGGTGAGCGCCTGGCCGATCGAGGCGCAGACGATCACCACGATGACCGCCACGACGGCGGCCGTGGTGCTCACCTCGGACTTCTCGGTCAGCGCGTCCCAGATCACGGGCAGCAGGTAGACGGCGACGAGGCCGCCGCCCAGAAAGCCGATCACCGACAGGATGCCGACGACGAAGCCCTGGCGGTAGCCCACTACCGCGAACCAGAGGGCGGCGACCAGCAACAGGATGTCCAGCACATTCACGGGGCTCACCCTGTCATGACCGCCAGTCCAGCGGGACCTGCTTCTCACGGTCCCAGGGCAGCTCCCAGCCCGCGAAGTGCAGCAACCGGTCGATGACACCGGCCGTGAACCCCCACACAAGGGCGGATTCGACCAGGAATCCCGGGCCGTGGTGACCGCTCGGATGCACGGTCGTGGCCCGGTTGCCCGGATTCGTGAGATCCGCCACGGGGACCGTGAAGACCCGGGCCGTCTCGCCGGGGTCCACCACGCCCACTGGGCTCGGCTCGCGCCACCAGCCCAGCACCGGGGTGACGACGAAGCCGCTGACCGGGATGTACAGCTTGGGCAGCGCGCCGAAGAGCTGGACGCCGGACGGATCGAGCCCCGTCTCCTCCTCGGCCTCGCGCAGGGCGGCTCTGAGCGGGCCGTCGCCGTGCGGGTCGCCGTCCTCCGGGTCGAGGGCGCCGCCGGGGAAGGAGGGCTGGCCCGCGTGCGAGCGCAGGGAGCTCGCACGCTCCATGAGCAGCAGCTCGGGGCCACGGTCGCCCTCGCCGAACAGGATCAGGACGGCCGACTGGCGCCCCGCGCCGTTCGCCGGGGGGAGGAAGCGGCTGAGCTGGCGCGGCTGGACGGTCTCCACAGCATGCACCACCGGATCGAGCCAGGCGGGCAGGCCCTCCTTGCTGACCGTCACCGAACCGCCCTGGGTATCGCTCGCTCGCGTCATCGCCACACCACCCCCCGTTCTGCCGAGTCCAACGCCCGGACGGCGGCAGATCGTTCCGCGGGTCCCTTTTCGATCGCCACGGCGGCAGCACGCCGCCCGGCGCTCGCCTCGACCGTCACGGCAGCAGAGCGCCGCCGGGCACCTGCCAAGACCGTCACGACCGCAGAGCGCCGCCCAGCACCTGCCACGACCGCAGAGCGCCGTCCGGGACCTGCCACGACCGCCACGGCAGGAGAGCGCCGTTCAGGACCCGGCTCGGCCACCACACCGATGGATCGCCGCTCGGGCCCTGCCCCGGCCGCCGCGACTACGCCCCGCCGTTTCGAACCCGCCTGCCCCGCCGCGCCGGGCCCCGCGGCCGTCAGCCCTCGCGTCATCCGGCCCCCAGCGGCGGGGCGGGCCTGCCGCCCGCGTCCAGGTAGGACTGGGGCGGGTTCAGACGCTGGCCGGGGAAGCCGCCCTTCTCGTACTTCAGGAGCTTCTGCGCCTTCTCCGGGTCCGTCTCCCCCTCTCCGTACGCCGGGCACAGAGGGGCGAGCGGGCAGGCGCCGCAGGCGGGCTTGCGGGCGTGGCAGATGCGGCGGCCGTGGAAGATCACGTGATGCGAGAGCATCGTCCAGTCGCTCTTGGGGAAGAGCGCCGCTATCTCGGCCTCGATCTTGTCCGGCTCCGTCTGCTCGGTCCACTGCCAGCGCCGTACGAGCCGTTGGAAGTGCGTGTCGACGGTGATCCCGGGCCTGCCGAACGCGTTGCCCAGCACCACGAAGGCGGTCTTGCGGCCGACGCCGGGCAGCTTCACCAGGTCCTCGAGCCGGCCGGGGACCTCGCCGCCGAACTCCTCCACCAGGGCCTTGGAGAGGCCTATCACCGACTTGGTCTTGGCCCGGAAGAATCCGGTGGGGCGGAGGATCTCCTCCACCTCCTCCGGGTCGGCGGCGGCCAGGTCCTCCGGGGTGGGGTACTTGGCGAAGAGGGCGGGAGTCGTCTGGTTCACCCGGAGGTCGGTGGTCTGTGCGGACAGGACCGTGGCGACGATCAGCTGGAACGGATCGACGAAATCCAGCTCGGGATGCGCGTAGGGGTAGATCTCCGCGAGCTCGCGGTCGATACGGCGGGCGCGGCGGACGAGGGCGGTGCGGGACTCGGGCTTCCTGCCGACGGCCTTCGCCGCGACAGCGACCTTCTCGCCGGCGCCCCGCTTGGCCGGAGCTTTCCTGGCCGGAGCTTTCTTGGCCGGAGGTTTCTTGGCCGGTGGTTTCTTGGCCGAAGATGCCCTGGCCGGAGCCTCACCGGCGGCGGTTCCCCCGGCCGGGGACTTCTTCACCGGCGGTTTCCGTGCCGCCGCCTTCTTCGCCGGAGCGGACCCGTCTGCGGCCTTCCTGCCGCCGCCTTGTTCCCGGAGAGCCTTTTCGCCGGCTGCCCCGCCGGTCGTTTCCACGGCTTTCTCACCAGGCATCTCGTTTGCCACCTTTGCCGTTTTCCTACCACCACCAGAGTTCTGTTCGCCCACAGCGGAAACGCGACGTACAACCACCCGCCCAGCCCCCTAGGCCTGTGCTCTCACCGGCGTTTTGGACACTCGGCCAGCCTAAAGCCCGAGACCGACATCCGCCCCGGACCCTGAAGATCAGCCCCCAATTGGACCCCTGCCGCTTACCTCAGGACATGTGTGCGGCATCCTTGTGACAGATCACACTGTTTGGACCTTCCGGCAGAGTGGGGAACACGGTCCCCTGGTACTCGGGGGAGCAAGATCCCCCGAGCTGGTCGACAAGGAGAGAACTCGTGGACGACGTTCTGCGGCGCAACCCGCTCTTCGCGGCACTCGACGACGAGCAGGCCGCGGAACTGCGCGCCTCCATGAGCGAGGTGACCCTGGCCCGCGGCGACTCCCTGTTCCACGAGGGCGATCCGGGCGACCGGCTCTATGTCGTCACCGAGGGCAAGGTCAAGCTCCACCGCACCTCCCCGGACGGCCGGGAGAACATGCTGGCCGTGGTGGGTCCCAGCGAGCTCATCGGAGAGCTGTCGCTCTTCGACCCGGGTCCGCGGACGGCGACGGCCACCGCCCTCACCGAGGTGAAGCTGCTCGGCCTCGGCCACGGCGACCTCCAGCCCTGGCTGAACGCCCGCCCGGAAGTGGCCACCGCACTGCTGCGCGCCGTCGCCCGGCGCCTGCGCAAGACCAATGACGCCATGTCCGACCTGGTGTTCTCGGACGTTCCCGGCCGAGTGGCCCGCGCCCTTCTGGACCTCTCGCGCCGCTTCGGCGTGCAGTCCGAGGAAGGCATCCACGTCGTCCACGACCTCACGCAGGAGGAGCTGGCGCAGCTCGTCGGCGCCTCGCGGGAGACCGTGAACAAGGCATTGGCGGATTTCGCCCAGCGCGGCTGGCTGCGCCTGGAGGCACGGGCCGTCATCCTGCTCGACGTCGAGCGACTGGCCAAGCGCTCGCGCTAGCCGCCGCCTGTCGCCCGCCGGCCGCTGCCCGAGGGGTGACGCCGGTCGCCGTCGGGTCGCCGTGACCGTGCCTGGGGGGCCATGCGCCCCCCAGGCTCCTGCTGACGCCTCTGAGCGGCCGCCTGCCGCCTCGTCCGCTCCAGGGGCACGGGTTCTCCCCCCGCGGCCGCACGCCCCGCCGCCGAGTCGGCGCCCGGTCTGCGCTCCCGTGTCTGCAGGCCTCCGCCCGCGCCCGCGCCCGAAAAAATGATCCGCTGTGCGCCCCCGCGGACTGCACAGTGGCCCCATGGCAGAAACGCTTCCCTCCCGAGGTCTCGACGCCCAGGGGTACATCGCGCGCGAAGGCTCCCTCGCGCGCGTGCCGACGGCCTTCCGGCCCGTCGTCGCGAGCGCCCGGGACGGGCTCCTCGACCTCTTCGCGGCACAGCTGCACAGCGCGTACCTCTACGGGTCGATCCCGCGCGGCACCGCGCGCGTGGGGCGCAGCGACCTCGACCTGCTGGTCGTGCTGCGCGAGGAGCCGACAGCCCGGGACCGGGCAGCGGCCGATGCGCTCGACGAGACCCTCGACAGCGGGTTCCCGCAGATCGACGGCTGCGGGACGCTCCTGGTCGACCGCCCGCGCGTGCTGAGCGACCTGGAGAGGCACGACCTGGGGTGGTTCGTGGCCTGCCTGTGCACTCCCCTGCTGGGCGAGGACCTGGCCGAGTACCTCCCCCGCTACCGCCCCGGCTCCCTCCTCGCGCGCGAGACCAACGGCGACCTCGCCCAGCTCCTGCCCGGCTGGCGCGCGCGCATCGCCGCGGCCGACTCCGAGGAGGCCCGGCGGTCTCTCGTGCGGTTCATGTCCCGGCGTCTCGTGCGAACCGGCTTCACCCTCGTCATGCCCCGCTGGAACGGCTGGACGAGCGACCTCCACGAGATGGCGGAGGCCTTCGGCGCCTGTTACCCGCGGCGCGCGGAGCAGCTGCGGGCCGCGGCCGTTCTCGGGTACGAGCCGCGGGGCGACCGCGCGGTCCTCTCGAGCTACGTCGACGACCTGGGCCCCTGGCTCGCGCGGGAGTACGCGCGCGTGCACGGCGTGAAGGCCCCGAGACCCGACTGACTCGTGCGCGGCGTGCAGCCCCCCGAAGACCCAGCCGACCCGGCCGACCCGGCCGACTCCGGCCGACTCCGGCCGACTCCGGCCGGGCGAGCGGGGTCCGACCCGTTCCTTTCGGGTGTGGGTCAGATGAGCCCGTGCTCCGTCAGGTACTCCATCTGGGCCCGCACCGACAGTTCCGCCGCCGGCCACAGCGAGCGGTCGACGTCGGCGTACACGTGGGCCACGACCTCGGTGGGGTTGCGCCGGCCGTTCTCGACCGCGGTCTCGACCTGGGCGAGGCGGTGGGCGCGGTGGGCGAGGTAGAACTCGACGGCGCCCTGGGCGTCCTCCAGCACCGGGCCGTGGCCGGGAAGGACCGTGTGGACGCCGTCGTCGACCGTGAGGGACCTCAGCCGCCGCAGCGAGTCCAGATAGTCGCCCAGGCGGCCGTCGGGGTGCGCCACGACGGTCGTTCCCCGGCCCAGGATCGTGTCGCCGGTCAGGACGGCCCGGTCGGCCGGGAGATGGAAGCACAGGGAGTCGGCGGTGTGGCCGGGCGTCGGGACGACCCGCAGCTCCAGGCCGCCCACGGCGATCACGTCCCCGGCGCCCAGGCCCTCGTCGCCCAGCCGCAGCGCCGGGTCCAGGGCCCGCACCTTCGTGCCGGTCAGCCCGGCGAAGCGGACGGCGCCCTCGGCGTGGTCCGGGTGGCCGTGCGTCAACAGGGTCAGCGCGACACGCTTGCCGGCCCGCTCGGCGGTGTCCACGACCGCGCGCAGATGGCCGTCGTCCAGCGGGCCCGGGTCGATCACGACCGCCAGGTCGGAGTCGGGCTCGGAGACGATCCAGGTGTTCGTGCCGTCCAGGGTCATGGCGGAAGCGTTCGGGGCGAGGATGTTGACCGCGCGCGCGGTGGCCGGGCCCGAAAGGGCTCCACCGCGGGGCTGGCCCGGGAGGGCGGCTGCGTCGGTCATGCCGGAACCCCTTCCCTGGCGCCGGTTGCAACGCCGCGGTGGCGGTCCGCGACCGGAACGCCCCCGTACGGACCACGGGCGCTTGTCCTACGCGGGCCGGACGACGCGAGCGCGCCCGTGACGCGCGTGCCCACCGTGCGCTCGCCGACGATGCGGGCGCCTCTGATGAGGGTGCCCATGATGCGGGTACCCATCCTGCGGTCGCCTGTCATGCGCGTGCCCGACATGAGGACGCGCGTCTCGCGGACGACTGTCGCGGGGACGTCCGTCGCGCGGACGACTGTCGCGGGGACGTCCGCCGCGCAGACGTCCGTCGTGCGGACGACCGGGCGCGGGGCCGTGCGGAGGGTCGTCATGCGGGTGAGGGCCGTCATGCGGGTGAGGGCCGTCATGCGGGCTCCCTCCCCGAGGCCTCGGCGCCGATCCGCTTGGTGAACTCGTCGTGCCCGGGCCAGGAGAGCACGACCTCGCCCTCCACCAGCCGGGCCTGCGCCAGGACGGGGGTGAGGTCGAGGTCCGGGGCCGCGGCGAGCGCCTCCGCCGCCGTGGCGTACGGGGTGAGCCGGCGCAGGGTCGCGATGGTGGGCGGCATCATCAGCAGCTCACCCTTGTCGTACGAGGCCGCTGCGTCCGCCGGGCGGATCCACACCGTGCGGTCGGCCTCCGTGGACGCGTTGCGGGTGCGCTGGCCCTCCGGCAGCGCGGCCACGAAGAACCAGGTGTCGTAGCGGCGGGGCTCGAACTCCGGGGTGATCCAGCGCGTCCAGGCGCCCAGCAGATCCGACCGCAGGACGAGGCCGCGGCGGTCGAGGAACTCGGCGAAGGACAGCTCACGGGCGGCCACCGCGGCCCGGTCCGTCTCCCAGTCGGCGCCCGTGATGTCACCGACGACCGAGTCGGGCGTCGGCCCCGCGAGCAGGACGCCGGCCTCCTCGTAGGTCTCGCGCACGGCCGCGCAGACGATCGCCTGTGCGGCCGTCTCGTCGACACCCAGCCGCTCGGCCCACCACGCGCGCGTGGGGCCCGCCCACCGCACGTGCCGGTCGTCGTCGCGAGGGTCGACACCGCCGCCGGGATAGGCGTACGCGCCTCCGGCGAAGGCCATGGAGGCGCGTCGGCGCAGCATGTGCACCACAGGGCCGGCGTCGGTGTCCTTCAGGAGCATGACGGTGGCCGCGCGCTTCGGGACGACCGGAGTGAGGTCGCCGTCCGCCAGCGCACGGATGCGTTCCGGCCAGTCCTGGGGAAACCACTGCCCATTCGCCATGGGCGCGAGGCTATCCCGTGGTGCGCGAATGTTCGAGAGCTCCCCGAGGTCAGCGCGCTCCGACGGAACGCCTGTTCGACGCTGGGGAACGGCGGGCCAGGCCCTAAGGAGCGAGCTCCACCTGGATCTCGACCTCGACCGGCGCGTCCAGCGGCAGCACCGCGACGCCCACCGCGCTGCGCGCGTGCACACCCTTGTCGCCGAAGACCTCGCCCAGCAGCTCGCTCGCGCCGTTGAGCACGGCGGGCTGGCCGGTGAAATCCGAGGCCGAGGCCACGAAGCCGACGACCTTCACCACGCGCGCGACGCGGTCCAGGTCGCCCGCGACCGACTTGACGGCGGCCAGGGCGTTCAGCGCGCAGGTGCGGGCCAGCGCCTTGGCTTCCTCGGGGGTGACCTCGGCGCCGACCTTGCCGGTGACGGGCAGCTTGCCGTCGACCATCGGCAGCTGGCCTGCGGTGTACACGTACGGTCCGGACTGCACCGCGGGCTGGTAGGCCGCGAGGGGCGGCACGACCGCCGGCAGCGTCAGACCGAGCTCGGCGAGCCTCTCCTCGACCGCGCTCACGCCTTCGCCCGCTTCAGGTAGGCGACGAGCTGCTCCGGGTTGTTCGGCCCGGGGACGACCTGGACGAGTTCCCAGCCGTCCTCGCCCCAGGTGTCCAGAATCTGCTTCGTGGCGTGGACGAGCAGCGGCACAGTTGCGTATTCCCACTTGGTCATGAGGGCGACTGTATCCGCTGGCGCACAGACCCCGGTTTCACAGGCCATGTGGCCGATTGCCGCCCCCGTTGTCCACAGCCTCCCGATTGCCTCGGGCGCCGACTGGTTACGCTCGAAGACGTGAGCAGGCTCCAGGTCGTCAGCGGCAAGGGCGGGACCGGCAAGACGACGGTCGCCGCGGCCCTCGCGCTGGCCCTCGCCACGGCAGGGAAGCGGACGCTTCTCGTCGAGGTGGAGGGCCGGCAGGGCATCGCACAGCTCTTCGAGACACAGGCGTTGCCCTATGAGGAACGCAAGATCGCGGTCGCTTCGGGGGGCGGTGAGGTCTACGCCCTCGCCATAGACCCCGAACTGGCCCTTCTGGACTATCTCCAGATGTTCTACAAGCTGGGAGGCGCCGGGCGGGCCCTGAAGAAGCTGGGCGCGATCGACTTCGCCACGACCGTCGCACCGGGCCTGAGGGACGTGCTCCTCACCGGCAAGGCGTGCGAGGCGGTACGGCGCAAGGACAAGAACGGGCGGTTCGTGTACGACCACGTCGTCATGGACGCCCCGCCCACCGGCCGCGTCACCCGCTTCCTGAACGTCAACGACGAGGTCGCCGGGCTGGCGAGGATCGGCCCGATACACAATCAGGCGCAGGCCGTGATGAGGGTGCTGAAGTCGGAGCAGACCGCCGTGCACCTGGTCACGCTGCTGGAGGAGATGCCCGTCCAGGAGACCGCGGACGGCATCGCCGAGCTGCGGGCGGCGAAACTGCCGGTGGGGAGGGTCATCGTCAACATGGTGCGGCCGGAGATGCTGGACGAGGACGGTCTGGAACTCGCACGGACCGTGACGCGTTCTTCAGTCGCCCGGTCGTTGTCCGCCGCCGGGCTCGGCGGGGCGCGGCGCGGCGGGCACGCCGAGCGGCTGGTGGACCCGCTCCTGCGGCAGGCCGAGGAGTACGCCGAGCGGTACGCACTGGAGCGCGAGCAGCGCGCGGTCCTCGGCGAGCTGGATCTGCCGCTGCACGAACTGCCCTTGCTCGCCGAGGGCATGGACCTCGCGGGCCTGTACCAGCTCGCCAACGAACTGCGGAAGCAGGGGATCGCATGAGCGCGGACCGGAGTCACGACCAGGGGGCCGCCCGTCGCCGTCTCACCCCCGCGCCCGTGCTCGACCTCGATCCGCTGCTCGACGACCCGGCGACGCGCATCGTGGTCTGCTGCGGCTCGGGCGGCGTCGGCAAGACGACCACTGCGGCCGCCCTGGGGCTCAGGGCGGCCGAGCGCGGTCGCAAGGTGGTCGTCCTCACCATCGACCCGGCTCGCCGGCTCGCCCAGTCCATGGGCATCGACTCGCTCGACAACACCCCCCGCCGCGTCAAGGGCGTGGAGGGGGACGGCGAACTGCACGCGATGATGCTCGACATGAAGCGGACCTTCGACGAGATCGTCGAGGCGCACGCGGACGGCGACCGGGCCGCCGCGATTCTGGGCAACCCCTTCTACCAGTCGCTCTCCGCGGGCTTCGCGGGCACGCAGGAGTACATGGCGATGGAGAAGCTGGGCCAGCTCCGGGCCCGGGACGAGTGGGATCTGATCGTCGTCGACACCCCGCCGTCCCGCTCGGCGCTGGACTTTCTGGACGCGCCGAAACGCCTCGGCTCGTTCCTGGACGGCAAGCTGATCCGCGTCCTGCTCGCGCCGGCGAAGGTCGGCGGCCGGGCGGGGATGAAGTTCCTGAACGTCGGGATGTCGATGATGACCGGCGCGCTGGGCAAGCTGCTCGGCGGGCAGCTGCTGAAGGACGTGCAGACGTTCGTCGCGGCGATGGACTCGATGTTCGGCGGCTTCCGTACACGCGCGGACGCCACGTACAAGCTGCTCCAGGCGCCCGGCACGGCGTTCCTGGTGGTGGCGGCTCCCGAGCGGGACGCGCTGCGGGAGGCCGCGTACTTCGTGGAACGGCTGGCCGCCGAGGACATGCCGCTGGCCGGTCTGGTCCTCAACCGGGTCCACGGCAGCGGTGCCGCTCAGCTGTCCGCCGAGCGGGCGCTCGCCGCTGCGGAAAATCTTGAAGAGCCCGGCATTGTGGATCAGGACGGCGGGAAAGCTGGAGTTCGTAACTCTCCCGACTCCCAAGGCAGTTCAGCACCCTCAGCACCTGATCCGGAGCGCGACGCCCCCACCGACGCGACCCGGACCACGGACTCGGACGCGCACACGGACCACCCCGGGGCCACCGAGACGGACCGGACAGCGACCTCGGACGCGCACGACGGCGCGGACGCGGACCGGACCGTGCACGACCTCACCGCAGGTCTGCTCAGACTGCATGCGGAACGCATGCACCTGCTCTCCCGCGAGCAACGCACCCGCGACCGTTTCACCGCGCTCCACCCCGAGGTGGCGGTGGCCGAAGTGGCCGCACTCCCCGGTGACGTGCACGACCTCACGGGGCTGCGCGACATCGGACAGCGCCTCGCGGCCGACCGGCCGGAGCTGCCCGAGACCGCCGGATCCTGAGCCGAGGGTTCCCCTCAGCCCACCGCCGCGAAGGTCTCGTACATCTGGTCGTCGTCGAGCGGCAGGATGCCTGCCCCACGCTCGTACTCCGAGCGCGCCGTCTCCAGGAGCCGGCGCCAGGAGGTCACCGTCGGCCGCCTGCGCAGCAGTGCCCGGCGCTCGCGCTCCGTCATGCCTCCCCACACGCCGAACTCGACGCGGTTGTCGAGCGCGTCAGCCAGGCATTCGGTGCGTACCGGACATCCGGTGCACACCGCCTTGGCCCTGTTCTGCGCTGCTCCCTGAACAAACAGTTCATCCGGATCGGTAGTGCGGCAGGCGGCCTGCGCACTCCAGTCGGTTACCCAGCCCATACCGGCGCCGTCCTCTCCCGAATCGAGGCTCCCCCACGGCGGCAGCGGCATATTCACCGCCGCCAGTTGAGGACGTTACGGAAGGCGGGCACAGCGCAACACCCCCTTCGGGCCCAATCTTGAATGGCCCGAACGGACTATGCGTAAGCGGCAGATCACCCGGGGGAGTGAGGCTGCGACATGTGTGACTTTCCCGACGAACGGGACAGTTCAGTTGAGTCACAACGGACGCCGGGTGACACACAAGGCGGATTCGGGCACACCCCCACCAAAAAAGTCGGGGAACCTCCGGAACGATTCGGGGTCGCCGGACGTATTGATACGTAGCCCTGCTGCTGTGACAGTTGCGAGCAGCTTAGGCCAAGGCATTGACGCGTGTCCGGCGAATGAGAACGTAGGCTGCCCTCATGCCAAAGAAGCGCTCGGGCGGTGGTCTGTCGCCAACGCAGCAGGCCGCCAAGTTCCTCGGTGTCAGTGTGCTCGCGGGAGCCGTGCTGGCAGGGATCGCCCTGCCCGCCTTCGGCGCGCTGGGCCTGGCGGCCAAGGGATCGGTGGAGTCGTTCGACGAACTCCCGGCCAATCTCAAGACACCGCCGCTGAGCCAGCGCACCACGATCCTCGACTCCGAGGGCGGCCAGATCGCCACCGTCTACTCACGTGACCGCACGGTGGTCGACCTGAAGAACGTCTCGCCCTACATGCAGAAGGCGATCGTCGCGATCGAGGACTCGCGCTTCTACGAGCACGGCGCGGTGGACCTCAAGGGCGTCCTGCGCGCGCTCAACAAGAACGTGCAGAACAGCGGGGTGTCCCAGGGCGCCTCCACGCTCACGCAGCAGCTCGTGAAGAACGTCGCCGTCGAGGAGGCGGGCGACGACCCGACGAAGGTCGCGCAGGCCACGCAGCAGACCATCGGGCGCAAGATCAAGGAGCTGAAGTACGCGATCCAGCTCGAGGAAGAGCTCAGCAAGAAGAAGATCCTCGAGAACTACCTGAACATCACGTTCTTCGGTGAGCAGGCCTACGGCGTCGAAGCCGCCTCCCAGCGCTACTTCTCCACACACGCCAAGAGCCTCACGCTCCCCCAGGCCGCGCTGCTGGCCGGCATCGTCCAGTCGCCGAGCCGCTACGACCCCGTCAACGACGAGGCCGAGGCCACCAAGCGCCGTAACACCGTGCTGAAGCGCATGGCCGAGGTCGGCGACATCTCCGAGGCCGAGGCGGCCACCGCGCAGAAAGCCCCGCTGGGTCTGAAGGTCAAGAAGCCGAAGAACGGCTGCATCACCGCCGTCCAGGGCGCCAGCTTCTTCTGCAAGTACGTGGAACGCGTCTTCCTCCGTGACCCGGTCTTCGGCAAGACCAAGGAGGAGCGGGCGAAGGTCTGGAACCAGGGTGGTCTGACGATCCGGACGACGCTGTCGCCGCAGGCCCAGAAGTCCGTCCAGAGCTCGCTCAAGGACCATGTCTACAAGTCGGACAAGGTCGCCGGGGCCGCGACCCTCGTCGAGCCCGGCACCGGCAAGATCCTCGGCATGGGCCAGTCGAAGCCGTACGGCTACGGCAAGAACGAGACCGAGTACAACTACTCGGTCAACGCCTCCATGGGCGGCTCGAACTTCGGCTTCCCGACGGGCTCGACCTTCAAGCCCTTCGTGGCCGCGGCCGCGCTGGAGGAGGGGCGCCCGCCGAATCAGTCGTACTCGGCGCCGTACCAGATGGCGTACCCGGACACGGTCCAGACGTGCAGCAGCAAGCCGTGGACGAACGACGGCAGGCCCAAGTACACCCTGGAGAACGAGAGCGCGTCCGAGAAGGGGCCGTACCAGCTGCAGAAGGCCATGGAGCTGTCGGTCAACACCTACTTCGTGCAGATGCTCGCCGACATCGGCATGTGCCCCGTGGTGAAGATGACCGACAAGCTGGGCGTCATCCAGGGCAACGGCACCAAGGTCCCCGAGGTGCCCTCCTCGATGACCCTCGGCTCCACCGGCCTGTCACCCCTGACGATGGCGAGCGCCTACGCCGCCTTCGCCAGCCGCGGCATGTACTGCACCCCGATCGCCATCGAGTCGATCACCCAGACCGTGGGCGGCACGAAGAAGTCGCTGGAAGTCCCGAAGTCGACCTGCTCGCGCGCGATGAGCGAGAAGACCGCGGACACCATCAACACCCTGCTCAGCGGCGTGGTCGACTCCGGCACGGGCAAGCAGGCCGGCCTGTCCGGTCGCGACAACGCCGGTAAGACGGGTACGACGGACGCCCGCAAGAACGCCTGGTTCGTCGGCTACACCCCGAACCTGTCGGGCGCCGTCTGGGTCGGCAGCGCCACCCAGAAGGTCGAGATGACCAACATCTGGATCGGCGGCCGCTACCACCCTGAGGTCTACGGTGGCGACACCCCCGGCCCGATCTGGCGCGACGCCATGACCGGCGCACTCGAGGGCAAGGAACCCACGCCGTTCAACAAGGTCTTCATCCCGCAGCCCCCGAAAAAGGACCGCGGCGACAAGAACGACAACGGAAACGGAAACGGCGACAACGACGACGACAACGGGGATGACGGCGGTTTCCTCACCGGTCTGCTCACCAACGGTGGGAACACCAACGGCGGCAACGCGAACCGGGGAAACAACGGCGGCTTCTTCCAGGGCCAGAGCAACGGCAACGACAACAGCGGCGGACGCGGCTGACACCGGCGGCCGGCCACTGAGCCGGCCGGGACGAGCCGATCCGGACGGTCCAGCGCAGCCGGACGGTCCAGTGGAGCCGGACGGTCCAGTGGAGCCGGACGGTCCAGTGGAGCCGGCCGAGTCGGCTGAGCCGGAGACGTGAAACGGTCCCCTGACTCCCGCGAGGAGAGTCAGGGGACCGTTCTGTTTCAGCGCGCCTGCAGGGTCAGACCCGTCCGTCGGGTCAGCCCGCGAGAAGCCTCTTGACGACGGCGGCGACGCGGCCGCCCTCGGCCAGACCGGCCACCTTCGGGTTCACGATCTTCATCACGGCGCCCATGGCCCGCGGCCCCTCGGCACCGGCCGCCTTCGCCTCCTCGACGGCCTGCCCGACGATGTCGTTCAGCTCGTCGTCGCTGAGCTGCTTGGGCAAGTAGCCGGCGAGCAGCTCGCCCTCCGCCGTCTCGCGCTCGGCGCTCTCGGGGCGACCGCCCTGCGCGAAGGCGTCGGCCGCCTCCCGGCGCTTCTTCGCCTCCTTGGCGATCACTTTGAGGATCTCGTCGTCGGAGAGCTCGCGCTTCTCCTTGCCGGCGACCTCCTCCTTGGTGATCGCGGTGAGCGTCAGCCGGAGCGTCGAGGAGCGGAGCTCGTCGCGCTCCTTGATTGCGGCGTTGAGGTCTTCCTGCAGCTTCGACTTGAGCGTGGTCATGGGTCTGATTGTCGCAGGTGTGGACGGCCCGACGCCCGGTCATTTACCGGTCGCTGCGGGAAGGGCACCGGACAGAGGCGCCCCGCAGCCCTCAAGGGCGAACGCACCCGCCCCCCTTGAGGGACCGGCAAGGCGGCGCCGTGCAGTGCGCTGCGGTGGAGTGCAGTGCACTGCAGTGCATGCAGTGGGTACGGCAGCCCGGTCAGGGCCCGTGCCGCAGAGGACGGTGCGGGCAACGACAGCGCGGGGCGGGGCGGGACGGGACGGGCAGCGGACCGTCACCCACGCCCGGCGGACGGACAAGCACACGGACGGGCGGACGGAGGGAGAGAGGGAGGGACGGACGGACGGAGGACGGACGGGCGGAGGGACGGACGGAGGGACGGACGGCGGACGGGCGGAGGAGGGACGGACGGACGGAAGCGGCGGCGTGGTCTGAGACGATGGACGTATGCGCGCGCGATACGGAGTACCTCTGTCCATTGCGGCGGTCGGCGCCGCCGGTCTGGTGTACGCGGCGGGTTTCGAGCCCCGCTCCTTCCGCCTCCGACGAGTCACCGTCCCCGTCCTCCCCGCCGGAATGCGCCCCTTGCGCGTGTTGCAGGTCTCCGACATCCACATGGTCGGCGGCCAGCGCAAGAAGCAGCGCTGGCTGCGCTCGCTGGCCGGACTGCGCCCCGACTTCGTGATCAACACGGGCGACAACCTGTCCGACCCGGACGGCGTCCCGGAGACGCTGGACGCGCTGGGGCCCCTGATGGAGTTCCCGGGGGCGTACGTCTTCGGCTCGAACGACTACTACGGCCCGAAGCTGCGCAACCCCGCCCGTTACCTGTTGGAGAAGGCCCAGGGCCGACACGGCCTGAACGGCAACCCGCCCGCGGTGGACGTCGTCCACAACCCGTGGGAGGACCTGCGCGACGGCTTCGACGCCGCAGGCTGGCTCAACCTGACGAACACCCGCGGCGTGCTGAAGGTCGAGGGCGCCTCGATCGAGCTGACGGGACTGGACGACCCGCACATCAAGCGCGACCGTTACGCGCGGGTGGCCGGCGGTCCGTCGGAGTCGTCCGACTTCTCGATGGGCGTGGTGCACGCGCCGTATCTGCGGGTCCTGGACCCCTTCGCGGCGGACGGCTATCCCCTCATCCTGGCCGGCCACACCCACGGCGGTCAGATCTGCATCCCCTTCTACGGCGCCCTGGTCACCAACTGCGACCTCGACACGGACCGAGTGAAGGGTCTGTCGACGCACACGGCGGAGGGCCGCACCTCCTACCTCCACGTCTCGGCGGGCTGCGGCGCGAGCCGCTACACCCCCGTCCGCTTCGCCTGCCCGCCCGAGGTGACGCTGCTGACGTTGGTGGAACGGGAGTAGCCAGAACCTCCCCTCCCGGAGACCGAGGCGTCCCCCGAACGGCCCACCCGTATCGCCCCATATGTCACCCCTGCCTAGCGTGAGGGCATGACCGCGCCGATACCCAGGGACCTCCCGGATCTGCCCGCGATTCCGCGGACCCACGCGCTCCTGCTCTCCTCCGTCCCAGCCTCGGCGGTGGTGACCCCCGTCCGCCGCCCGCTGGCCGCCGTGCTCCGCCTGCTCCTGGCCGGCACGGCGGCGGCGGGCGTGACCCTCGCGTTCCTGCTGAGCAGCCCGCTGCGGGTGCTGAGCCACTTCGCGATCCAGAGCAACATCCTGTTGGCCCTGGTCACGCTGCTGTCCGCCCGCCGGGCATGGACGGCCCGCCGCCCCCTCCCCGCCGCCCTGACAGGCGCGGCCCTCCTATACGCCATGATCACCGGCCTCGTCTACCACCTGCTCCTGGCAGACACGGCCGCCCCGTTCCCGCTGACCGGCATGACGGCCGCCCCCACGGGCTGGCACCTGGTCGCCGTCCACCTCCTGCACACCGTGACGCCGGTGGCCGCCGTCCTCGACTGGCTCCTGCTGACCGCCCCGGGCCGACTGCGCCTGCGCCGGGCCGCGACATGGATGCTGTACCCCACGCTCTACCTGGCCTTCTGCCTGGCCCGCGCCCAGCTGATCGCGCCCGGCACCCCGGGCCGCTATCTCTACCCCTTCCTCGACGCCGAGGCCCACGGCTACAAGCACGCGCTGGCCAACGCTCTGCTCCTCGGCCTCTCCTTCTACGCCCTCGCGGTCCTCCTCGTGGCCCTCGACCACGCCCGCCCGAACCCCATCAGCCACCGCGCCAAAACCGGATTTCGTCTCCGGCCACCGGTGGGCTAAAGTAAACGACGTCGCCGCGACAAGCAGGACAAGCAGCGACATCGGGGTGTAGCGCAGCTTGGCAGCGCGCTTCGTTCGGGACGAAGAGGTCGTGGGTTCAAATCCCGCCACCCCGACAGCTGAAACACCAGGTCAGGCCCGGTTCTGAGAGATCAGAACCGGGCCTGATTTGCTTTGTGGGCCCAGTTTGGGAGCCATTTGGGAGCCGACCTCAGTGAGCGGCTCCCGGACGGCTCCCCGAGTCCTAACGTCAGGGGAGAGACGAGCGTCCAGCCGACGTGGGCTTCCACCCCGCTTCAGACATCGTCGCCTCCGATTGTCAGTGGCAGTCCTTACTCTGAGACGTGCTCGGTCGCACATCTCCAGGAGCACCCGTGGACTACTTCTACAAAGACCTCGGCAACCTCAAGAGAGGTTCCACGGTCATCGTCACCCTGCGCAACCAAGCCAACGTCCAGGTGATGACGCGCAGCGAGTACAGCAAATACAAGTCGGGGAAGAGATACCGGTACCTGGGCGGTCGCGTCACTCGCTCGCCTCACCAGATCACCATCCCCAGTAACGGACAGTGGGTCGTGGCCATCGACCTTGGCGGCTATTCCGGTCGCATCTCTGCGTCTGTCCAAGTCCAGCCACCTCCGCGAGGCTTCCTGCCCCCGGCCCGCGACCCACAGGGCAGTCCGGCCCGCTCCGTCGCGGTCCATGAACCGGAGGAGCCTACTGGCGACATACTTGGTGGCCAGACCTGGGACGTCTTCATCTCCCACGCGTCCGAGGACAAAGGAGCTGTTGCCCGCCCCCTTCGAGACGCGCTTACCAAGCTGGGTGTGACTGTCTGGCTCGACGAAGCCCAGATGCGGATCGGCCACAGCCTCCGCCGCAAGATCGATGAAGGGATCAGGGCGAGCCGCTTCGGCATCGTAGTGCTCTCGGCCCCCTTCTTCGCCAAGGGTTGGACCAACCACGAACTCGACGGACTCGTCACCCGTAATGTGGCCGGGGAGCAATCACTCCTGCCAATCTGGCACAACCTGAGTGCAGAAGACGTCCGGCGCTACAGCCCCTCCCTCGCAGACAAAGTGGCGATGAGCACCAGCGACTACTCCATCGAGGAGATCGCGCAGCAGATCGCTGACGTGGTTCAGGAGGAAAGCGCCGCTTAGCTCCAGAGCACCAGCACGCCGCTTCGGTGTGCACCGGTTCCAGCGAGTCGTGGGCTTGTGCTGGAGAGACCACAGACGGTACGACGATCGCCATGCACCCTTGGTCTCCGTTAAATGACCGGCAGCTCGCACTCCTCACCCGCATCGGGGGCGGAGCCGACCCCGTCACGTCCAACAGCCCCGAGCTCGCCGTCACGGCTCGCGCGCTCAGGGACCGGGGCTTGGTGACCATGCCCAGGAAGAAGGGGAGGTGGCAGGCGGAGATCACTGACGTGGGACGCTTCTACCTGGAGCACGGGCATCATCCCGACCGTCCGGAGTTGGCTCCACGCAAGCCTCGCGCGGCGGCGTCTGAAGGCGGGGCGCCCGTTGCCGCTGGTCCGTCGCAGGATGCCGATCCTCCGACCGAGACAAAGCCCGCCCCGAAACGGGCTGTGAAACCTCCGCGCCCGTCGCCAGCAACTGTCGGGCCGGCGCTCATCGCGCAGGTGCAGGAGGCCGGACGATTTCTTCGGATCCCTGACCCCAGCGCGGAGGAACGGGCTCGGTATCGCAGGGCGTTCGACGCAGCCCGGCAGTGCGCTCCGGATGGGTACCACCTGAAGTACAGCGGGCGGGCGAAGGGGGACTTCTTCCTCGGTCTGCTGAGGGTGTCTGGCGAGGACGACACCGAGTGGAACGAATCCGACTGGCGCGAAGCCGAGTGATCACCGATGTCGAGGACGTGCTCGCCGCGGTCACCAAGGACCACAGCGCCTTCGAGATCTCCGACGAGGTCCTACCGAGGGTGCTCGCGCTGCTCCGGCTGCTCGCCGAACAGGCCCTCGCGCGGTACGGCGAGATCGCGGTGTCCAAGAAGCGCAGGCAGCCGAGGCCGCTGCTCACTGTCCACGGCAGGACGTACGAGGTCGGCTTCCGTGAGCGGCAGAAGCAGGTCCGCTACGTCCCCAAGCAACCAGGTCGTCGCACGTACGACTGGCAGCGGGTCACGCCGGCCCACAAGTTCGAGCCGTCCGGCGAACTGGAGCTGCTGGTCAGCGAGAACTCGGGTTACAGCTACAACTACGGCTGGAAGAAGGAATGGGCCGACACGGCCAAGAAGCCGTTGGAGGAGCAGATCGCCTCAATCTTCCGGGCGTTGAAAGCACGCGCGGAGGAGCAGGAGCGGGCCCGGCTGGAACGAGAGGCCGAGCAACGACGTCTGCGAGAGGAACGGGAGCACCAGGAGGCCGAGCGCCGACGACTTGCAGCGGAGCGGGAGGAACGCGAGCGGCGGGAGTGGGAGGCCGCGGTAAGTGCGGCCTCGGTCAAGGCGGTTCACGCGGTACGGGCCGAGCACTTCGGCACGGCCCTGGAGCAGTGGCGGGCCGCCGGTGAGATCCGGGCCTTCTGTGCTGCGCTGGATGACGTCGCCGCCGCATCGGAGGACGCCCTCGAAGTTGAGAGGCTGCGCGAGTGGTCGGCTTGGGGGAACACAGAGGCTGATCAGCTCGACCCCACGACGAATGGCAGGGGTCTGGCCGCCCGTGACTTCAACGTGGAGCCGACGAAGAAGCAGCTGCGACCGTTCCTCGACGGCTGGCGGCCGGACCGGCCGGAGAAGGAGCCTCCGGCTCAGCCAACGCCTCCCAAGCCGGAGCCAGACCCGTGGCGCGGCGTCATCGACGCACATCAGGATCAAGGGTGGCGATATGGACACCAAGGTCGCGCTCAATGGTGGAGGCGATGACGCCATGACCTCGGTCGCGTAGGGCCTTGACCGCCTTGTCGACGAGTTCTCCGAGCCGGATGACCTCGGCGCGCAGGGCGACCAACTCGTCGTAGCGGTCGGCTTTGTCTTCGCCACACCAGGCCCGGACGGTTCGCAGGACAGCTGCCTCCGCGTCCAGCTTCCGGTCGTCCCGCCGGCTGTAGGAGTACCAGGAGGACTGGACACGCTCCTGCTCGATGCCCTGCTGCTTGCGGTCCGCCTCCGGAAGGATCTCGTCGGCGAGACGGCCGGCCACCTGGCGGGCGACGCGCTCGGTGACCGGCCACCCAGCCAGACACATGCCGTGGCGGTTCTCGTACACCATGGCGTCACCGCGGAGTTCAGCTGCGTCGATGCCGATGAGCGGTGCCGTCTCGTCGAGGCGGCTCAGCTCCAGGACCCCGGCGTCGGCCACTGTTCGGCGCAGGCGGAGCCTGTTCTTCGGACGGACGAAGCCGAGGATCATGCGGGCGGCCTCGAATTCCGTGCTGCCCCGGACGTGGCGAGAGGACTCCGCCAGCGCCAGCTCCGCCGCGTCATCCGCGCGGAACGTATCAACATCCGCCCACGGCGCTACGAGAGAGCCGGAACTGACCCACTCCTGCAGGCCAGCGGCATCGCCTTCGAGAAACCGCACGTGGATCCAGCCAGACCTGCCGGAGCTGCCCACGCGTACGACCTCGACGTGGCGGACCTCGCTACCCAGGTCCTTCGGCCTCGCGCGGTACGCCCAGTGCTCGCCAATCTCCATGTGTCTATTGAGCCAGGTCCCTTGGCCCTCTCACCGGGCGTTTGCCATAACCTCCGGAGCGAGATGACCTCCACGAGGTTGACGCTGCCCCCGCAGGGTGTCGCCGGAGACGGCTGTGCCTCTGGTGGTGACCACCAGAGGTGCAGCAGCAGTCACCACTGGGACTCCGCAGGCTTACGTGATTCCCTGCGCGCACGTAGGAGATCATCGAGTACGCGCACGGGTGACGTGGGGCTCATCGCCAGGCGGGTGTCGAGTGCCGCCTCCCACTGCTCGGTCAGTCCAAGCATGAGGCGTTTTCGCATTCCGGGTGTGACGTGGGCGTAGCGCGCGGAGACCGAGCCGTCGATGTGGCCCATGCGGTCGTCCATGAGGACCTTCTCGGTGCCGAGGACCTCCATCACGGTCCGGTGGGTGTGGCGGAGGCCGTGGGGTGTGAGGCCCTTGGCGATCGGGAGCCAGCAGGCGTCGGCACGGTCGCTGGCGCCACGCCCTCGGGCTGGGACGCCGGGCCACGGTTCGCCGAGGAGAGGCACGGGGCGGGCTTCCTGCGGCGCCTTCTTTGGGTACCAGCCGGAGACCGCCGGGGTGAACAGCCAGGTGGCAAAGCCGTTTCGGCGCCAGTGGGCTGCGTGCTGCGGTACCGCGCCGCCGCGCACGAATCCCAGGTCTGCGATGGC
The DNA here is from genome assembly GCF_052543235.1 of Streptomyces sp. SAS_272. Taxonomy (NCBI): domain Bacteria; kingdom Bacillati; phylum Actinomycetota; class Actinomycetes; order Kitasatosporales; family Streptomycetaceae; genus Streptomyces; species Streptomyces sp. SAS_272. The sequence continues at coordinate 235,179 of NZ_JBMNDR010000002.1, read as the reverse complement.
CTGTTCCACCCTGACCCGCTTGGCTTCGGTGACGCGGTCGGGGTGGTTGAGGACGTTGGACACCGTGCCGGTGGAGACTTCGGCTCGGCGTGCGACGTCGACGAGCTTTGCGCCGTGGTGGCCGCCGGTGCGGGCCGTGCCCTGGCCCCGGAAGACGTAGGTCTTGCCGTGGCACGAGCAGGGTTTCGGCTTCGTGCGGGCGACGTGGTTGGCGACCAGGGCCGACAGCCAGTCCATCACGTCGATGGTGCGGTAGCTGTCGTCCTTGGGTGGGCAGCGAACCAGCTCGCCGGTGTCGAGTTCGTACAGCTGCCATTCGACGCGGACGGCCCCGGAGCGGGCAAACTCCGTCTCCAGGCCGACGATTTCGCCCCAGCGCATGCCGGTGTAGCCCTTGAGGACGACGGCGACGAACTCGTCGTCGCGGCCGGAGAGCAGGGCGGCTCGCTCCGCGGTCAGCAGGGTGCCAAGGGGGTCGGTGACGACCTTCTCCGGGCCGCGGTCGCGGGAGCGTCCGGCGCGCTTGCCGCGTCCGCGCCGTCTGGCGGCCGGGTTCGAGGTGATCAGGCTCTCGTCGATCGCGTCCTCGAAGATCAGGTGGAGCGTCGAGCGCCAGGTCTTGACGCTGGAGGCCGCGTAAGCGGCCTTCTCCTTCTTCTCCCACAGGTCGACGTCCGTGCGCAGGATGCCGACGAGCGCCTTGTCCTCGAAGTCGGGGAGGAGGTGCTCCTCGATGTGGCGCTTGTAGTTCTGCATAGTCGAGGCGGCCAGGTCCTGGGCCTCGTACCAGCGGTTGGCGTACTCGCCGAAGGTCTCCTGGCCGAGTGCCGGGTCGCGCCAGTCGCCGCGCCGATACTTGTTCTCGGCCTCGCTCGCGGCGCGCTGGGCCTCGCCCTTGGTGGCGAACCGGATCGCTTTGCCGTTGTCGTCGACCACCGTGAGATGCTTGCCGGGCGCGGTCTTGTACCGGCCGCGCCAGTAGTTTCCGCGCTTCTCCGCGAAACCCAACTTCCGTCTTCCTCCCCTGTTCTCGGCTTGTGACTGGGTACGGGCGCGCTACGCGACGGTCTCGTACTGGGTGCGGCGCGGCGGTCGAGCCCGCAGACGCCCTGGCGTCGGGGCCGTAGTCGGCTCAGGCGGCCGGGCGGCACGAGTTCGTGCCGAGGGAGGGCTTGTCGCTGCCCGACTCGCCGGCGCGCTGCTGACGGATCGCTTCGGGCGCTCTTCGTGGAGGCGGACGATCTCGGCGAGGTGCGCGGCGGTGAAGCGGTAGGCGCGGCCGACGCGGGTGTGCGGGATGAGTCCGCGTCGGGCCCGGTCCTTGACCCACCAGGCGGAGCAGCCGAGGGCTTCGGCGATTTCTTCGGGGCGGTAGAGACGAGGCAAGGGGGCTCCGCCCTCGGTGCCGGGAAGGCGTCGTACGAGGGCAGGGGGTATGTCGGAGTGGTGCAAGAAGGGCGGGTCCTTACTGGGTGGGGGCGTGCTCGGTCAGCGGTGCTGAACGGTCCTCGTCACGTGGCGGTCGGCCCCTGCAGCAGCACGAGAGGCGAGACCAGGAGGGCGTCGGCGATCGCGACGAGGTCGTCGGCATCGCATCGTCGTTGGGCGCGTTCGATGCGGGACAGCATGGTGTTGGACATCGGACGGCCGAAAGCGGTCACGCGGTCGGCCAACTGGCGTTGCGACAGGCCGCGTTCGGTTCGGAGTATTTCGATGGTGCGGGCCGCCTGCATTCCTGCGGGTCCGACTTCCAGTGGGCGTGGGGGCATGGCTCCAATTGAAAGGTGCATTCGCCGGTTTGGGTAACCGGCGATCGTGGTCTATGTTGCGCTCGCGTCGTTCGCCGAGATGCGGTTCCAGGGAGTCGGGAATGGGCACAGACCAGGACGACGATCACGGCTCTGAAGTGCGGTGTTGTGTTGTAGCTTCCCCGTCGGCGGCCCGTCAACGGCTTGCCGATGTAATCCTTCTGGCTCTGCGGTCCGGGCAACTATTTGGTCAACAGCGGATCGTGCCTTACGGTTTTCCTCCCGCCCGCCACCGAGCCCCATTTCTCGCGGCCTTTCTGCCGTGAGAGATGGCGCCGGATAGGGCTGGACTTGCGCGACTGGGGTGTGGCTATGTTGACGACACCCCCGGAAACGCAATCGCTTCCCGGCGCGCGTCCGCGCCAACACCCCCTCGAATCCCGCCCCGACCGACGGTGAGCCGTGATGCCCGCGCACAGGCCACCGAGTGAGGACCGCCCCGCACTTGGCACGAATCCGCACCATCAAGCCCGAAGCCTTCGTCTCCGAGTCCCTGGCCGTCGTCTCCCTGACCGCCGAGCGCACCTTCCTCGGCCTGCTCACCCAGGCCGACGACCAGGGCCGCCACCGCGACCACGCCGCGATCATCGCCGGGCAGTTGTGGGTGCTGCGCCCGGAGCACACCCCGTCCGATGTCGAGACGGACCTCGCCCAGCTCGCCGACGCGGGACTGATCTGCCGCTACAAGGGGCCGGATCACAAGCGGTACCTGCACGTCGTGACCTGGCACCAGCATCAGAAGATCAACCGGGCGAGCAAGAGCCGCCTCCCGAGCTGCCCGGTTCACGACGCTTCGGTCGCGTCGGCTCCTGCCGTGGGCGCCGGTGTCACGGAGTACTCGCTACCGCCTCACGCAGTCCTCACTGAGGGCTCCGGCGAGGTCCGTGAGTCCACGCTGAATCCGGGGCTTGAGAGCGAAGTCTCAGATCAAGAGGGCTTCACGGAGTCCTCCGCGAGGGATCAGGGAGCGCTCGGTGAGGCAGCAGTGACGTCTCACGGTCCGGATCTAGGACCTAGGACCGTGGATCTAGGAGATATCCCTTCGGGGGGCGCAAGCGCCCACACGCCCGACACCGTCTCGGCCAAGCAGCTCCTCGGCGAGTACATCGCCGCGTGCAACCACCGCCCGCCAGATGCCTTCCTGAACCATCTCGGCAAACAGGTGCGCAAGCTGCTCGACGAGGGCATCGCCCCCGCACACCTCCGGGCCGCCCTCGAACGCCACCGGGTCAAGGGCCTGTCCCCTGGCGTCCTGCCCAGCCTCGTCCACGAGGTCATGAACGCCGCATCCTCCACCACACCCGCCGCCCACCGGGCGTGGACGAACCCCACCGACGTCGTCGCCGCCTACGGAGATGAGCTCTGACCGCCACCCTCACCCGCGCACCCCAGCCCGTCGGCGCGATCACCGACCGGCTCAACACGATCCTCGCCAACCGCGGCATCGACCCCACCACGGCTGCCGCCCAAGAACCGGCGCCCCAGACCGTCACCGCCCTGGAACTCGCCGACGCCCGCATCCCCGCCCGCTACCGCCGCGCCCTGGCCGACCATCCCCAGATCACCTCCTGGGCCGACCAGATCGCCCGCGCCGGACGCCCCGGCCCGACCGGACCCGGTATCGCCGAGGGCCCGTCGCTGCTGATTGCCGGCCCCACCGGCACCGGCAAAACCCACCAGGCGTACGGCGCCGTCCGGGCCCTCCTCACCCGAGGCGTCCGCCTGCGCTGGGAGGCCACCACCTCCGCCGACCTCCACGCGCGGCTCCGCCCCCGCGCCGGCCACGACGGCGAACGGGAACTGCAGACACTGGCCCGCTGCCCCCTGCTGCTCCTGGATGACCTCGGCGCAGCCAAGACCAGCGAATGGACCGAGGAGCTCACCTATCGGCTCATCAACCACCGGTACGAGCACATGCTCCCCACCCTCATCACCACCAACCTCCCCACCGCCGAGCTCCGCACCGCGCTCGGCGACCGCGTCGCCTCCCGCCTCGCCGAGATGACCGAGCGGGTCATCCTCACCGGCTCCGACCGACGCCGCACCGCGCCCAGGATCTGAACGGCCCGCGGCCCCTCCCGTTCCACCACCTCACCCGCCCGGGCTTCCGCCTGCCCTCGAGCGCCCGGGTTCCTTGGAGAGCCTCTGCATGCCCCCTGGCCCCATCACGCTCATCAGCGCCAACGACATCGGCATGCCCGCCTTGCCGCACTGGTTCCCTGCGCCTGCTGCCATCGCGGCTCTGCTCGTCGTCGTACTGTCCGCCGCATGGTCCCTGTGTAAGTACCGACGGAAGCCGAGCGCTGGACAGCGCCGTAGCACCGCCGCGATCCCGGTCGCCGCCGTCGCCGCGATCGGCTGCACCGCCTACAGCGCGGACACCAGCTGGCGCTTCGCCGCCGACTACCTCGACATGGGCAGCGCCGTCGAGCGCGCCGCGATGTTCGCCGCCGCCGAACTAGCGCTGTTCGCCACCGCGCTGATGGCGCGGGCGAACCTCAACGGTTCCAAGCAGGCGCCCGGGGTGCCCGGCACCCTCACCTGGGTGATCACCTGCGTGCAGATCGTGCCCGCCTACGCCGAGTCCGGCCTGGTCGGCGGAACTGTGCGGGCCTTCGTCGGCCCGGTCCTGGCGGCAGTGCTCTGGCACCTGGCCATGGGCATCGAACTGCGCCACCGCAGCCCGCACGTCGACTCCCGCAGCCTGGCCGCCCTCCTCACCCGACGGGCACGCGAACGGATGCTGGCTCGTCTGGGGATTGCCGACCGGGACGCGGATGCCGCCCGGATCATCCGCGACCGCGCCCTCGACCGGGCCGTCACGCTGATCCTCCGGGCAGAGACCATGACAGCCGACAAGCGCACCAAGTGGCGAGGCCGACGCCTCACCCGCCGCCTGCACCAGGCCCTGGAGCAGGCTGACGTCGACCGCGACGAACGCCAGGACGAGCTGCTGCTGCGCAAGCTCGCCACCCGCCAACAGGTCAATGTTCTGGCCTCCAGGTCATTGCCCGCGCGCTGGCCCGACGCCGCCGCACGCACGAGGGGCGGCTCCGCGACGGCCCGCCCGCGGGCTACGGCAAGAGAGCGGGCAGAAAGTTCGGGCCTCCAGCCCCACAAGGTCGCGGGCGATGACGCCGCCGACCGGACAGCCCGCCCCCTGCCCGAAAACCGCCCGCAACAGCCCGCCCGCACCACCGTCGGCCCGGAACCAAAACCGGGCGGGGAAACGCCGGGCAACGACCCACGCACCGCCTCGCGGGCGGAGTCGAAGCGCCCGAGCTCCAAACCGCGCGCTACACGGGAGCTCCTCAACGAATACGCCCGTGACCTCTTCCGCGAGCACGGACGTCTCTCCCGCGACCTGTTGGAGGTGGCCGTACGCAAGGACGGCTACAGCGTGGCCAGCGACACCGCCGGCGAGGTGGTCCGCATCATCAAGGCCGAGCTGCCCACGGCGCCCGTCGGCCACCCGCACTGAGACCACCCCCAACGCCCAAGGAAAATCAATGCACGAATCGCACCACGAACTCCCCACCTCCCAGGAGGAGATGATCACCGACCTCGGCAGCGCAGCAAGCAATGGCGATGGACCGTCCATAGGCCGGTCCATTGCGGACTCCTCCGCCCCGGGGGTGGCGGAGGAGCAGCTCCGGCACGAGGGCGTGCCGGAGCAGGAGCTGGTGGGCGCCGGCGAGCAGCCGCCCGATCCCTCCGTTGGGGCCACGCAGCGCGCGCCGTACCGCCGCGCGAACCTCGATGCGCAGCGCTCCGAGCACGTCACCGCGCGCTTCGCGCCGCACGAGAAGCACGACATCCAGTCGTCGGCGAAGACCGCTCACGTGACCATGGCCCGCTACATTGCCGACGCCACCATGGCCCGCGTCTGCGGTGAGATCACCGTCGCCGCCGAGCGCACGGTCTGCGACGATGCGGTCGACGAGCTCGCTGCGATGAGGGCGCACATCGCCCGCATCGGTAACAACGTCAACCAGATCGCCCGCCGTCTCAATGCGGACGGCGATCCACACCCTGTGGACGCCGCGATCCTTCACCGGGCGGACCGCCTGCTCGCCACAGCCCACGACGCAGTCCGGGCGATCGACGACGCCGCCTTCCGGGCAGCCGAGCAGAAGTGGGCGGTCTGAGGTGATCGCGAACATCGTCAAGCCGGGCAACAAGACCTACGGCGTGCTGGCCTACCTCTTCGGCAAAGGCCGCGCCAACGAACACACCGACCAGCACATCGTCGCCTCCTGGGACGACTTCATCCCCGAGCCCGGCCCCTGGGACAGCCCTGGCCACAAGCAACGGCTCGGCCAGCTCACTCAGGCCCTGGACCTGCGGGTCAAGCAAGCTGGCGACAAGGCACCGGAGGGGCACGTGTGGCACTGCTCGATCCGCGCCGCGGCCGAGGACCGCTTCCTCACCGACGCCGAGTGGGCCACCATCGCCCGGCGCATGGTGCACGCGACCGGCATCGCACCCGACGGCGATCCGGACGGCTGCCGCTGGGTTGCTGTGCGTCACGCGGAGGACCATATTCACATCGTCGCCACCAAGGTGCGCGGTGATCTGCGCCCGCCGCGGAACTGGAACGACTACCGCCGCGCCATGAACGAACTCACAGCCGTCGAGGAAGACTTCGGTCTCACCCGGGTTGCACGTGGCCCCGAAGCTGCTGCCGGCACCTCGGCGGTGAAGCGCTCCACCCGGGCCGAGGAGGAGAAGGCCAAGCGACGGGGCCACGACAAGACCGCGCGTGAGCGGCTGCGGCACATCGTGCGTACCGCGCTGTCCCACGCGAAGGATCTGGAGGAGTTCTTCAACCTGCTCGCCGATGCCGACCTTCAGGTCGAGACCCGCACACTGCCCTCCGGCGACCTCGGCGGCTACAAGGTCGCCCTGTCCGACGACAGCACACCCATCTGGTACTCCGGCTCCAGCCTCGCCACCGACCTGTCCCTCCCCCAGATCCGACAGCGCCTGGCCGCCACCGAGACACAGCCCACCGCAGCCTCATCAGCTCGTCGGCACCGCCCCAACCCATGGCACGTGGCCACCGCTGCCGCCGAACGCATCCCCCACCACTTCGCCCACGCCGACGACGGAGCCGTCCAGGCCCACCTCACCGTCTTCGGTGAAGTCCTGTACGCGCTACCCGCCCACGCCCCTGCCCGACTCCAGGCCGAACTCCACCGTGCGGCTGCCGCCTTCGAACACGCCGCCCACACCCGCGCCCGCGCCGACCACCAGCACGCCCGCGCACTACGGGGCGCGCTCAAGGCCATGCGCTACCAGCCCGCGGACCACACCGGGCTGGCCATGCTCTTGGACGCCGCCATCCTCGTCGTCCTCGCCGTCCAGCGCCACAGCGCACTGCACCACCACGACCGCCAGGTGGCCGCCGCCCGCCAGACGCTCAACCACCTGCAAGCCGCCTACGCCCAGATAGCCCCCGCAAGCCTCACCGCACTCGCCAGGCACCATCCCTCCGACAACACGGTGAACCGGTACGTCCGCGCCCTGCACGAGGTCCTCCCCCGCCAGGCCGAACAGATCCTCACCGAAAACGCCTGGCCCGCTCTCACCGCCACCCTCGCCGCCGCCGAAGCCGTCGGCCACAACCCGGCCACCGTCCTCCAGCAGGCAGCCCAGCACCGCCCCTTGGACGACGCGAAGTCAGCATCCGAGGTCCTCGTCTGGCGCATCCAGCGCCTCGGCGACCGGCATGCACCCGGCCCCGGCGCACGAACCGCGCAGGCCCGCCGCCTTCCCGCTCAGACCGCCCCGCAGACCGATCCCGGGCTCCCGGGCGCGTACACGCCGCCTACATCCCGCGCCGGACGGTCCCGCTGAGCCGGAGCCCCTGGCGCGGGCCACGAGGAACGACACCACGCGCAGCCACGGACCGGTACGAAGCCGACGGGTCGTAGCTGTACATCCCCGGTTATCGAAACCGGGGATTCTCCGGACCCTATGTCTTGCCCGACCGCCCCACCCCTCAACAAGGAGCACCCGCATTCCCCTCATCGAACCCCGCCGACACGTCGTCGCCCAGCTGTCCGGCGCGTACTTCAAGCACCACTTCGGCACCAAGACGTGGTTCCACCACGATGAAGGCCCCTTCGCCAAGGCGGAACAGGCCGCCGCTCTCGCACCCACCATCAACGAGGTCAAAGAGGTGAAGAAGCAGGTAGATCGGTACCACCAGTACCTGCAGACCTGGCTCGAAGCCCCCGAGGAACTGGACCGCTTCCTCGCCCCCTTCCTGGACCAGCTCGACGAGAAGTCCTTCGGCAACGCCATCGGCATCATGAACGAGAACGAGCGGCTGAAGCTCCAACAGCTGGTCAACGCGGCGACTGAACCTGTCCGTCCGTTCACCCCGTACACCTTCTGACAGACGACGGCACCGACCGCACCCCCAGATGAGGAAGGGGGCCGGTGACCGGGAAACCATCCCGGTCACCGGCCCCCTTCGCGTCCCCTGCAGTCACCGTGTGCGCTGTACTTTGTCAACGGCCTTCGCCAAGTGCGCGTCGACAACACCCGGCGAGCCGGAAACGACCACCAGCACGTTGGCGATGCGGATCGCCGTCTGCTGGACAACGCTGCGCTGCCGGCCGACGGAATAGGTGAGCAGCTGGCTCCACTGCTCGTCGCCGAGAGGCGGCGCGGCTACCTCCTCGGTGCCCATGTCGACGGAGGTGCTGCCCACGAAGACCTGGTACGTGGGGCAGGAGATCATCGCGTCGAAGATCCGGCTCACGCCCCTGGACAGCTTCGCGGCGGAATCGCTGTACAGCTCCTCAGCCACCTCCGAGTCACTGCCGCCCGTATAGGTGAAGGACGCCTTCGCCCTGCGGGGGAAGGCGAGGCTGTCGCCGACAGCCGCGTCACCGCCGAGCTTCTCCAGCACCGGGCAACCGGAAACGACGACATCGTCCTGCGGCCTGGGCTGCTGCGGCTTGCGGGTGTAACCCTCGCCAAGATCGCTCTCATCCAAGAGGCGCTTGCTCAGCGCCGCCGAGGACAACAGCTCGGGCACCGGGGAGTGCTTGCCCTCCTGCTGTGTGGGCGCGGAGGCGGAGGAGGCCGGATCGTGGGCGGGCATGCTGCCTGTGGTGCAGCCCGCCAGGGCCAGGACGGCGAGGGCGCTCAGGCTGCGAACGGTCGTGGTGTGAAGGCGCATGCGGAACCCCAAAATCGCTACGGAACGAACGGTCTGACCAACCGGGCCTCCGGCGCCGGCGAAATGCAGGGGTAGGGAGTCAGGTTTCGGGGGTCAGTGGCCGAGGTGGCGCAACCCGTCCTCAAGGGTGGGGTGCCAGTGGTCGACCGGACCGGAGTTGCGGTTGTACCAGGCCGCGTCCAGACGGGGCTCCAGCACTTGGTGGCCGGCCCGGCAGCGCAGCCACACCGAGTCGTCGCGAAGGCAGAAGACGATCCAGTCCCGGTACGCGCCGCACGTCGGGCACGTGCGGATCTCACCGTCGATGACGAGCGGCTGCATCCACCGCATCATCGCTCCCTCGACGTCCTGTCGGGACGGCGCCCGCAGGTCGGCTGGTGGGAAATCCGGCATCATGGTCACCGAGGCCGATCCGGTCGACATCGGCGCCTCGGCACGGACGATGTCGAATGGCAGAAGCTCGTGTGCATGCATCTGCAGCAGCGCGAACGCCTCACGTTGGGCCTCACGGAACTCGCGGTCTGCGCGAGCACGTCGTCGGAACATGCGGTCTCCATCTCGTCATCTGACGGACACAGGGGAACGTGTACTCAGGGGAATTGGCGACGAACAGCACAACAAGCACTGCAGGGCGCGGATCGTCAGCTGCGGCGGACGAAGTTGAGCCGACCCTCCGCGCTCTTGGGCACGGTGCGGCGGGGCACCGGGACCGGTGAGGCGAGCGAGGACGCGAATGCCGCGACCAGGTCATGGGGGACGCTGGCACTGAAGCTGGCGCACCGCAGATATGGGGCGCCGAGAACGGGTTCCGCCCACGCCTGCCACCCCATCAAGTCAGGGTGCGGATCCGCGTCCTGGACAAGCGGCGGCTGCAGTCCCAGGGAGACGGTGGCGGAGAACCCGGGGTCCATGGCGGTGGTGTGGGGGCAGTCCACGTCACGGATCCAGCCTTGGGCACCGACTGCGTTGAGGACCGTCTCGGGCCCTTCGAAGCCAGCGTCCGGCACCTCACGGGCGTCGAGCGCGACAATGAGATCAGCGAGCGCCTCGTACGGGACGCCGGCAGTGAAGTACGCGTTCCACTCCGTCATCGCGGAGGCAGCATGCGGGCGGGCAATCAGTTGCCAAGCAACGGGCAGTCCGCCCAGCTCGAACGGGTAGGCCGCGAGGATCCACTCGGCGCCGCGCAGCCCGTCCGGGCTCACATACAGCAGGGTGTGGCGGGAGGTGGGCCACATGCGCCAGCCGAGGCCGGTCAGGGTGTCGCCGATCCGCTCGGCGAGCGCGCCGTCGTCACCGGCAAGGTGGCGCGGAGTGACCCAGTACATCGGGTCTGGCATGTCGGAACGAGAGGGGTCACTGGGGTGGTGCGGGTGCAGGGGCGCCTCCGTGGGCTCGGACGTCATTTCTTCTGGCAGGCGTTGTACGTTGACATGCCGTGCCGCAGCGCACCAGTCCTTTCAGGATCTTTCCTGTCTGCCCCCGGCGAACTGGTGTCTGTTGTCAACGAAGCCAGCCGCTTTGCCATCCAACCCAGTCGAATCGCGGTGATCTCTCAGTGTCGCCGCAAGGGACACCGCCGCCATGGCGTTACGCGTGAGCTGCACGCTCTCGGATGGGACACTTGGTCACATGAAAGAGGTGCGCTGCGAGCGATGCGACAACATCATCGGCATGGGGTGCGCCTGCCCTCCTGATGGCAGCGTGCCCAAGGCGCACCCGGAGGAAAGGTGTGTTCGACAGGAGTGGCGGCGGTTCCCCGGCAACGCCATCTTGATCAAACAGAATGGTAAGGCGCACGTTCCAGGCGCCTGCGATCACATGACAGAAGACGAGGTGCGGCCTCCGAAGTGGGGTTGGATTCTCGATCCGTCCCCCGGAGATTGGGGCCGTATCAGCGAGAGCAGCCCAGCCGTCGCCACTGAGGGGAACGCGCAGCTGCGGGCGACGAGCCGGTGCATGACGTGCATGGGGACTCTCGGCGGCTGATGAGCTGCAAGGCGTGCTGTGCTGTGGGATAGCTGACCAGAGGACCGACGGCTTGCCGTCGGCCCTCGTTCATTTCGTGGTTCTGGGCACGCCGGATGCGGCACGACTCGGTTCGATTGGAACAACTGGCGAAGGACAGATTTGCCCCGGTAAGCGGACTCGACTCACTGGAGGTCTTCCTTCAGATGCCCAGCTCTTCCTCGATCGCCATGGTCACGGCTGGCCATGGGACCTTCGGTTCACCGAACAGTCGCCAATAGCGGTACGACGCGCGAACCAGGGAGCTGACGCCCAGCCTCGCCGCACCCGGGTCGATCGTTCCGATCACCCGGCGGGTGATCCCGCCGGCTCCGCGCGCTGCGGGACGGACACCGTGTGCAAGGAGGAGAGTGGCCGTGCGGACGGCGTCCAGGGTCGGCGGGGGCGCCAGGGACGCGAACTGGCCGAAGACGAGCTCCCTCCACCTCAGCCTCGTCCTCGCCCAGGCCAGCCGTTCCAGCCCGGTGCCGAGGTCTACGGCCATGCGTGCGGGGTTGTCGGCATTCCAAAGAAGGACGATGTCGCCGAGAGGCAGATCGAGGTGGTTGAAGCGAAGAGTGATGCCTTCGACTTGGCGGCGCCGCCATGCTGCCAGCTTGCCGTTGATGCTGATGTGGCGCGCGTGGAAACCCAGTCGCGACAGCACGCTGAGCCAGCCGTCCAGGATCCCCCCGTACTCGTCGATGCACTGAATCGGCTGGACGCGGGAGACGTTGACGAACGAGGTCAGAAACCCTTCCCGGAGATCGCCCGTTGCGTCACGTTGCCCGGTGAAACGGACAACAGGCTGGGGCAGGAAGCCACTGCGGTAGGTCACCGGACGCCCGTCCTTGAGGAAGGGGTCAAGGGCTTGGACGGCCGAGATCGTCAGCTCGGTCTCGCGGCCCCACCGAATTGGCAGGCAGGCGTCCTGCGAGACGCCCTCGGCCGCGAAGCCCGCCTTGAGCCCTGCCAGTAGCTCTTCCCACGACGGGGCCTGACGAGGGGGACAGTACGGCGATCCTCTGTGCGCATGCTCAATCGCGATCCGTCCGTCGGAGACGGTGAACTCCCATTGCGCTCCGAGGACTTGACGGAGGACCGCAGGCAAGCGGACCTCCGAACGGGCCGACGGCCCGAGTACGAGCTCTCTGGTACCGCTCGTCAGCATGACCGAGTCGACATCGCGGTGAAGTGGCGGGCCGGATCGAAGCGATGCATCCCGACCTCTTGGACCTCCGTGTGCTTGAGGCCCTCGGCCTGCTCGATCGCAAGGGCGAGAAGCTCCGCTGCTGTCTCGTCGTCCTCGTCGGGGTCGGCCACCGTGATCACGCCCGTCTGATCGCACAGGGCCGCCTCGGCGCAGGTTCCCCCACGCCAGGTGAGCGCGGCCATGGGGGTGCCGGCGCGGAGGGACTCACCGAAGACGGCGGCGCCGGCCTCCACGTACGTACGGGCGTAGGTGTAGACGAAGACGGAGGCGTCGCGGATAGCGGCGGTCTTGGCGGGGCCGCCGAGTTCACCGACCCACTTCACGTGACCTGCGCTGAAGAGGCGTTCGTGGCTTCGCACGTATGCCCCGTCGAAGACGGGGCCGACGATCTGTATCCGGCGGCCGAGGATCTGGGCGGCTCGGACGGCGATGTGGGGCGCCTTTTCCTCGTCTATGCGGCCGAGCCACACGAGGTCGTGCCCCGCGGTGGCAGGCGGCTCCTCCTCGTCCAGGCCAAGGTGTACAGCGAGTTCAGGAATCGGCTGATGGTCTGCGTACCGCTCGATCATCTCGGGCGAATAGCAGTAGAGCCGTGACTGTTTGCCGTCGAAGGCTGTGTCGGCGTGCTGGAAGACGGGCGAGTGCTGGAACGTGGCGACGTCGCAGTCCAGCTCGTTCCAGGTACGCGTCCAGGCTGGCAGCGACGGGTACTCGTGCCCGACGACCAGGAGGTCGTATCCGGTGCTGCGGAGATCGCGCTCGGCGAGGGATCCCGTGGTGAGGTCCTCCAGGCGGACCGGCTGACGAACCCAGTCGTTCTCCAGGTCCGTGAGCCAGCCCGGCCCAAGAAGGTGTACGTCGGCGCCTGCGGCTCGGGCGCCTACGGCGACCGCCCACAGCCATCGTTCGATCCCGCCGTAGCCGGCGGGTGGGAAGGCGTAGCTACCAGGGAAGTCGCAGACGCCGACGAGCACGTTATGCCTCCGGTGTTCCGTCCGCCGAGATCCGGCGGAAGCCGAGGTACGGGACGAGCGATTCGGGCAGGAGGATGGAACCGTCCTGCTGCTGGCACTGCTCAAGAAGAGCGGCCAGGGTGCGGCCGACGGGAAGGCCAGAGCCGTTGAGCGTGGCGACGAGCTTGGGCTTGCCGCCCTCGCCGCGGGTCCGGATGTTGGCCCGGCGGGCCTGGAAGGTGCCGAAGTTGGAGACCGAGGAGATCTCGCGGTACGTGTTCTGGCTCGGGATCCAGACCTCGATGTCGTAGGTGAGCTGGGCGGAGAAGCCCGTGTCACCGGCGGCCAGCTTGACGACGCGGTAGGCGAGGCCGAGTTCCTTCAGGCATGCCTCGGCGTGGCCGACCATCGTCTCCAGCGTGGTGTCCGCGTCCGCGGGGTCGACCATCTGGACGATCTCCACCTTGGCGAACTGGTGCTGACGAATCAGGCCCCTGGTGTCGCGGCCGTACGACCCGGCTTCGGACCGGAAGCACGGCGTGTGGGCGGTGAGCGCCAGCGGCAGCTCAGCCGGCGGGATGATCTCGTCGGCGTAGAGGTTGGTCAGCGGCACCTCGGCCGTCGGGATCAGGAACAGCTCGCGGTCGGCGACGCCGGTCTTGAACAGGTCCTCCTCGAACTTCGGCAGCTGCCCCGTGCCGGTCATCGTCTTGCGGGTGACCAGGTACGGGACCGCGTGCTCGACGTATCCGTGACGACGGGTGTGCAGGTCGAGGAAGAGTGTGGCCAGGGCACGCTCCAGCGCTGCTCCGGCGCCGCGCGAGACCGCGAAGCGCGGGCCGGACAGCTTCGTCGCCCGAGCGAAGTCGAGGATGCCGGCGGCCTCGCCGAGGTCGACGTGGTCCTTCGGCTCGAACGGGAAGGCCGGCGGAGTGCCGACCCGTCGGACCTCTTCCGCGAAATCCTCGGAGTCGCCGTCGGGGGCCGCGTCGTCCGGCAGGTTCGGGATGCTGAGGAGGAGGTCGCGGAGCTGCTCCTCGACCTGCACCTGCCCGGCCTCGATGTCCCGGATCTGGTCCTTCAGCTCGCGGGCGCGCTCCTTCAGCTTGGAGATGTCGCCGCCCTGCTTGGCCGTCTGCTGGACCTCACTCGCCACCCGCTTGGACTCAGCCCGCAGCTCGTCGGCCGAGCGGATGTTCTGGTTGCGCCGAGACTGGAGGGACTCCAGCTCGGACAGGTCCAGAGAGTAACCGCGACGAGCGAGCCGACGAACCGCTTCGGCACCCATTTCGATTAGGGCGCGGGCATCATGCATGAGGAAGATCCTTTTGATCCGGCTGGTGGGATACGGAATCGACCGTAGCAACCGCCGAGCCCTCACCGATCCGGAATATGTCCGCGCCACCGCGGTCAGCACGACCTCCGGGAACGTCCCTGTCGAGATCACTCATCAGCGCCGTGATCCAGTCCGGCAGCTCGTCGTCAGGTATGGCGATCGGCTCGACGTACGGCGCCTCCGGGAAGAAGAGCGGCATGCCCTCCTTCGGAGATCGGTTCTGATGCCAGAGGAGCACGGAGGCCAAAAGGCCGTGGCCTACGAGAACGCGGGGTCCGGGTCGCTCCAGGGTGGCGAGCAATCCGGTGAGCATCCTCCGGATGCCGGCGCGCTGGGACTCGGTGCCACCCGCAGGCCGCTCGTTCGGACCCTGGCCGTCAAGCCAGACCGCGTACTCCAGGAACGGGCGGCCCTCGAACTCTCCGTAGTCGAGTTCATTCAGGCGAGGGTCGATGACCAGTTCCGCCGCCGGCACGCCCATCAGCAGAGAAGCTGTCTGCTGGGCACGCGGGAATTCGCTGGTCAGCCACGTCCGCACGGTGTGGAGGGGGAGGGTGGACCAGCCCAGGCCCAGTGATTGCCGACCCTCCTCGGTCAGGTGGATGGGTTGGGACGGGTCGCCGTTGACGAGGTACCGCTTGCTGTAGTTCGTCTGACCGTGGCGGAGGACGTAGGTGGTCACGAGCCCCTCCTCGGGGTCGACGCGGAAAGGCCGGCGAGCACTCCCGCCATCTGCGGTGCTCTCGGGTCCCCGGCCTCCAGGTAGTAGAGGAATCCGTCGAGGGCCAGCGCTCTGCACCACGGCGCGAGTACGGGAATGGGGATCCGCGAGATCCGGGCGGCAGCGGCCAGCCGCCCGTCGGTCCCGTGTCCAAGGTCGTAGTAGACGGTCCAGAAGGCCCAGTCGAATGCCGCGTCGCCCAGCATGGGCAGCGGATCGAGCAGACGCGGGTGGCCCAGCCAGTCGAATGGCACGTTCTCCCGATACAGGTCCGCGTGCAAGACAGTTGTCCTGCCTGCGTCTTGCTGCAGTCCGGAGAGCGCCGGGAGCGCGGCGTCGACGAGCAGACGCCATGTGTCGAGGTCGAGCGTCTCCATCCGTCGCCGGATCCGCGGCAGCATCTCCGTGCCGAGGTGGTCGGTGAGCAGCGGGAAGCTGTTCGGTCGCCTTCGGCGCTGGCCGAGAGTGTGCAGCCCCTGAAGGGCAGCCGCCACCAGCTGAACCTCGCGCTCTGGCCGCTCGGCGCCACCAGGGCGCCCTCCCACCAGCTCCAGGGCGGCCACCGCCAAGTCGTCAGCGGCCTCGATGACGTCCGCCGTCGGTCCGCCGGCCCACAGCCGCAGTGCACTCACTTCGTGGCGATACCGGGTGGGGTCGATCCATGCCTTGAGGAGTAGCGGACGCCCGTCGAGGGCGGTCGCTGTCGCGATCACCGAGGCGTGTCCGGCGTCGTGGTAGTCGCCGAGGGACAACTGCCAGCATTCGGCGGCCTGTTCCAGCAGGGCCGGTGCTGCGTCCAGCCACGCCTGGGCTTCCGGCCCGTAGTGCGCGAGTAGCCGCTGTCGGCACCCAGCGGGAACCTCTCCGAGCGTCCGCATCACCATCAGCTCAGCACGATCCCGTCGGAAACCAGCTCGTCCGTCAGGGCCGGGAACTCGCCGAGCGCCTCGGTGACCAGAGCCTGTACCTTGTCCACCTCGACGTCGGGAGAGGACAGGCGGACGAGGACACGCCAGGGCTGATCGAGTCGCTGCCCGGTCGTGCTCACCAGGTGAACCTCGGCGTGCCCCTCGGTCGCCTCGTGGAGCCGGGTGGCGAGTCGCTGCGCGGCGACGTTGTACAGCTTGCCGACGTGGTAGACGGGGTTCTTGCCGTTGGCGCCCTCAAGGTTCATCGGCCGCAACGGTGTGATCAGCCCGTTGACCCGGTTTCCTCGCCCCACAACGCCTTCGTCACCGGACTCGATCGAACTGCCGCTGTAGGTGAGGTACAGCTCGTCCTTCTCCGGAACGTCACGAGCATTCAGCCGGAAGCGCGCCTCCGCTCCAGGCAGCCGGAGGCCAGCGAGGCGGTGGCACTCGGCGAGGACGGTCTCCGCGTTGCGGACGTACTCCGCCCGGCTGGCGACGTGACGCGACTTCTGGGGGACGCACAACACGATGTCGGCCTGGGCTCCGTCCCAGTAGCCCATGAGTTTGACGTCCGAGCCGCACCAAGCGTGGGCGAGCGTGAACTCGCTCTTCCCGGAGAAGTAGTCCACCAGTTCCCGTACGAACGACTCGAAGGGGTTCTCCGGCGCCCAGCCAGTGCCGAGGGACGTGTCGTTGGAGAGCCGTACCCGCCGCTCGCGGAGATCTTCGACGGAGCGCGGGTTGAACCAGCGGGTGCGGTCGGGCACCCCGTCGCCGGTGAGTACAGCACCCGGGCTCGAATTGCTGGTGATGTTGAAGACGATGTCGAGGTGGGCCGAGACCTCGGGCAGTCGCTCGGCGAAGAACGCCCGAACCTCGGCCTCCACTATGTCCTCGACCGGTATCCGCTCGCCGCCGCACAACGGCGCGGCCCTCCCATTGACCAGGACCCGCACCGGCGACGTCATCCGACCGGCGCCGTACCGCACCTCGCTGGCTCCACCGAGGAGGGCGAGCTTGTCGAAGTTGTGGTGCAGTACGGCGCCGAAGTGCTGAACGGTGTAGCGGCTGTAGGCGCGGGACAACCGCTCGGCGAGATGGTCGGCCAGGGTGTCCGGATGGCCGAGGCCCTTGCGTTCCACGATGGTCGTCGCGTCCGGCTGGGCCATGCCGGTGTCGATGACGATGTGGCTGTTGTCGATGGTCGTGCTCGTACGAGGCATCACGAACTCCCGTTCGGGGGTGGGTAGAAGGGGATGAGCGCAGGCGTCAGCACGCCTGGACGAGCGGTGGAGCGGAGGATTCAGCGAGGGACGCCGGCAGCGCGGAGGAGCGCGACCGTCTGAGCGAGCGACCGGTACACGGAGGCAGCCTGTTCCTCCGCCGCGAGTCGATAGATGTCGTGGACGGTGATGAGGTCGATGTCCTGCATCCGACGGCGATCGAGCCAAAGGAGCAGGCGCCAGGCAAGGACCGGCCCGCTGAACGGCAACCGGGTCAGGAGATCGACCGGGATGCGTCCGGGCGGCACGCCCCCGTACAGCAGGTCGCGTACGAGGTGGAAGACCACATCGGTGTAGTCGAGGACGGCCGGTCCGCAGGCGCTCGCCTCCCAGTCGACGACGTGCAGGCACTCGCCGTCGACGAGGAGGTGCTCGGGCTTGAGGTCACCGTGCAGGCGAACGACCGGATGGGAATCGGTCGGTTGGAGGGCCTCTCTCAGCACCGCCCACCAGGGCAGTGACCGGCAGCGAGGAGAGAACTGATCGAGCAGGAACTGGTGCGGGGAAACGACACCGGCTCGCCGAGCTTCCCAGCCAGATCCGGGAGTGGCGTCGCCAACAGGCCGGTGCAGCCTGCGACTCACAGCCACGACGTGACCGATGTACTCCTCAATCGCTGAGTGCGTGCTTACCGAGCACGGCGTGCCATCCACCACCCGGAATGCCGTCCAAGACCCTGCCTCATCGTTTCCCGTGGCCAGGACGGCCGGGACCGAGATACCCCACAGGGCAGCGCGCTCGATCGTCGCGACCTCACGCTGGCGCCGACCCTCGGGGTCGATGCCCACGTAGATCTTCAGCAAGGCGCTGCCGTCCGTGGCGAACCGCGTTCTGGAGTACGGCTTGAGAGCTGCCGGGCCGAACGGGCCGAGACCCTGCTCGGTCCACGGCTCCGCCGTCTTCGTGCTGCGCACCCTCCACACCTCCAGTCCGTATCAGCGAGCCGTGCCCTGCTCCCATTTGAGAAGCAGGACCGATCACCAAAGTCAGCCGAAGCGGAAGGAGTTGACCACATTGCCCGGCGGCTTTTTCGATCTACTGCGACAGTAGGTACGGCACCCCGCAGCACCCCGGAAAATCCTTCCGGGGTCGATTCCGGCCACGAGGTGATGCTCAGGACATGCGAGGGATGACAGAGAACCTGACCATCGGCGAGCGCGTCGCCTGGTACCGGCGCCGACGCGGTCTTTCCCAAGAAGTCCTGGCCGGCCTTGTCGGGCGGACCACGGATTGGCTGAGCAAAGCGGAGAACAATCGGATCGAGCTCGACCGGCTCTCGGTGATCACCTCACTCGCCGAGGCCCTCGACGTCTCCCTCGGAGACCTGCTCGCCGAACCGACCCTCATGGAGTGGTCCAACGACAGCGGCCGCCGCACGGTCCCCGCCCTGCGCGAAGCCCTCATGGACTACAAGCAGCTCACGCCTCTGCTGGGGCCTCCGCCCGATGACGAACCGCCCGCCCTGAAGGACCTTCGGGCCAGCGTGAAGGAGATCCTCGACGCCTATCAGGCGTCCCGCTACGGCTTCGCCACGCGACGCCTTCCCCTCGTACTGGCCGATGCCCTCGCCGCATCCCGCGGGTACTCGGGGCGCAAGAGGGAAGAGGCTCATGCCCTGCTCGCTCTGACCTACCAAGGAGCGGCCATGGTCCTGGGCAAGGTTGGGGAGTCGGAGCTGGCATGGATCGCCGCCGACCGCGGCCTGGCGGCTGCGCAACTCAGCGGCCAGAGTGCGGTGACGGGCTCGCTCTTCCGGGCGGTCACACACTGTCTGCTGGCCACCGGGCGCTTCACCCCGGCGGTCCAGCTGGTGAACGATGCGGCGGCCGTGATGCAGCCCGGCTTGGGCACCGCGAACGACGAATACCTATCGGTCTACGGCACCCTCTTCCTCGCTGGTGCCATGGCGGCCGCACGAGCGGAGGACCGGGCGACGACGCAGACCTTCCTTCGAGAAGCCGACGAAGCCGCGCAGCGGTTGGGCGCCGACGCCAACCATCTATGGACGGCCTTCGGCCCGACCAACGTGGCCATCCACTGCGTCGCCACCGCCGGAGAGCTCGGAGACATCCAGATAGCCGCCGACCTCGGGCAACGCATCGACACCAGCGACCTGCCTGTGGAGCGACGTGTGAGGCACAGCCTGGAAGTCGCCCGAGCGCTCAGCGCCTGGAACCGGACCGACGAAGCCCTGGCCACCCTGCTGGACGCCGAGCAGGCTGCCCCCGAGCAGGTGCGCCACCACTACCTGAGCCGGGAACTGGTCATCGGCTGGATCCGCGGTACTCGCGGCCGGCCGTCCCAGCCACTGGCAGACCTGGCACGCAGGCTCGGCGTCGTCGGCGGTTAGAGTCCGTCCCGTGAGCGAGAACGAGCACGAAGCGAAGATGGCCCACCCGCGCATGGCAGCCGGCGCACTCTTCTTCGACGACGCCGACCGGGTCCTGCTCGTCGAACCCTCGTACAAGGACTACCGCGATATCCCCGGCGGATACGTCGAGCAAGGGGAGTCTCCCCGGCAAGCCTGCGTCCGCGAAGTCCACGAGGAGCTGGGCATCAAGCCCCACATCGGCCGCCTGCTCGTCGTGGACTGGGCGCCGAATCCGGGGGAGGGAGACAAGGTCCTCTACCTCTTCGACGGCGGCCGTCTCAGTGCGGAACAGCGCCAGCAGATCGCCTTGCAGGCCGACGAGCTCCGCAGCTACGACTTCCACGACGCCCAGCAACTGCCAGAACTCACCATTCCACGCCTCGCACGCCGGATCACCGCCGGGATCCAGGCCCGCGCAGCCGGCCTGACCGCCTACCTGGAACAAGGGGTGTCGCCAGAAATAGGGGCTTGACCAGGGGCCGCTTGGTCTCAGCCCCGCGTGACGATCCTGGCACGAATGTTCACCGGCGCCCGGTCGGCATCGATCGACTTCCAGCTATGGGCGGGGCAGTGCACCAGAGGCGGCATTCCCTCCCGCCACCGACGTGCGGATACTGACCGCCATGACTTCGCATCCGCTGAACGAGATCGAGTGCGCTGCTCAGGTCATCACGGACCTACACATCGCGACGGTTCCTGGTGACCACGCGCAGGCAGCCAGCCACGCTGCGGCCAACCTCTGCTCCGGCACTGGCTCAGGGTTCTTGGTGGCGCCGACACAGCTGCAGAAGCTGATCGCCGAGGCAATCGAGATCGGGTACGCGACTGCCCTGCGTGATGTACGAGAAGGGAATTTCGACGGCGACCTGCAGGAATGGCGGCCTGATCTTTTCCAGGGGTAAGGCGAGGCGGGGTGGAGCGACGCGGACAACGGAGCCCCCTGCGCCTCCACACACGTCCGTCCACGGTGCCCTCATAGGCTCCGGATCATGACCAGAGATGGGCAGGCGGTAGGCGCGGTGAGTAGAAGTCGCCCGGGGTGGCGCCCGGACAAGCTGAGACAGCAACGCGAAGCCCACAGCCTGACGCTCGAAGGCGCGTGCGAGCAGCTAAACGAGGTGGCCCGGGCCGCCGGGCTCACAGTGCCGGCCGCCAACTTCCAGACTCTGTGGCAGCACGAGCAGGGTGAGGTCTATCCCGGGCCGCACTACCGTCGTGCGTATTGCCTTCTGTACCGCGCGACCGAGCCCGAGCTCGGCTTCCGTAACGCTCTGCCCGACGAGGCCACGAAGCTCAAGTTCACCGCGTCGAGCGAACCGCAGAACGGCGCCCACGTCCTGGCCGTGGAACGGGCGTTGCACCAGCTGGCGCCGAGCGCGGAGGACGCCGACGGTCTGGGCGTCCAGCAGCGAATCCTCGATGCCTGGAAGCGGCGTCACACCGGCGGTGATCCGAACCGGCCGACGCTGATGATGGTCGGCGGCTACGCGGGCAGCGGGAAGTCGGAGTTCGCCCGCTTCCTGTCGCAGCTCACCGGATGGCCCGTCCTCGACAAGGACCCGATCACGCGCCCGCTCGTCGAGCGCCTCCTTGTTGAAATGGGCAGCGAGCCCAACGACCGGCACACCGACCTCTACCGGGAGAAGGTCCGCCCGCTGGAGTACCAGTGCCTGCTGGAGACCGCGTACGCGAACGTCGACTGCGCGATCAGCACCGTCCTCTCCGCGCCCTTCATCTCCGAGACCACAGACCCTCGGTGGATGCGACGCCTGATCAACCGCTGCGAAGCCCGTGGCGTCACCGTCGCCGTCGTCTGGATTCAGTGCGACCTCGACACGATGCACGAGTACATCAGCTTCCGGTCCGCCGCCCGGGACAGCTGGAAACTCCAGAACTGGGACACGTACGCTGCCGGGATCGATCTTGAGCTGCGGCCCGTCGTGCCGCACTTGGTTGTCGACAACCGGCTCGGCTCCGCGATATCGCTCACGGACCAGGTGCGCCAGGTCTTCGGGACGGTGTTCCAGTGAGGCAGGGCATTTTGCTGTACGGGCCGCCGGCGGCGGGCAAGGACACGATCACGGCGGCGCTCACCGAACTCGACGCGCGGTACGTGCTGTTCACCCGGCTGAAGATCGGGACCGGGAAGACCAAGGGCTACCGGATGGGTACACCGGAGCAGCTGACCGCCTTGGAGGCACGCGGTGATGTCATCTACCGCAACGACCGGTACGGCAACATCTACGTCGTCGACCGCCCCGGCCTCGACCAGGCCATGGAGGGCGGCAGGACCCCAGTCGTCCACCTCGGTCAGATGGCGGGGATGGAGCAGGTGACCGCCCTCTACCCGGCGCGCTGGGTGCGCGTTCTGCTGTGGTGCTCCAAGGAGACCACCGCTCGACGCTCACCACAGCGGGGTGACACCGACACGGCGGCCCGGCTGGCCGCGTGGGACGCCACTCAGGCCGATCTTGCGGCTCATCCGCGGGCTCAGTGGGAACTGCGCGTGGAGACGGACGCGACCGCACCCCATGAAACCGCACAGAGGATCGACGACATCGTCCGCACCACGCCACGTCGTTCCTGACGGCCAGGACGTCAGCGCTCCAGCGGATGCGACCTGTTCAACTCGGG
Organism: Streptomyces sp. SAS_272; assembly: GCF_052543235.1. Lineage (NCBI taxonomy): Bacteria > Bacillati > Actinomycetota > Actinomycetes > Kitasatosporales > Streptomycetaceae > Streptomyces > Streptomyces sp. SAS_272. The sequence goes on along the minus strand of NZ_JBMNDR010000002.1, from coordinate 212,747 downwards.
TTGTCCGGGTCCCGCTCAAGACGCAGTGCTTCCAGGGCCTCAGCGATATCCAGCCGCTCGTCTCTGTTCCCGTCCCACCGGGCAAGCGTCGCGGCTGCCGCGTGCATAAGGGAGTCCGACAGCCCGGCGTCGGCGAGAAGGGCTGCCGCGTCCTCAAGCTCTGGGCCCCAACGCCAGGCGCGGGCAGCGGTCTTGGGGATGTAGTCGGTCTCCACGAGGTAGCTGCGGGTGCGCTTGGCCGCGATCACCAGCAGTTCGTCCGCGACCCCGTACGTGTCCGCCGCCCCGTAGGCCACGGCAGCCAGCACTCGGGAGACCTTCTGGTAGCTGGAGTACGCGAGCTTGAGTGCGGAGGCTTTGCCGATGCTGTCGCCCAGGACGTGGGTCCGCACATCGGTGCCGGCGAAAAGTTCGGCGATCCGGTCGGCCTGCTCGACGGCGCCGGAAAGGTAGAGTGTCGGGGACTTGCCACCCACCGGAGGCGATCCGACCACCGAGGCATCGATGACCGGCATCGGGGCCAGGCGGTCGGCGATATTCCCCACGCGCGACGGCGAGACGGCGTTCGCGTCGACATAGATCGTGCCCGCTTCGGACATGCCGAGCTCGGCTACCTGGCCGGCGGTCTCCTCCGCTGCGGCGGGAGGGCACAGGGAAAGCAGCACATCGGAGCGGGAGACAAGCTCGGGCAGCGCCGCGGCTTCGAGGCCCGCACGCTCGGCCCGGCGGCGGGTTGTGTCGCTGCGTCCGTCGGGGCACCACAGCACGATGTGGCCTCTCGCGCGCAGCTGGGCGCCGAAGGCGGATCCCATACTGCCGGGGTGCAACAGCCCAATGGTGCTCGTCATGCCGCGGTCCTTGTGTGGTCGACGGAGTGCAAAAGCAGCAGGTCGATGGCGACGCGTGCATCCGGCACCATGTGGTCCGGCCCGGGATCGTCCGGCGGCCAGGAACGGCCGTTGCTGATCCAGATGGTGCGCAGCCCTGCGGAGCGTCCGCCGCCGATGTCGTTGACGGGGTTGTCCCCGACCATCCAGCCACCGTCGCCCAGCACGGTGCCGCAGCGGGCCGCCGCCAAGGCGAAGTGCCGGGTCTGCGGCTTGCGCGCGTCAGCCTCCTCGGAGACGAAGACGCCGTCCACGCGCTGGGAGATACCGGTGGCCCGCAGCTTGGCGCGCTGGATATCCGCCGCACCATTGGTCGCCACCCCCACCCGCCAGCCGGCCGCACGCAACTCCTCCAAGCCGTCGAGGACCCCGGCCTGACACGACACCAAGGCCGCGATGTCGGTGCAGTACATGTGCCACAACTCCGCAGTCGACATGGGCAGTCGGTACCGGGTGCGGATCGTCTCAAAAGTGGATGGATAGGCCCGCGCGGCCACCATGTCTAGGACGTTCGCCTGATCTTCGTCCTCTAGGCCGTGCTGGGCGGTGAACTCTGCGGCCCAGCCGGCGAGCGTTCCCCGCCGGTCCACGAGGGCGTTGTCGAGGTCGAAGAGAACCAGAGGCGGCTGCACATCCCGCACCCTAATGCGCGGCGGTCAGCTGTGTGCTCGGGGCTGCGGGGCGGGTCGAGTGACCCTTCCCGCTGCACTCTGCGCCGGGCATCGTTCCTTCACGCTGCCAAAGTGATCAATCTAGGCCGATGGCGCCTACGACTGCGCCGAGCCCAGGGCGGCATCCTTGTCCCGGCCGGCCCAGCCGAGGTGGGTGCGCCAGAGGAGGTGGACACCGTAGACGGCGAGCAGAGTTTCGGCGGACCAGTCCTCGGCCGGCGGCTCGGTGAGGACCAGGTAGAGACGGTCCGCGGGGGCGGCCAGGGTGTGGTTGATCTCCAGGAGGCGGGCGGCACCCGAGCGGAGGTCGGTGTAGGCGGAGTGACCGGCGCCGAGGATCTCGTATAGGAAGTCGCCATCTTCGGCCGTGCGGCTGACATCTACGACTTGGGATGACGTCGCCTGTTCGTCGGCCTCGAACAAGGCCGACATCAGGGCGTGGCGCACCGCTTCGTGCTTCTTGCACGTGCGGTCGGCGGCCGCGGTGGTCTCCAGCGTGTGCAGAAGATTCGTCGCGGACGGTGTCGTTACGGCGGTGTCCTCGGCGGATGCCATGGGCTCGGTTGCTTCCTGCTCGGGCTGCGGTGCGGAGGGTGTGGGTGTGGTCTCGGCTGTCGGCTCGGTCAACGTGGTCATGCGGTGCTGAAGCGTCTCCCGGGCCTGGGCCAGAGAGGGGGACCAGTCCGTTCGCGCCAGGTTCTCGCGGAGACGACTCACGTCCAGGCTGTTGTCCTTGAGGGCGCGATTGGTTTCGGCGGCGAGGTCGCGCAAGAGGTTCAGACGCTGTCTGTTGGGTGAGCCGAGCACTCGTCCTACGTCCACCCAGTCCGCCTGGTCGCGGCGGAGTACGCGGTTGGCCATGCCCTTGAGCTCGGAGAGCCGTTCACGGGCGTTCTCCGGTAGGCCGACGCCGTCGGCGGTCAGTTCGTCGAACACACCGAGCGCCGCCAGGTAGCGCTCGGCCATCTTCGCCGAGATGGGCTGGCGTCCACGCTGGTCCGTCGTGAGCAGGCAGTGGTTCCTCTCCTGCGCGAAGACCCAGCAGTCCAGCTTCTCGCCGGGGCGGGGCGGAGTCGATCCGTGGCGGACGGTCAGGATTAGCGGGACCTTCACCGGCGGGGAGAGCGCTCTGACCTTGTAGCGGCCGCCTGTACCCCGATCGAGGACGCGGACACGAATGTCGGTGCCGATCTCGGGGACGTCAGCGGCCGCCATCGACGGCTCGGTGGGGGTGGTTCCAGGCCCGGGAGTATCGGTGGTGTCCATGAGGGCATCCGGGAGCGGGGAGGTGTGCAGGACGGTTAGGCTCTGGGTGCTTCGGGTGAGGGCGACGTAGAGCTGGCGCAGCCCGGCCGGTCCACGGTCGGCGATGGTCGCGGGTTCGACGACGAGGACGTGGTCGTACTCCATGCCCTTCGCGTGTGCGGCGGCGAGAACGGACACGGTGGCACGGTGCTCTTCTGTGAGGCCGACGGTCTGGTCGAGATGACGATTGATCTCGTCGAGCCAGCCGGAGTCGTCGGGGACGATGACGGCCACGCGGCGCAGGGTGTGTCCGTCGCTGGTGCCGACGAGCCGGATCGTCTGAGTGACGGTCTCGTCGAGCAGCGTCCACGGTTCGGCTGCCAGGGTCCGGACGCTGTCGGCGCCCGCTTGGCGCACCGCCCGTGGGTAGGGGAGCGAGGGGGAGATCGTGCGAGCCAGAGGTGCGACGAACTCCATGATTTCCGCCGGTACGCGGTAACTGGTGTTCAGTTCGGCGACGTGCCAGTCGCCGTGGTCGGACAGCAGAGTGCCGAGGCGGTCCCAGTCGGCGTAGGCATACGGACCCGTGGCCTGGGCGAGATCGCCGAGTACCGTCATGGAGCCGTTGACCGCGATGCGTCGGCGCAGTGAGCGTGCCTGCATGGGGGTCAGGTCCTGGGCCTCGTCGATGACGATGTGCCCGTAGCGTTGTGGAGTCTCTCCGGTGATGAGGTAGCGCAGCTCTTCCAGGCAGACGCGGTCGTCGAGGGTCCAGAGGTCGGCGTCCGCCGTGGCTGCCCTCGGACGGTGAAGGGCTGCCTGCTCCTCCGGGTCGAGGGCGCCGTCGGCACAGGTGCGCAGGAGTTCGGGGGAGTCGTAGAGGCTTCGGAGGGCTTCCCTGTCACCGGGCGACTGCCAGACGCGTTCGATCAGCCGCTCGACCTGGCGGTTGCGTTCCAGGTCCCGGCGGATCGTGTCTCCTTGGCTGCGGCGTGGGGCCAGAGCAACGAGTTCCTGCAGCAGGCGGTCCACGAGCAGACTGCGGAAGCGGTTGCGGCGCTCCCGGTAGGAGCCGTCGCCTTCGCGTGCCTCCTGGAGAAGGACGAGAACCTCGGAACGTGGGATACGCAGAGTCGTGCTGCCAGCCGTGACCGCGAGTTCGGGCTTGGCGTCCTTGTACGTGGGCGTAGTGGTGAATTCGTCGATTGCGTCGGGGCGACACTCGTGTTCCACGCGTCGGCGCAGGACGGCGGCCATGCGGTCGTCGGACTTGACCAGCCGCGCGCGTGGGGTGTCGGTGCCGAGGACATCGCCGTCCCAGAGACGGTTCATCTGAACCGCGTTGATGTTCCGGGTGCCGAGGGTCGGGAGGACCTGGCCGACGTAGTCGAGGAAGCGCTCGTGCGGGCCGATGACCAGGATGTCCTGCGCCTTGAAGTGATCGTTGTTGACGAGCCACGTCACGCGGTGCAGGCCGACCGCGGACTTTCCGGTGCCCGGGCCGCCCTGCACGACGAGGATGTCGGCGGGAGAACCGGTGACGAGATCCATCTGATCGCGCCGGATGGTCTCGACGATGTCCCGCATGCTGCCACTGCGGGAGCGCTGGAGCTCTCGTAGGAGGAAGTCATCGAGCGGCTGTTGTCTCTGCCGATGGAGCTGGGCGACCTCGGACGGGGTAGTAGCCGGCGGGACCGCCGGCGTCTCGGACGCCGCGACCTTGGAACCGTCCTGGACCGCCGCTACGGGCTCCATGCCATCGATGACAGACGGCGCGGTGGGAGAAACGACGGAGATTTCATCGACGTACGCTTCGACGACGTTCTTCGCGCAGCGCAACTGTCTCCGCAGGAGCACTTCACCTGGTGCCTCGGGCAGAGCCTTCGCCCACTTCTCCGCCACCGGGGCGGTCCACAGCACTACGACAGTCTCGCGGGTCTCGACGTCGGAAACGGCACGGCGGCCGATGTAGAAGGTGTCCGACTCTTCGCCCGGCTGGACATTGACGCGGCTGACGACCAGCGACGCGTCCCCGAGGCCGGCGTATTCTGCGGCCTTCTCCTCGGCGTCCTTCCGGTTGGCGACGCTGTCCTTGCCGCTGGCGGAGGCCGCGGCGATCGAGCCGCCGCTCAGTTCGGCCAGTCGCTTCTCATAGCAGTCGTAGGCGCGGTCCACCGCCTTCTGCTCTTCGGCGATGATCTCGTCGCGCATGGTGGTGCTCATGTACGTCCCCTCCCCCTGCGGCGCCCCAAGAGACGCCGCGCGCCGGGAATATGCCCGGCCCCCGGCAAAAGACTTATCAGACGCATGGGGCAGCTGTGAATATTCGGTCAACGAGGCAATTCCCGTACCAGTTCGCTGACTTCCGCACGCCATGAGTGGACCTGGTCTCGGGTAGGGCCGATCTCGTACTGGTGGTAGTGGCACCCGAGGCAGAGGTGCGACCAGACGGCGTTGGCCCTGCGGGCGGTGGTCGCGGCGGTGTAGCAGCGCAGGCAGAGCATCTTCGCCCGCGTGGTGAGGTCGGCCAGCCCCGGCATCGCGGCGTCGAGCGTGCGGTCGACCGCGATCTCCAGGGCGGTCCGCAGCGCGAGAGAGGCTCCACGGTGCCGACCGGCCGCCGAGGCTTCGACGCTGGGGTCGGAGAGCAACTGGTCGGCTGTCAGCAGCAGCTCATCGATCGAAGTACCTGCGGCGCCGGTCACTTTGCTACCTCCGTCTTGCGCACCTTCTGCGCGAGCTCGCTGATCTCGGTCACGAAGCGGTGCGCGTCGGCGATGCGGGTTCCCGCGGCGTGGGCACCGCTCTGACACTGCTTGAGGAGGTCCACCGCACGCGGGCCGCAGCGGGTGCGGAGCTCCCGGTAGACATCGCCAGTGCGGCCGATGTCGCCGAAGAAGGCCAGCGCAGCCATCTTCATGAGCTTGTCCGCGTCGGCCACGGCGGACTGCAGATCGTGCTCGGAGCCCCCGGAGCGGAGGTGCTGGACCCAGGCCGCCTCGACGAAGGCGTTCTCCAGCGCGATCCGGCACAGTGCGGGGAGCACGTGGGTGCGGGCCGCCTCCGGAAGACTCTCGGTACTGGCGAGAGCCCTGGCATCCGCGATCGCCTGGCGGACCGGATCGGTCACCGCCTTGACGTTCACCTTGGACGCCTTGCCCCGCTCGACCTCGAACACCGTGACCGGCAGCTCCTGGGTCGTGAAAGCGCGCTGAAGCCGGGTGTCGTGGGTGAACACGACCACCTGCCGGTGCTCGCCGAGCTCGTGCAGGACCTGGGCGAGCCCGTTGACCTTGGCCGGGTCCATGGACTGCACTGGGTCATCGATGACGATGAAGCCGAACGGGCTGTCGGCGGTGGCCGCACGGGGCAGGAACAAGGACAGCGCGAGGGAGTGCTGCTCTCCCTGGCTCATGACGCTCAGCGCCGAAGCCTCCTCCCCGTCGACGGTGACGTCCATGACAAGCTTGCGGACGTTGGCCCTTTCGCTGCCCTGGAGGCTCACCGACTGGAGGTCGATGTCGCTCTCCTGGCGAAGCTTCTCCCAGATGCGCTGGGAGTGGCCGGTGAAGCCCTCCATACGCCTTTCCCGCAGCTCCGCGGTGAGCGTCTTGACCCAGGTGCGGGCCTTCCTGACATGGCCGAGTCGGGGCTCGGCGTCCGCCGCGGTGCGGGCCTTCTCCGTCCAGTTCGCCAGACGCGTGACGAGCTGACGCCACCGTTCGTCCCGCTTCTCCAGCTCCCGGACGGCGTTGTCCTTCACGGCGGTGCAGGCGTCGGCCAGGGTCAAGGCGGTGTCGTGGAAGCGCTGCACGAGCTGAGCCGGATCGCTGATCGCACGGCAGGCGAGCCATTCGTTCCAGGGATCGGTCAGGGCGACCGGGATCCGCTGAGGCGTCTCGATGAGGTTCTGAGCCGCTCGTGCCGCCGACCGAAGTTCGCCGCGCGCGTCCTCGGCGGTCTTCGCCTCCTGCCGGAGCAGGGCGATCTGGGCACCGGCGTCGGCGGCCCACGCGGCGTCGAGGACCCGTTCCGTGCCGCAGACCGGGCAGGACCCTTCGTCGGGATGACGGTTGCTGTGGGCCAGGGCCTTCTCCAGCAGGCCGGCGCGCTGCAACGCGTCCTCGGCCCCGCTCAGACGCACGTCCTCGACTCCGGCGAGTGCCTCGCGCAGCCGGTCCACCGCTGCTCCGACCTGCTCCAGGTCAGGTCCCCGCATGTCGACCGCGGCACGCAGTTCGGCGAGGAGACCGTCATCGTCGGAGGGCAGGCCCGCCACGAGTCCGGCCAGCGCCTCGAAGTCGGGCCGGCCCTTCGTCTCAATGGCAACGAGCGCCTGGACCGCACGCTCGTCGTCCTCAAGTGCGTACAGCGATGCCTTGATCTCCGGCAGCTCGTTCTTCGCCGCCTTGACCGCGTCGCCCAGCGCCTTCTCCTGCTGCCCGAGGTGGTTATACGCGGCGCTCAGGTGCCCGAGTCCGAGGATCGTGGCGATGGAGTCATACATCTGGGAGGGCTTGCCGCTGATCATGCGGCCGAGGTCGACGTACGACAGAAAGGGACGGTAGTCCGTCAGGGCCTGCTTCCACGCCGCCTGGTCGAGGGAGACTGCGCCGTGTCCCGGACGCCGGAACGTGCCCACGCAGTCGGTGATGTCGTGGCCGGTCCAGGCGCGAGTGAGCGTGCTCCGGCCGGAGTCGCCCTCGACCGTCAGCTTGACCTCGATCTCCGTCTTGGCGCCATCGTGCAGGTTGCGCCAATTGCTGGTGCGCGTCGCATCCTGCCCGAGCCAACGCATGTTCGTGCCGGTGAACGCCGTCTCGATGGCTTCGGCGATGCTGGACTTCCCCGAGCCGTTGCGGCCCACGACGAGCGTTACACCCGGGCGGGGGCTGAGGTTCAGCCAGGCCCGGGGGCCGATGCCGCGGAAACCTTCCACAGAGACGGAGTCGAGGAAGATCCGGCCCATGGGCGAGTGTCCCGGGGTCTGCGCGCTGCCGAGTGCCTCGGTCAGGAGTGCCTTCACGGGTTCGCCGAGGGGCGCGGCAGCCAGACGTGTCTCCACCAGGTCTGCGAGCGGCACGGACTCGGCGGCAGGGGCCTGTGGAGCGAGGGACGCGGAAGGTGACTCGGCAGGCTCGTTCTGTTCCGAACTGGTCATGGGAATGCTCCTTGATCCGGTACTTGACTGGGAAGTGGCGCAACAGCTGTGCTGCGGGGGCGCCGGGTTATCCGCTTGCGTCGGTTCCGATGAACTCGACACCCAGAGATGTCGGAGATGACGAAGTCGACAGGGGCGGCGGTCGGTCGCCGATGACGTGTGTGCGTCGCACGTACGCCGGTGGGCGGTTCCCCGTCAGCGGTCAGCCGCCGCGGGTGTATTCGAGGCCGTCTGCTCGAAGGGCGGCCTCCGTCCGAGTGGGAGCGCCGTGACGGGACACCTCTCAGGCGGCCGGAGAGGGAGACTCCTCGACGTCAGCCGACCTTCTGCCAGTCCTGGCAGCCGCTGGTCTTGAAGTACTCGCCCTTGTTGACGGTGACGCGGCCCTGCCCCTGGATGTTGTCGTTGGCGATGATCGCGTCGAGCTCGCCGGAGGCGTTCTTCAGGCGCGCCCAGTAGCAGTTGGGGATGATGCTGTCCTTCTCCGGGCCAGAGGTCCGGTAGGTGCCGGCCTGGATGTCCTCGCCCACGAGGTACTGGCCTTCGCCCGAGAAGCTGCTCGGGGGGCCGGACTTCTTCACCGGCTTCGGCTTGGCGGTGACCGTCGCCTGGACCGTCTCGGTGACAGTCACGGCCGGCTTCGGTTCGCCCGCGGCGGCCTTGGTGACCGTGACGGCCGGGGCGGGACCCGAAGAGCCCGCCGTAGCGCCGGACTCTCCGCCGCCACCGATCGCGGCACCGAAGATCAGCGCGACGAGCGCCGTCGCGCCGTGGGTGAGCCAGACCTTGCGCCGCGAAGGCGTGCGTCCGGCGGGCGGCAGGCCCGGCACGGGCGGCTGGGTGAACGTGTGCGGCGTCGGCTGCGGAGGCACCGTCGCCCAGCCGGGGCTGGCGCCCATGCCTTCCGACGGCTGGTGGGCGGGCGGCATCGAAGACATGTCAGTCATGGGGAGACCTCCGGATCGCGACTGCGGCGAGCACCGGGTGTCGGTGCGCCGAACGAGCACCAGAGTGAGACCGGAAGGCTCGGAAATTCGTTGGAGATGCTGATAACCGGGGTTATCAGCTTTTCTCTCCTTCCCTTTTCCCCTTCGCTGTAGGGTTCTGCCTGCCTCGGGGTCCGCTGATCGGCCGACGAGGATGCCCGAACAGGACCGGTACGGAAGGGGGAGTGGAGCGAGTGACCAGCACACGCGAAGGGGCCGTGTCGCCCATCGTGCCCGAGCCGTCGGCCTGGCGGATCACGTATGCGGAAATCGCTACCCTTGCCCAGGTGCGTCGGCCCGTCCCCACCACCTGGAGCCGTAGGCACCCCGACTTTCCCGCTCCCGTCGCCCACGAGGAAGGGCGGCCCCTGTTCGACGCCCGCGAGGTCGTCGACTGGCTGACGACGACGGGCCGCGGCAACGCCGATCCCCGCCACCTGCGGGCCGAACTGGCCCTGTACACCCTCGCCGCCTGGCGGACGCCTGCCCTTTCCGCCTCCGTTCTGGTGGGGGCGCTGACCGCGCTGATCTGCCTGCGCCAACAACTTGACGTTCCTCTCTCGGGCCAGAGCTGGGACGCGGTCCTCACCCAGGCCGACGAGCTCGATCCCGAGGACACGTACATGTCGGCCGAGTTGAAGGCCGTCCCGGAGTCGGACCGCCTCGGTCCCGAGCTGGCCGCGTTGGCCGACGAGCTGACCGAGGCCGCCTACACCCCCGCCGAGGCTTTCGACTGGGTCCTGGAGGCCCGCCGCCGCCTCGGCTCCCACGACCTGGCCGCCGACGAGCCCACCCCGGCTGTGGTACGCGCCCTCGCTGCCCTGTCCGGCGTCGACACCCTCGACGAAGGCTCCGTCGTCGCCACCCTGCACGCGCGCTCCGGCGACCTGCTCGCCGCCCTGCACGCCCGGGCCGCCGAGGACTCTGGCCACACCTACCTCGCCGCCGACCCTGACCCGGTGCGGGCCCGCCTGGTCCGCCGCCGGATGCTCGTCCGAGGCGTGAACGAGTTCGACCTCGGCGTCACCGAAGGGGAGGACCTGCCCGTCGACGACTGGGGATATCCCCATCTGCTGGTCTCCGTCCTCCCCTACGAGTCGGGGGAGAACCGCAGCCCACAGGTCGTCCTGGAACAGGTACAGGCACTCACCGACTACCTCGACGAAGGCTCGACAGCCGTCGTTCTCGGCCCCGCCGACGTGCTCGTACGCCCGTTCCCCCGGCACAGCGAGGCCGACCGTCTGCGCCGGTCCTTCCTCCGGGACGGTTTACTCAAGGCCGCGGTGAGCCTGCCCGACGGCGCGTTCCCCTACCGTCCCGGCTACCGCACCGCCCTCTGGGTGCTGGCCCGCACCTCGGCGGAACACCGCACGGGCCTGGTCCTCCTCGCCGATTACTCCGCGCAGCCGCTCACCGACACGGTCCTTGACGTGCTCGGCGAGGACATCGCCATCTGGCGCGCCGCCCCCTGGCGCGGCGACCGCCGCCACGAACCTCGCCACGCGGTGATCGTCCCCGCGAAGGACCTCGACGACCGGCCGGGCGCCGCCTTCACCACCCAGCACCGCCCGCCCATGGCCCGCTACACCCGAGGCGTCATCGAGCGTCCGGTCCGCATCAGCGCCCTGGAGCAGCGCCTGACGGAGCTGCACGAGCAAGCCCGGCAGCGCGCCGACCTGCGCACGGCACTGAGCGCCCAGGTCGTGCTGCGCCCCGACGACCAGCCCGTGCGGCGCACCACCGTCCGCCGGCTCCTCGACGACCGGCGCCTGCGCCGACGCCCCGGGCACCGTTTCGCCGACGAACACCTCACGGCAGACGGCCACTACACCGTGCTCACCCCCGACGAGGTCCTCGGCATCGCACGCCCGGGTGGACGCCGCATCGACCGCGGAGTCCTCCTCACTGGCTACGAGCACGCCCTGTTCACCGAGCCGGGCGACATCGTCGTCACCACGAGCCCCCGCTTCGGTGCCTACGTCGACGAAGCGGGCCTGTCCCTGGTGGCAGCCCCGGCCCGCATCCTCCGCGTCCACCCCGACGCCGACCCGCCGGTGCTGCCACGGGTACTCGCAGCACTGCTGCGGGCGGCCGCCGCCGAGTACGCGCGTACTAGTAGCGCGGTGAGGGCCTCGCGAGGTATCGAGGACCTCCTCATCCCTGACCTGAGCAGGCGCGAGGCTGAGCGCTTCGACTCTGTGCTCGCGGAGATCGAGACCCGCGCGCACCTCCTGCGGGAGCAGTCCGCCGCTCTCGACAACCTGGTCCGCCTCACCGCCGCCGGCATCGCCGACGGCACGCTCACCCTCCAGAACCTCCCCGGAACCGACGACTGAAGGAGACGGTCTGCCCCATGGCTACCGCTGCGAAGAAGCCCACCGAACAGGCGGAGTTGTTCAGCGCCTCCACCGCCAAGGAGATCCAGGCGATCCTGTGGAAGGCCGCCGACAAGCTGCGCGGCTCCATCGACGCCGCGCAGTACAAGGAGTTCGTCCTTGGTTTGATCTTCCTGAAGTACGTCTCCGACGCCTTCGACGAGCGCCGTTCCGAGCTCGCCGCGGAACTCGCCGATGACGGCATCACCGAGGACCGGATGGACGACTTCCTGGAGGACCGGGACGAGTACACCGGCGCCCACGTCTTCTGGGTGCCGGAGACCGCCCGTTGGACGTGGATCGCCACCCACGCCAAGAGCCAGGGCGTCGGCAAGCTCCTCGACGACGCGATGGACGCCGTCATGCGCGAGAACGCCTCGCTCACAGGCGTCCTGCCGAAGATCTTCAACCGCGACAACGTCGACCAGAAGCGTCTCGGCGAACTCGTCGACCTCATCAGCGACGCCCGCTTCGGCGGCAGTGGGGACAAGCCCGCGCAGGACGTGCTGGGCGAGGTGTACGAGTACTTCCTCGGCAACTTCGCGCGGGCCGAGGGCAAGCGGGGCGGCGAGTTCTACACCCCGCAGTCCGTCGTCCGGCTGATCGTGGAGATCCTGGAGCCGTACGAGGGCCGGGTGTACGACCCTGCCTGTGGCTCGGGCGGCATGTTCGTCCAGGCAGCCAAGTTCATCGAGGCGCACCAAGGGCGCGGCCACAAGGCGGACATCGCCGTCTACGGCCAGGAGCTCAACGAACGCACCTGGCGCCTGGGCAAGATGAACCTCGCCATCCACGGCATCGACGGCAACCTCGCCCCCCGCTGGGGCGACACCTTCGCCGACGACAAGCACCCCGACCTCAAGGCCGACTTCGTCATGGCTAACCCCCCGTTCAACATCAAGGACTGGGCGAGGGACGAGGGCGACCCGAGGTGGAAGTACGGGGTACCGCCCAAGGGCAACGCCAACTACGCCTGGCTCCAGCACATGATCGCCAAACTGGGCGAGCGGGGCACGGCCGGCATCGTCCTGGCCAATGGCTCCATGAGCTCCCAGCAGAGCGGAGAGGGCGAGATCCGTCAGGCGCTGGTCGAGGCTGACCTGGTCGCCTGCATGGTTGCGATGCCCTCCCAGCTGTTCCGCACGACGCAGATCCCGGCCTGCCTGTGGTTCCTGGCCAAGGACAAGACCCCGCAGGGCGCGAAGCGCCTGGACGACCGGCGCGGCGAGATCCTGTTCATCGACGCCCGGAACATGGGCGAGATGGTCGACCGTACGGAGCGGGTGCTGACGGAGGCCGACCTCGGAAAGATTGCCGGCGTCTATCACGCGTGGCGGGGAACGGCGTCGGCCCGTGAAGCGGGGCTGACGTACGAGGACGAACCCGGGTTCTGCTTTTCGGCCGACCTTGCGACGGTCCGGGAGCACGGGTACGTGCTGACGCCGGGGCGGTATGTGGGGGCCGCTGAGGCGGAGGAAGAGGGGGCTGAGGCGGTGGCGGAGCGGATCGCCTCGCTGACGGAGGAGTTGTACGGGCTGTTTGACAGGTCGGCGGAGCTGGAGACGGTGGTTCGGGAGCAGTTGGGGAGGGTCGATGTCTGACTGGACGCGTACAACGGTGGGAGATGTCGTCACACTGCAGCGCGGCTTCGACATCACCAAGGCGCAGCAGAATCCTGGCGAGGTTCCCGTGGTTTCCTCTGGGGGAATTAGCAGCTATCACGACGTGGCCATGGTTAAAGGCCCTGGTGTGGTCATGGGCCGTAAGGGAACTTTGGGAAAGGTTTTCTACCTGGACCATGATTACTGGCCGCACGACACCACGCTGTGGGTCAAGGATTTCAAAGGTAATGATCCCCGCTTCGTATACTTCTTCCTGGGAACGTTGAATTTCCTTTCTATGGATGTCGGATCCTCCAACCCGACACTGAATCGCAATCACGTCCACCCAGTTCCCGTCAATTGGCCGTCTTTGCGGGAGCAGCAGGGGATCGCAGCTGTGCTCGGGGCGCTGGACGACAAGATCGCCGTCAACGACCGCATCGCGGCCACGACCGTCGAGTTGGCCGACGCACAGTTCATCCGAGCGGTCAGCGGATTGGAGGTCGGCCAGGAGACCTTCGGATCCGTTGCCTCCGTCTCCGGCGGCGGCACCCCGAGCACCACGGTAGACGAATACTGGGGCGGCGAAGTGTATTGGACAACGCCGTCCGACGTGACAGCTCTCCCGTCCCCGTATCTATTTGAGACCAACCGAAGAATTACGGAGCTCGGTCTCGAAAACTGTGCCTCTCAGCTCTACCCCCCGCAATCGATCTTCATGACCTCGCGTGCGACGATTGGCGCCTTTGCTCTGCCTCAAGTACCTGCGGCTGTGAATCAGGGGTTCATCGTGGTGCTTCCGCCGAACGAGGGCATGCGGTGGTGGCTCCTGCATGAGATGCGCTCCCGAGTGGACGAAATGATCAGTCTTGCAAATGGCTCCACCTTCCTGGAGCTGAGTCGCAAAAACTTCAAAGCCATGCAGATCCGGCTGCCTGACACGGTGCAAGTTGAAGAATTTGCTCGGACGGTTGCGCCCTTGCACGCGGCTGCCGCTCAGGCGACCCAGGAGAACCGCGCACTCGCCGCCCTCCGCGACACCCTCCTCCCTCAGCTCATGTCCGGCCGCCTTCGCGTCAAAGACGCCGAGAAGATTGTCGAGGACCACGCATGACGCACGACGACGAGAGTGGAAGTAGAAGAAGCCACAACCACCGCCCCCTAGAAGCCGACTGGGAGCTGCTCGCCCTCGACGAGCTCGCCGAGCTGGCCTGGCTACCCGCCTCCGGCAACGAGTTCGCGCCCGGCTCCGGGCACCGTAAGTCCTGGGACGACCTGATCCTCTACCCCGATCTCCGCGAGGCGATCGAGCGGCTCAACCCCGAGCTGCCCCCGGACGCCGTACGCGACGCCATCGCCGCCGCGGCGACCCCGGAGTCGCAGGACACGTACGAGGAGAACCGCACCGCCCACGGATACCTGACCACCGGCATCCGCTCCGTCGTCTACACCGACGCCTTCGGCGCCGAGCACAACCCGACCGTCCGCCTCGTGGACCTGGCGGACCCGGACGGGAACACGTACCGCGCGCTGAACCAGGTCACCGTCGTCGACGGCGAGAAACGGCGCCGCTTCGACATCGTCCTGTACGTCAACGGACTCCCGCTCGCCGTTCTGGAGTTGAAGCGCGCCGGCGACGAGAGCGCCACGCTCCAGGACGCGCACTCCCAGGTCTCCCGGTACGTCAAGGAGTTCCCGACCGCTTTCCGCTACAACGCGGTGGTGCTGCTCTCCGACGGCATCACGGCGAAGTACGGCACGCCCTTCACCCCGTACGAGCACTTCGCGCCGTGGAACACGGACGAGACCGGGGCCCGCGTCGACCCGTTCACTGCGGACGGCGAGGGGGCGGCCGATTCGGGCCAGAATCTGGCGTTGCACGGGCTGTTCACCCAGCCCCGATTTCTCTCCCTGTGCCGGTCCTTCATCAACTTTGTGCCGTCCAAGCAGATGAAGCGCATCGCGAAGCCGCACCAGTACTTCGCGGTGACCCGGGCCGCGGAGAAGGTACGCGAAGCGGCAGCCGGGAACGGGAAGGCCGGTGTCGTCTGGCACACGCAGGGCTCGGGCAAGTCCGAGGAGATGGTGCTCACCACGGCGTTGGTGATGGGCGACCCGGCCCTGCTGAACCCGACCGTCGTCGTCATCACCGACCGCAACGACCTCGACGACCAGCTGTACTCCACCTTCCTGGAGAGCGAGATCCTCCCGGGGACGCCTCTCCAGGTCGCGACCCGGGCCAAACTGCGGGAGGAGCTCGCGGCCAAGCGGACCGGCGGCATCCTCTTCACCACCCTGCAGAAGTTCGGTAAGACCAAGGAAGAGAAGGAGTCGGGGGCCGACCACCCGCTGCTCTCCGACCGGCGCAACATCGTGGTCGTCGTCGACGAAGCCCACCGCAGCCACTACGACAACCTCGACGGCTACGCCCGTCACCTCCGCGACGCCCTCCCGCACGCCACGCTCCTCGCCTTCACCGGAACGCCGATCTCCGAGGCCGACCGCAACACCCGGCAGGTCTTCGGCGGTTACATCGACATCTACGACCTCAAGAGGGCCGCCGACGACGGCGCGACGGTCAAGGTCTTCCACGAGGGCCGTGTCATCAAGCTCGTCCTCGGTAAAGACGTCGACCCGACGAAGATCGACGAGGAGGCCGACCGCATCACCGACGGTCTCGACGACACCGAGCGCCGCCGGGTCGAGACGGCCGTAGCCACGATGAATGCCATGTACGGCTTGCCGGCCCGTGTCAGGGACCTCGCCGAGGACCTGGTGGCGCACTGGGAGGAGCGGCGCGAGCGGATGCGGCCGTTCATCGGCGTCTCCGAGAAGGGCGGGGCGGCCGGCAAGGCGATGGTCGTCTGCGCGACCCGCGAAATCTGTGTCCGCGTCTACGACGCCCTGCGCGAGCTGCGGCCGGAGTGGCACAGCGACGAGCCGTCTAAGGGCGCGATGAAGATCGTCTTCTCCTCGAACTCTCGCAAGGACGAGGACCACCTGCTCGACCACGCGCTGCCCGACGGCCAGCGCAAGGCGGTCATCAACCGCGCCAAGGACCCCGACGACGAGCTGGAGCTGCTCATCGTCAACAACATGCTGCTGACGGGCTTCGACGCCCCGCCGGTTCACACCATGTACCTCGACCGTCCGCTCAAGGGCGCCAACCTGATGCAGGCCCTCGCCCGGGTCAACCGCCGCTTCCGCGGCAAGGAGGACGGTCTGCTCGTCGGCTACGCGCCGCTGACGGAGAACCTACAGAAGGCGATCGCCGAGTACACGGACGCCGATCAGGAGGACCGCACCCTCGGCCAGGACCTCGACCGCGCACTGGACGAGCTGCGCAACGAGTACGACATCCTCAGCGACATCCTGCGCGGCTTCAACTGGCGTGCGCGCCTGGAACAGCCGACCGCCAAGGCGTTCGTCAACGCCGCGGGCGGGGCCGCCGAGTACCTCCGGAACCCGCGCACCCCTGGCAACGACCCGGAGAAGCTCGACGACCCCCGCCAGACCGTAGGCCGGCGCTTTCGCGAGCACTCCCACCGCCTGGAGCGCTTCTACGCGCTGACCGCCAGCGCCACGAACATCGGCGAGCGTTTCCCGGACCACCCGACCTGGCGCCGGGACATCCAGTTCTTCGTCGAGGTCCGCGCCTACATGGCCAAGCTCGACGCGGCGGAGCGCGAGGCGCGTGGCCTGCCCGTCGCCCGCGACGTCGAGCTGTACCTCGCCCAGCTGACCTCGTCCGTGGTCGAGACCGGCGGGATATCAGACCTGTTCGCCGAGGCCGGCCTGGAGATGGCCGACCTGACGCACCTCAACGACGCGCTAGTCGCCAAGCTCCAGGGCAGCGACACTCCCCACCTCGCGGCGGAGGCACTGCGGCGGCTCATCGAGCAGAAGATGCGCGAGGTCACGCGTCACAACATCGTCCGCCGCACGGCCTTCTCTGACCGCCTGCAGGACCTCATGATCCGGTACACGCGGCAGCAGTACACGAGCGCTGAACTCATCGCCAAGCTGGTCGAGATGGCCAAGGAGGTTGTCGAAGACGCCCGGCGCGGCGAGAAGTTCGATCCGCCGCTGAACTGGCGCGAGCTCGCCTTCTACGACGCCGTGGCCGAGCACCACTCGGCGCAGGAACTCATGGGCGATGAGATCCTGGCGAGCATCGCCCGCGACCTCGTCGCGGAGGTCCAGAAGAAACTCAAGCCCGACTGGATCGCCCGCGAGCCGGTCCGCGCAGGTCTCCGTAGCGCCATCAAGCGCCTGCTGGCTCGCCACGGCTACCCGCCGGACCGTCGCGCGGAGGCGGTGAACCTGGTCCTGAAGCAGATGGAGCACTTCGCCGACGAGTGGGCCACCACCGGTATGCCGGACAGCTGAGCTGCGCGGCCGCGTTGGTGCAAGAGCAGTGCACCCACATCCTGACCGGGTCGGGGCCGAGGTCTCCCGCCTTTGGAAGACCTCGGCCGCGGCCCGGCGATCACTCGCGAACTCCGACCACCTTTGACGGCGAGAAGCCACTTCAGGAGCGGACCATGGACAACGAGATTCAGCTGATCAGCGACGGGGATGGGCTGACAGTCACGGGGAGCGCGAAGGATGTCGAAAACTTCCTCGCTTCAGAGGGACTGCCGTCCAAGAGCCTCGGACCGCGATGGTACAAGTCCGTCTTCGCCACGGGTGCTGCAGTCGCAGAGGCAGGATCGGAGATCGCCGCCAACTCCGCTCACTGGGTGAAGCTGACCCCGAAATCGGCGCTGCTCCTCAAGAAGTATGGCCTGAGGGAGAGCGCGAAGACGGGGCTCAGCACGGGTGTGCTGAAGGGGCAGAAGGGTCAGATCAAGGGATTCCTCGAGTTCGCGCACGCGCCCCGATCGCTCCTGTCCAACCCGGCGACTCTTGCCAACGCCGGGAAGTTCATGGCGCAGGTTGCGATGCAACAGACCATGGACGAGATCACTGACTATCTCGCCGCGATCGACAAGAAGGTCGACGACGTACTGCGTGCCCAGAAGGACGCTGTGTTGGCCCGCATGATCGGAGTGGGCTTCGTGATCGAGGAGGCCATGACCATCCGAGAGAAGCGGGGCAGGGTCGACGAGGTCACTTGGTCGAAGGTGCACGCCGCGCCGGCGACGATCGCGGAGACGCAGGCGTACGCGCTGCGTCAACTCGACGCGCTCGCGGAGAACATGGAGCGTCAGACCAAGATCGGCGATCTCGCCACGATGGTCAAGGAGGCTGAGGGCATCGTTCGAGAATGGCTCGCCGTTCTGGCTCGCTGTTTCCAGTTGCAGGACGCGATCGCTGTACTCGAACTCGACAGGGTGCTGGACGCGTCCCCCGATGAGCTCAACGGGCATCGCCTCGGCCTGAAAGCCGCCCGGCAGGGCCGGCTGGAGCACATCTCGCGGAGCACCGAAACTCTGCTGGCCAGGATGGACGCCGCTGCTGGCGTGGCCAACGCGAAGGTGTTGCTGCACCCGACCACATCCCCGGCTGTGGTCCAGTCGAGCAACCAGGTCGCGACCGGCGTCCATGACTTTCACGTGCGGCTCGGAATCGAGTCCGGTGGCGACTCATCTGAGGCGAGGCGATGGACGGAAGCCGCCCTGGAGGTGAGGGACAGAGCGTTGGAAAAAGGAGTAAATGGTGTTGGTGCTGCCCGAAGCCTTGGCAACGAGACTCTCGACCGGGCCAACTCGGTGAAAAACAAGCTCTCCAGCGGTATCGCCGGGCGAGCGCGTCGTCTGCGCGGGAACGACGAGCAAGGCGAGAAGAAGACTGAGTGAGCGCCGACCATCCCGGTATGCTCAAAGGCGATGACCTCCTCGTCCGGCTCCAGCAGCGCTGGCCAGGTGGCGGCGATGGCCTCGGTAGCGCCGGCGGCGACCAGGACCTCGGTGCCGGGGTCGATGGAGAGGTCGTAGAAGCACCGTTGGTGGTCGGAGATCGCGGCGCGCAGTTCCGGGACGCCCGGGCCGGGCGGGTACTGGTTGCCCTTCCCCTCCCGCAGGGCGCGGACGGCGGCCTCGCGGGTCTCCTCGGGTCCGTCGGTGTCGGGGAAGCCGTGGCCAAGGTTGATCGCCCCCGTCGCGGTCGCCAGCGCCGACATCTCCGCGAAGATCGTCGTCCCGAGTCCGTCCAGCCTTCGGTTCAGCAGCGGCCTGGCGTCATGTCTCCACCGTTCTCACGCGGGTGCCTGTCGGCTCTCCGGGGACCATCCTGACTCATTGCCGGTCATGCCCCCGTGGTGCCGGCCCGCGGTGGGCGGGAGCAGGAATGCCCTGCTCTTCCGGCTCGGCTGTCGGTTCCCGGAGGATGCCGGCCTTCGCTGAGATGTCGCGCAGGAGCGCGTCCCGCATGGTGTGCAGCGTCGCGATCTTGGCGACCAGGAGCCGCGCAACGGCGTGCAGGGGGTCGGCCATCGAGTGGAAGTCGGTGCGCGTGAACCGATCCGGCCAGGTGACCTCCAGGCGCTTGAGGGCACCGGCGGAGATTTCCCGGCCGTTCTGGCCCTGCGCCAGCCGTGCGATGTCGCTGCTCCTACTCCTGAGTTCGTGGAGCAGCCACCAACTGTCCTCGTCCTCAATAGGTTGTACGGCCACGACGCCTCTGAGAGGTGTTGCTGGTCGGCGCGGAACAGCAATGTGTGCGCCGTCAGAACGGGTGCTCAGCATCAAGGTGCCGGGAGGATGTACCTCGCCGTCGTTCACTGGACTGCTCAGACGGAACCTCTGGACATGGGGCACAGGAAGGTCGTAGAGATCTTTAGGGGCGATTACATCGGTCACATCGGGGCTGGGTTCTGTGGGCAACGGGGGAAGCGAGCGTTCGGAACCTTTGCCCGTCTTCGGTTTGGCGACCTTCGCGAGCGGTCGTGTCTCCCACTGTGGAATCGTCGACGCCCAGTCGTCATGGAGTGCGTCGGCCAGTTCCACCGCCTTGCGCGCGGTCTCTTGGTAGAGGGCGGTCATCTCCTCGATGAGGCCGAAGGCTCGGTGGTATGCAGTGATGATGTCTGGCGGGGGTAGCGGAAACGGCATGCGGTGGAGGGTGTCGAGACTGATGGTGGGCTCGACATGTGCCGTCACGTCCTCGTCGATGTGGGCCTTTGCCGTGGGTGTCTGTAGCCAGATACGCAGCCACCGCACTATGTGCGGCTCAGCGCGAATGATGCCGATCGACCTGGTCGCTGTACTTCCCGCGTGCTCGGCGGTGACAAGTGCGGAATCGCCCACCCGTCGGACGAGTACGACAGCCAGGTCGCCCTCCCTGAGGGTTGCCCGGTTGGGCGGGGACGCGCCCGGCCGACACTCGTTGGCCCTGGGCGAGAGGATCCTGCCGTCCTGGACGAACGTCGAGCTGACGACTCCCGCAGCCTGATCAGCAGCCGCGTCGTCGAGGAAACCGGAAGTGGTGTAGATGCGCCTGCGGATCCGCTCGACTTTGATGGAGGTCGTCTGCCAAGCCGCTCTACCCGAGGCGACCTGGTCGGCATTGGCTTCCATCAGATCTCCTCCAAGATGTCCAGCAGTCGGAGTTCCAGGTCGCGCATCTGGTCGAACTGGTCGGCCAGTTCGAGCTTGAGCTGCTCGACCCGGCTCCGTGTGTCCCGCTCGGGGCTGGGAGGCTCCACGGCGTACGAAGTCGGCATGAGGCTGGACTCGCGGTTGGCGATCTCCTTGGTGGAGCAGCTTCGGGACCAGCCAGCTGCGTCGTTGTACGGCGCGGCCGTGGCACCGTTATCGAAGAGGCCACGCCAGGCCGCCAGGGTGGCCAGGATCAATGCCGTGTTCTTGTCGCCCAGCCTCCGTGCTCTCGAATCCGGGACCGGTTCGAAGGCTCGCCGCGCGTTGACGAACAGCACCTGCTCGCGACGGTCCCGGACACCCCAGCCGGGGCGCGCGCTCTTGTCCTTGTTGAGCACCCACAGACAGGCGGGGGCCTTGGTGTGACCAAACACGCGAGGCGGCAGAGCGATCACGCACTCGACTAGATCGTCACGCAGGAGGCGTTCGCGGAGCCTTCGGGTGACGGGTTGCCTGCTGTTGGCCACGCTGTCGGCCATCAGGAAGACGGCACGTCCGGTCGGAGCCAGCGCGTGCGCGATGTGCTGGATCCAGGCGGAGTTGGCGGACCCTCGGGACGGCGGTTCCTCCGTCCACCGGGGATCGACCGGCAGCGTGGGAGCCGACCGGCGGGTACTCTGCTCCGTCTTGTCCTCCGGTGCCCAGTCGCGCTGGTTGAAGGGAAGGTTGGCCAGGACGATGTCGTGGGGCTCGGGTTCGGGCTCCGCGAGGCTGTCCCCGGGCGGGAAGATGTGAGCCGTGATCCCCCGCACCGCGAAGTTCATGCGGGCCACCTGTGAGGTGTGGGCGTGCTGTTCCCTCCCCTGCAGGGACATAGTCGGGTGCAGCTCGACGCGTTCGCGGACATAGCAGTAACTCTCGACGAGCAGTCCCCCTGAACCGCAGACCGGGTCCAGCACTCTGTGCCCGTCGCGGGGGACAGCCGCACCGACCATGAGACGCGCCATGTCACCCGGCGTGAAGTAGTGACTGCCGTCAGCCTGGGTCTGGTTCGCCGAGAGGTCACTGAGGCACTGTTCAAGCAGGGACCCGACCCGCTGGGTGGAGCCGATGGCCTGGACGAGAGCGTGCAGTGATCCTTCGGAACCAGAGGGCGGAACGGGCATCAGGCTCCCCGTGCCCGCGTCGGCGCCCTGTTCATCGGCTGCGGGAAGCCAGTGGCTCAGACACTTGCTCACCGCAGCGCGGATTCCCGAATCGCGCCCTGCCGGCTGACCCAGCAACCACGACCATGTCGGTACGCCGGCGCCGGGAGCGGCGTGCGCGGTCCGGCTCAGGTACAGGAGCCCGAGGACGAGGCGAGTCGCGTCGTGGGCGTTCATCAGCCGCGAGAGGTGCGTGCGGTGTCGGCGCACCTTCGCGAGCACCTCGTCGAGCGAGGAGGCCCCCTCGGCCTGCACGTGCCCTCCAAGGGCACTCATGTCACTCACGAGCCCACCACACCCAGGGCGCCCATGACCACGATGAGGAGCGTCAGGGAGCCGGCGAAGGTCAATGCTCCGGTCTTGAAGGCCGCCGCCGGACGCCCTCCCTCGAAGATGGTCATGACACTGCCGGCCAGAGCGGCGACAAGCGCCGTGAGGACCGCGATGATCACGTACATCAGTTTCAGTTGCACGTGGTTCCTTCCTGAGGTCGGGGGATCTCCCAGTGGACGAGTGAGCCGGTGATCCCTGGCTTCAGGAAGGACAGTAGAAGACGTAGGCCGCGCGCTGCTGGGTGCACGCCATTTGGGATTTCTCTAAGCGCGTGCCCAAGATACAAGCACTTCAGGCAAGTGCACGTCGTTTGGGAGTCAAGACAACGAGTCGGCGAGAAGGCGTATCCGGGCCTTCGACTCACGATCCGAATGGGTAGGCGAAAAAGCCTTGACCCAGATCAGTGGACGCTCTGCGCAGGTACTGCGTCCAGGACGCCTCGACGATGCCGTCCCATGACCACCAAAGCGGCCTGGTGCGAGCCGGATCTCGCCTGCGCCGCCTACGCCGCGTCAGCTGCCTCCGTCGCATCCGCAATCTGAAGCAGCCGGGCCAACTCTTCCCGCCCGCGCCTGATCAATTCGAAGGCCACCACCGGATCCATGTCCGACGGCAGCGGAGTATCGGTGAGGAGATCCGTAAAGGTGTACCTGCCGAGCAGCCACCGCTGCAGCGCCCGCCAGTCGGCACCCCGGTCAAGCGGTAGGCCGTCCGCCCACGGCAATGCCTCGTACTGGGTACCGTCGATGCCGTTGGCGTGGAGTAGCCCGGAGCGGCGCACGAGGCACGGGAAGCAGACGCCGCAGTTGGCGATGGGAGGGCCGCCGCTTCGGCGGGTTGGCGGCTTGCCGCAGCTCAGGGTGGACTCCAGGTCGGACGGCCTGAGCCCCGCATCACGTCCGGCCTTGCACACCTCGCCTTTCGTAAGCTGCGCCAAGGGGTTGATCACCTGCACCGCACTCTCCGTGTCACTCACGGCAGTCACCAAGGCGTTGAGACTGGCCAGCGTCCGCGGGTGTACGGAGCGCGTGGAGCAAGCGGCCGAACGTGCTGGTGTCAGCGGCGGATTGAGGGCGAGTTGGCCGTTCTCGGGGATGTGGACGGTACCCACCCCGTGCGCGGTGGCCGCGCGGATCGCGCCCGCCGCGTACAGCAGACCACGTGTACGGGAGGAGGTCTCCAGCCGCGACCCCGAGCCGTCGCCCGCCGGGGTCTGGCTCATCGGCAACAGCAGCACCGGTCGTGTTCCGCCCAGTCGTTCGACGGCCTTGTACACCCGCTGCTGGAGCCGCAGCAGGCCGATCTCGCGGAACATCACGAGCAGCAGCGGTCGGGAGTCGTCAGCGCGCGAACGGGTGGCGGCCCAGCTGAGCGAATCCAGTCCACCGGAGAACAAGGCGACTTCCGAGGCGCGCGGGTCGTCCGGAGAGACCAGTGCCTCTTCGACGTAGTGACCGGTGAGAGGCCGGAAGTCCACATTCCATAGGTCCCCGGTGAGGACTTGGAGGAGCGCAGTGAGGTGGGTACGGACTGCTGCGCTTCCCCATCGCTCGTGTTCTGTTACGGGTACGGCGAGGCTGATACGACGGGTCCACCGATCCCGTACTCCGGTCCGGCGTACGTATTTGTCGGCGATGAACGCAGCCCTGGCGACGCGGAACAGATCCTCGGCCCAGTCGGGGACGGGACCGGGCAGATGGTGCCGACCAGTGATGCGGCGCTCCTTTTCCTGGAAGGCTTCTTCGCCGATCTCCGTCCAGCGGTCGCCACGAGGTCGGTCGCCCTGCGGGCCACGCCACCACAGGAAGTCGTCGGAATCGGTCACGCCGCAGCTCCCTCCGCTCCGGTGGTCTCCTCAGTGATCAGGCCCAGCACCTTTCCGACCGCCCGCGGTACCAATAACTCGGCGATCTTGGGCAGTGCAGCCGCCGGATCCTGTACAGCGCCCACCACCGACTGCGCGGTGTCCACAGCCTGCGCAAGGTCCGTCGCTTCGGCGGACTCCTCACAGGGATTCGGCACCAGGTCCACCACTTTCTCCGCGACCCAGTCAGCGATCCTGCTTTCCGGATCGGTCGCGATGAGCACAGGGACCGCCAACTTGACGTGCTCGGCGACAACGGACCTGAGGAACTCCCCCAGCATGTCTGCGAAGAACACCTGGTAGAGGTCGCACAGGATGTCCCAAGTGAAGCCACCGCCGGCTGCGCCTCCGCTCATGGCGTCGTCCAGCTCGGGATGTCTGCTCCGGACATCGCGGACCGCCGCGGCCATCCCCCTGCGCACCGCGGCGTCGGCGAGTGTGCCGCCGTCCCCTCCGACCTCCGACACGAGACGCGCGACGAGCACGTCCTCCGACTCAGCGCCCTCCGTGGCTAGCGATCCGAGAGCCCCGGCCAGCCGTTCGCCGGCCGCACAGGCCGTGTCGTACAACCCGAAGGCCGATCGATCGGCACGGAGTGTCTCGTGCAGGGCGCTCAGGTGGTCCGCCGCGATCTCCTCCAGCCGCTGATCCGCGTTGCGCGAGTCATCCCGCCAGCGCGCCAGCCGCCTCCCGGCGGCGCTCCACGGATCGCCGTTCGGCCCCTTCCATCGCGTGGATGTCCCCACATCGCCCCCAACGATGGTGCTCCAACCTGCACTTCGTCCATGGCATCAGACCGGACGATCCCCAGGTAGGGCGGGACTCGGCCAGGCCCTCAGGGACCAGCCAGGTGCTGAAACAGCCGGGGGCATCACTTCCCGTGACACCTACACCTAGAAGCGTGACCAGCCGTAGCGCTGAGTCACAGACATCACGCAGATCCCCGTTCAGGGCAGGTGCCGGGCTGGCAAGATTGCCCCTTGCGTCATATGCCCTGTTGTTCATGCCCTCTGTAGAGGGCTCGCTGACGGCGTATCAAATCATCCACCTCCGGCTGCCCGCACCGGACGCCATCAGTCGCCTGAAGCCGCTTGCGATCCGAGCCCGGTCGCAAGTTGTCATCCGGCACACGGGCAGCCGGCAAACGGGGCGGCCACGCCAGCATGGATTCCGAGGTCGTGCACAGGAACCCGGCGCAGCGGAGGATGAAGCCCATGGCCAAGCTCACTGAGGAGCAGAAGCGGCAACGAGCCGCCAAGCGTGCTCTGCGCTCGGCCCTCGAAGCCGAAGCGGATGACCGGCGGCGCCGTGAGCGGGATGAGCAGTGGGAGCGAGAAGGTACACGCCTCAGCTGGGCGGAGTACGTGGCTGGTGAGCCCTGCCGCGGTTGCGGACTGCCCATGACGGATGGGCTGGGGAGCTGGCCACCCCTCCTGAAGTTGTCCGAGGCGGAGAAGCTCGAATACGAGGAAGCCAACCAGAAGTTCCGGGAGCGGCACGTCGACTGCCGGGACGCCCGGTGGACCGTCAGCGGTTCTCGGGTAACGCACTGCTGTTTCTGCTGCCCACCACCGCCGATGGGGCCGAAGCAGATGGAGAAGCTCGCCAGGCTGTTCGCTTCCTGGCCCTCACGGGAGGAACGCACGAAGGACCTCGATAGTTGGGATCTCACTCTCCGTTGCGACCACGTGGTGCCTTACATTCAGCATCGCGAGAACACCCGCGTCTCCGCCCGCGTCGTCGACTGCCCAGAGTGCGGAGAGCGTCGCGGCGTAGTGAGCAGTGAGCGAGTAGGGCCCGCGTACCGCGATGACGGGACCATCCGTGAGCGGGCGGCAGCTGATCGAGAGCGGCTCGCCCGGGAACTGGCAGCCGCCGAGGCGAAGCTGACCCGTCAGCAGAAGAACGCGGCGGCAACCCAACAACGCATCGCCGAACTCCAGGAAGAGCTCGGCAGTGAACCTTGATGAGACGAAGCGCAGGCAGCGATGCGAGGTCATTCCCCGCATCGATTCCAATGGGTTACCGGCGCCGGGAGCCCTCGGGTATCGAGGCGTCAGGACTCAGCAGTCGAATCACGCCCCGGCCAGTGCTTCGGCGGGGCGACGGCCGGGTCCGTGATCTGGAGGCGCTTCTGCCGGGTCGGGTCGATCGACGTCAGAGAGACGAGACGCTGGCCGTCAGCTGCTTCGAGTTCGGACAGGGCGTGAGGAAGGGCCGCGCAGACAGTGGCGATCGCCGTGCCCAGGCCCACCAGGCCACCGTGCTTGTTGTTCTGGCGGTACTCGATGCGATGCAGGCCCGACTGTGCGATGGCCGCCACTTCGAGTGGCCGGCTGAGCTGCTTGGTGTCGTTGGTGATGACGACCTCGAAGCCGTCGGCCTTGGCCTTGGCGTACAGCTCGATGTCCTTCGTGCCCGTCCAGCCCTTGAGGTCGTGGACGTGAACGACTTCATGGGCCTTCAGCAGGATGCGCACGATCTCGGCCATGGGGCGCGGCACGTTCTCGTCGAGCAGCAGTTTCAAGCGACGACCTGCCGGGGCTCGCTGCTGCCATAGCTGTCGACGTACTCGCTGAAGTCGGCGGCGTCCCGGGCGGCCTCTGCCGTCACCCCTGGGTAGAACTCACCGATCTGGTCCGGCGGGATGCCGTCTCTTACGAGGGCAGCGACATCTGACGCCGGGATCCTGGTGCCTTGGATGACCGGTTCTCCGCCGCGGACCGACGCGTCGACCGCGACGTGCTCACGGGGAGTGAGCAGAGCGGGAATGCTACGGCCGTCCTTATAGAAGGGCGCGAGAACATCCACCATCTGGTGGATGACCACGTTGCCCCCCTTGATCAGGTCTACGGCATGGTCGGGTTCAGCCAGATAGATCGTGTCCGGACCCGCGACAAGTTTGTACGAGGAGAGGTGCTTCGACTCGCCGAGATCTTCCCGGAGCGTGTTCAGCGCACGGCGGATCTTCTGCAACGAAGCCTCTTCGCGCAGTTGCACACAGATACGGAGTGCGACAACGTCGCGGAACGAGTAGAGGATCGGCCTCTCACTGGAGATCTCGGGCACGAGCACGGAGCCCTTGGGCCCGGAGGCTCGGCGCCAGTGGGACAGCTGGCGCAGCGTCGCGCCGGAAAGAGCCGCGGCGAGTTTGGGTTCGTACGACACCGCGTGCCTCCTTCCGTCTTCCGCCCCCATCGATATCGGCCTGAACGTACCCCATTCTCCTGGAGGCCACTCAGCACAGAAACCGAAGGGCCCATTCAGGGTGAGCCGGGACGCCGGACGCCTACATGCCGCACATGCCGCTCCCGCGGGATTCGCCACAGGCCGGCACACGTCCGTGGCATTTTCGGCCACCCACCGGCGGCGCCCGTATGCGCCGCGTAACCTCACGGGCATGGGGGCATCAGTATCCGGTGCAGGTCAGGACGCCGACGAGGAGGCGCGGCGGCGGCGGCGGCGGCTGAACGCGTACACGTACCTCAGCGCGCCCGAGCGGCTGGAGCACGTCGCGATCATGCGGGTCTTCTGCGGAACGCTGCTGGCGGATCTCGCCGTCCCGGACATCATGGCGAAACTGCGCCAGACCGGTGCTTCCGCCGCAGGACTCGACGCCGACACCCTCACAGTCCGACTGGAACAGCTGGTCCAGTGGGGAAACCTGCTCCGCAGCAGCCACACGGTGAACGCGTCCAGCATCAGCGAGTACCAGCGTTCCCGCTCGCGCTACCAGCTGTCGAAACTGGGCGAACGTATCCAGCGGGACGCCGACGGGGTCCTAACCGAGGCCGACGCCGCCCGCGAGGTGAGCAACGAACTGCTGGCCCTGGTCGAGCGCGGACTACGGGAGCTGGCCGACCTCGTGACCGCGCCGGGCGGCGTCGAGCCGCAGGACGGACTTGAGCGGATCAGCACGCTGTTCGTGCAGTTCACCGAGTTCGCGGACTCCATACGCGACTTCTACGCCTACCTCGGCCAGGTGCTGTCCCGCTACGACCTGGACAGCGCCGAGTACCAGGGCTTCAAGGAGCTGCTCCTGGACTACGTTGAGGCGATCACGGAGGACGTGGCGTTCCGCGCGCCCCGGATTTCGGCGGCGTTGGACACCCTGTGGCCGCACATCCCGGCTCTGCTGGACCGGCTGGACTCCCACGCCCAGGGGCTCACCGGGCTCTCGACGCAGGCGCAGGGCGAAAGCCGCCCGGACGTCCGGATCCAGCGCAGCCGGGGCCGCGAATTCGCGGACTGGGAGGGCCTGCGCGGCTGGTTCAGCAACACTGACGGCCAGGGCAGCCAGGTCGACCAGCTACGCGATGCCACTCTGCGCGCGTTGCAGTCGCTGCTCGCCAACGCCAAGCGAATGCTGCGGTCGGCTACCGGGGAGATGTCCCGGCGCAAGGATCTGCTGCGGCTGGCCCGCTGGTTCGACGAAGCGGCGCCGCAGGACGCACACGACATCGCTGTCGCCGCCTTCGGGCTGTACGGCGCCCGCCATCTGGGCATACCTCCGGCCACCGACGAGGTGGTGCCCGCCTACACAAGCTGGTGGACCGGTCCGGTGGTCGAGGTACCGGTGGCCCTGCGTGAAAGAGGCAGCCGCGCCCAGCGGGGCCGGGCCTCCGCGGTGGAGGACCACTCCGCGCAGAAGCAGCTGCTGCGGGAGGCCGCACGGCAGCGGGCAGCGGCCAGGGCAGCGGCGGCGGACGAACTGCGCAGCGCGTCCGGCCGGTTCGCCGAGGTACGCCTCACGTCAGCGGCGCTCGGCCTGCTCTTGGAGCTACTGGCCACAGCGCTCGGAAACGCACAGCTCAGCAGGCCCGTCAGCACGGAAGGGGAGAGGACGGCGGTG
The DNA here is from genome assembly GCF_052543235.1 of Streptomyces sp. SAS_272. Classification (NCBI taxonomy): domain Bacteria; kingdom Bacillati; phylum Actinomycetota; class Actinomycetes; order Kitasatosporales; family Streptomycetaceae; genus Streptomyces; species Streptomyces sp. SAS_272. Next base: position 184,026 of record NZ_JBMNDR010000002.1, on the reverse strand, counting down.
TTCGACCTCGACTCGGCCAGTAGTGAAGACGCCGAACTGCGTATCCGCCTCACAGTGCGCCGGACGGCGGGCACGCGAACGGTGCTGTACTCGGCCGACGGCGACCTGCTGCTGGACGACCTGGAGCTGGACATCGGTCGCACCTCCGCCGCGGTCGGCGGCGAAGCGGAGGCGAGCGTGTCATGACCCTCCCCTCGACTCACGACGTAGCCCTGGCAGCCGAGCGCCGCACCGCCGCCCGGCTGCTGCTCGCCCACCCGCTGATCGCATCGGACGGCCCCCACGCCGACCTCTTCCCGCTGATCCGCAGGCACGCCGACTGGCTGGGCAAACGGTTCCAGCAGGTGCTCGGCTACCGCCTGCTGGTCGACAGCTCCTACGCCCGCCTGTTCAAGGCGGGGCTGGGGACGGGTTCGGGTCATCGGCTGGAGCGCTCCACCGGCACCCCGTTCACCCCACACACGTACGCCTGCCTCGCGCTCGCCCTGTCCGTGCTGGTGACCGCGCCCGAGCAGATGCTCCTGTCACACCTGGTCGCCGATATCAGGGCTGCCGCAGCCGACGCCGGAATCGAGCTGGAGGAAACGGGCCGAGCGGCCGGGAAGCGAACACTGGTCGCGGCTCTGCGCCAGCTCGTCGACTGGGACGTGCTCATCGAGACCGAGGGCCATGTGGCCGCACTTGCGCAGGAGGCGGGCGGAGAAGCCCTGATCACGATAGACCGGGAGCTGGCACGCGTGATCGTCGCCGGCCCGCTCTCCCAGGCACGGAACGGCGCCGACCTGGTCCGGCGGGCAGCGGACCCGGGCTTCGGCGGACCACGCACCTACGTGCGCCGGATGCTCGTCGAGACACCCGTCGTCCACCTCGACGAGCTGACGGACGCCGAGCGTGACTGGCTGCGCACCCGGCAGCGCCGGGAGGCCCAGGCTTTCTCCGAACTCCTTGGTCTGGAGATGGAGATCCGTGCCGAGGGCGTGGCGCTGGTGGACCCCGAGGAAGAACTCACGGATCTGCACCTGCCGGGCACGGGGACCGTCGCACAGGCCGCGCTGCTGCTGGCGGAACGGCTCGTGGAACGCCTTCGGCCGCAGGAACCGGGGCATCCGGCGACCGGCGGGACACTCATCATCGGGGTGGCCGTCCCGGACGGCCTGGTGGACGAGGTGCTCGCCGAGCTCATCACCGAGTATGGGCAGCGCAGCAACTGGCAACGCGGCTACCTGGAAGACCTTCCCTCCCTGCGAGAGGCCGTACTGGACCTGCTGGTCCGCATGCGGCTGATGGACCGCGCGGGCCGGCTGCGCGCCGAGGGCGAAGGACTGCCGGAGGGGTACGTCGAAGAGGCGTCGGAAGGACGCACGGTGACCGATGTCCATGGCGCACGGCCCGGCGGCGACGGCTGGGTGCTGCTGGCCGCAGCGGCTCGCTACGCCACCCAAGTCACGGTGCGCCCGGCCACCGCAGTCGGCAAAGGCACTGACGCTCAAGAGGAGTTGCCGCTATGACCACCGACGCGCGTGGCCTCGTTCCGCTGCCGCGTTCCGGCCCCGCGACGACCACCGGCGCGCGCTTCCGGCTGCACCGGGCGGGCATCCAGAACGTCTGGCAGTACGACGAGCAGGAGTTCTCCTTCGGCGACGGGCGGCTGCTGCTGCGTGGCAAGAACGGCGCGGGCAAGTCCAAGGCCCTGGAGATGCTGCTTCCGTATCTTCTGGACGGCGACTCCCGGGCACTGGACGCGACAGGCACCGGCCGCACCACACTTGCCTGGCTGATGCTGGACGGGTTCGAGCAGACCAACCGTCTCGGGTATCTGTGGGTGGAGTTCCGTGGCACGGCCGACGACGGCGGTCACCGCCACCTGACGCTCGGTGCCGCCATCCGCGCCTCGAAGTCGACGCAGAAGGCGCTGCCGACGTTCTTCGTCACCCCGCTGCGGATCGGTGAGGACCTGCACCTGGTCGAGGCCGGTAAGCCGCTGCCGGTCGAACGGCTCAAGGAGATCGTCGGCTCCGACAACACGACCGACCGTGCGGTCCAGCACCGCTCACGTGTGGCCCGGGAACTGTTCGGCATAACCGACGCGACGCGCTACCGCAATCTCACCCAGCTCCTCCACCGGCTGCGGCGCCCGACGGTCGGCGACCGGATCGAACACGGGGGCCTGGTCTCCCTGCTGAGCGAGACCCTGCCGGGGCTCGACGAGGACGTGGTCGAGAAGGTGGCGCGCAACCTCCACGACCTCGACGCCGTACGGGACGAACTCGGCCGCCTGGAACGCACCGACGCGGCCTTGCGTACGTTCCTCACCAGTTACCGCGGCTACCTGGCCGGGGTCCTGCGCACCTCCGCCAAGGGAGTGAGCCACGAGCTGGGCGTCCTCGCTCAGCGGCGCCGGGCGGCCGGAGACGCCGCACAGCGGACGAGCGACCTGAGGACGCAGGAGGAGGAGTTGGAGGGCCGACTGGAGACCCTGCGCGAAGAGGAACAGGACGCCCGGACCGACCTGGCCGCCCTGCACGCCAGTCACGCCTACCGCAGCCTGCGCGAACTGTCGGAGCGCCGCGGCACGGTGGAGGCGCTGCACACCGCCGCCGTGGCCGCGTTCACCACCTTGCGCAACGCCCATGACGCGGAGGAGGGCTCGGCGGAGCGGCTGGCCGAAGGTGTCGAACACCTCGGAAGCCGACTGGCCGAGCTGGGAACCGAACATCGGGAGTTGCTGACGCAGGCGGAAAAGGCCGGGCTTCCTACCGGCCATCTCGGCGAGGCGGTGGCTCTGCCGCGCACGGTTCTCGCCCAGGCCACCGAGACCGAACTGACGACTCCGGACGGGGAGACGCGTACCGTACGGCACCGGTCGGTGGCCCGTGTGGACACGGTCACGGCGCAGGAAGGGCTGCGGTCCTGGCAGACCCAGTTGGAGGACGCCGGGGCGGTCGCGAGAAACCGGGCCCGGATGGTTCAGGAGGTAACCCGCCTCATCTCACGGGCGGACGAGGCCCGGGCCGGGGCAGCTCAGGCCGATGCCGAGCGGGAACGGCTGGAGGGCGAGGCGGAAGAGGCCGCCGGCCATGTCGAGGGCAGCCGCCAGAAGGTCGCCGAGGAGAGCGGCGCCTACTCCGGTCAAGTCGCCGAGTGGGCGGCGCGCACGCGGAATGCGCTGGGTCCCGGCTGCCCGTCACTGGACGCCGTCCACTCCACCGTCGGCCACGAGACCTCTACCGACGCGCCGTTCGTCGACCGCACGCTGCCGCCCGACATCGACAGCCAGGCGTGGCGGACCGCGCAGGCCGCGTTGGAGCCGTACGGCGAGGAACTCACCGGACGCCGGGATGCCCTGGCACTCGGCGTCAACCGGCTTGGCGAGGAACTCGACCACCTGGCGGAGCAGAAGCGGGACTGGCAACAACGTACCGACCCCGAGCCGCCGGCGCCGCACCATCGAGCCGCCGCGAGGACGCCGGGCAGTGGAGCCCCCTTCTACCGTCTCGTCGACTTTGCGGACGACCTGGCTCCTGCCGAACGAGCCGGTCTGGAAGGGGCGCTGGAGGCAAGCGGGATCTTGGACTCGTGGGTGAGTGCGGACGGCGTCCTTCTCGATCCACGCACCCGGGACACCCTTCTCCAGCCGGGTCCCGCGCTGTCCGAAGGACCAACTCTCGCCTCGGCCCTGCGCCCAGCCCCTGAACCGGATTGCGGCGTCACCTCCGAGCAGGTGGAGGGTCTGCTGGCCACCATTGCACTCGCATCGGCGCAGGAGACCTCCGCGCACAATGCGGTTTTCTACGACGGCAGTTGGCGTCTGGGCGTACTCAGCGGTCGTCACGACAAGGCCGACACCGAGTACGTGGGAGCCGCCGTACGCGCAGAGACTCGGCGGCGCATCCTCTCCGAGTTGGAGGAGCAGATCGCGCGGACTCAGCAGCGGCTGGCCGAGGTCCGCGAGGAGCTCGTCGTAGCCGATGCCATGCGTCGGGCTCTCACGCTCGCGGAACGGGATTTCCCCAGGGCACGGAATCTCGCGGACGCCTGGAGCAGGACCGAATCAGCCGAGCGGACGCTGCGCGACCTGACCGCCAAGGCAACCAGGGCGGCGCGGCTGGCGGAAGAGACACGCGCTCTTGCGGTATCGGCGCGGACCGAGGCGGAGGCCACCGCGACCGCCCACGACCTGCCCGGCGACCCCGCCTCCCTGGACCGTGTGCGCACCGCACTGGCCGGCCTGCTCAGCGGTATCGGGCATCTACGCAGGGCCGTCAGCGGCACGGGCGAGCGGCTCGGTACGAACCAGGCCGATGCCGACCGGTACGGACGCGCCCGCGAGGATCGCCTGGCCGCGGAAGAGAGCTACCGGGTCCACCTCACCGGCCTGCGCACCGCCGAGCAGGACCTGCGCACCCGTGAGGAGGCCATCGGGTCGTCCGAGGAGGAGATCCTCTCCCGCGAGCAGGAGACCAAGCAGCGCATCGCGAACACCGTCCAAGCGCTCCCCACGGCACAACGAGCTCGCGACGATTTCCACGACCTGCGCGTACGCGCGGAAGAGGACGAAAAGCGCCTGCGCGGGAGCCTGGTGGATCAGGAGACCGCGGTCATCGACGTCGGCAGCGCTCTTCGCGGCGCTCTCAGTCGACCCGAGGTGGTGCGCGGCGCCGGGCTTGACCGGGCTTCACTCCCCGAGTACATGTCGGACGATCTCGGCGCGGACGTGCGCAGCCGTCTACGAGCACTGCGGGCCCTCGCCGATGCCGTGGAACATGCCCTCGGCCGCCCGAAGGGCGAGGTGTCGGACAGCACCCTGCTCAACCGCCACACCGATCTGCGTGACCAACTGGCCGGCGGATTCGACGCGCAGCTGGAGGAGCGAGACGGGATCAAGGTGTGCCGTCTGGTCGACGACCACGGGTCCCATGACGTCGCGGCCGTGGGCGAGCGGATCGCAGTCCAGGCGGCGGAGGCCCGGGGACGGCTCACCGAACGCGAACGCGAAGTGTTCCAGCGGTTCCTGACCGGCGAGCTCGGCGACCACCTCTCGGCACAGGTCATCACCGCAGCGAACCTGGTCACGGCTCTCAACGACACCCTGCGGACCGTGCGCACCTCCCACGGCCTCGGTGTCGAGCTGTTGTGGAAGCTGGACGAGGACGTGGACGCGGATGTGCGCGCGGCCGTCGAGCTGCTGCGCAGTCCGTCGAGCCTCAGGACGCGCGACCAGACCGAGCAGCTGCGCGAGGTGCTGCAACGCCGAATCGAGGACGCCCGCCGTGCCGACCCGTCAGCCGGTTACGCCGCCCATCTGCGGACCGCGCTGGACTACCGCGACTGGTTCCGCTTCCACACCTTCGTCGTCGAGGACGCGGCTCCGGGCCGCCGTAGGAAACTGACCGGCCGAACCGGTCTCAGCCAGGGCGAACAACGGGTCCTCTCCTACCTCGTGCTCTTCGCCGCGGCAGCCGCCCACTTCACCAGCCTCGCCGAGTCAGCACCGCACGCGCCACGGCTGATCCTCCTGGACGACGCCTTCGCCAAGGTCGACGAACCCACCCACGGCCGGCTGGGCCGTATCCTCGTCGACCTCGATCTCGACTTCGTCCTCACCAGCGAGCGGCTCATGGGCAACTGGCCCGAGGTTCCGTCCCTGCACATATACGAGTGCCTCCGTGATCCCCACGTACGCGGGGTGGCCACCCTTCACTACACCTGGAACGGCCGGCACCGGCGTCTGGTGTCCGTATGAGCGGGCTGCCCGCCGCGACGCGCGACTGGCTGACGGGACCTGGACTCACCCGGCTCTGGCAGGGGGCACGCAAACGCCTGGAGAGCAACGGCGTACAGGCCACGGGTTCGCTCCGACTGACCGCGATGAACGCCCAGGAACGCAACGACCTGTCTCTCCTGCTGGGCAAACCCCTCACAGGTGCCGCCGTGACCATACGGCTCGACGTGCTCGACGCACGGCTACGCGCCTCGGCCGCCGGACTCGGCCTCAGACAGACCCTGGAGGAACTCGGCCCGCCACTCACCGACCGCCGTGCCGCCCGCGCGGACGTGGCGGCACGGCGTGAACAGGTGTGGTCGTCTCTTGCTTCGTCACTGGACGCCTCCCCACTCGCCGACCAGGAATGGCCCCGGCAGTGGTACGACCTGCTGCGCCGTTCCGGTGTTCCGAGAGGAGTGACGCCCGAAGCGGCGATATGGACACTCCAGCAGGCGGTCCAAGTCCTCACCGCTCTCCTCGGACCCGACGGACCCGAACGCAACGGCACACGCGGTCGAGGAGAACTCGCCGCCATGACGACCGGCTCCGCGCACGGCCTGGACGACGGCACCTGGCTCGCACGCCTCGTCCAACGCGGGGTCGCCCTCGCCCACGGCACCGAGTTCCCCGACGACGCGGCCGGTCGACGCGCTCTGTGGCGGCTGGTGTCCGTCACGCCGGACGAGGTCTCCAGCACGGTGCTGACGTACGGACTGCGCCCCGACGGCGAGGGCTGGCGGGAGCGTGCTCTGCGGGAGCGAGCCGACCATCACGCCGAAGTGCACGTCACACCACGCGACCTGCATGGCCTCCGGCTGCGGCTCCCCACCGGAACGCTCATCCACATCTGTGAGAATCCGCGCGTGGTGGAAGCCGCGGCGGACGCGGCCTGCGTCCAGCCCCTGGTGTGCACCTCCGGCAGCGCGGCCACCGTGGTCTTCACTCTTCTCGACGCCCTCACCGCCACGGGTTGCCGCTTCGCGTACCACGGCGACTTCGACTGGCCGGGGATCGCTCTGGCCAACCGGGTCATCCGCCGCTACGAAGCCCGGCCGTGGCGCATGGGCACCGCGGATTACGAGCACCTGGCCGCTCGCAGTCAGGCCGAGGGCATCCCTCAACTGGCCCTCGACGGCCAGCCGGTCGACGCGGACTGGGACCCGGATCTCGCCCCCGCCATGACCGCCCTCGGCGTCGCGCTCCATGAGGAGGCGACCCTCGACCTCCTGGTGGACGACCTGTCACGCCGGGCGTAGGGACGCCGACGCCTCCGTGTCGGGTTCTGGGAGCCATCTGGGAGCCGACCCGCTCCCCGAGTCCCTTCGACACCAACCGGGACCGCCCCACCCCAACGACCTGACCAGGGAAAACAGCAAACCACCCGGTGTCGATCACGCCCGAACCTCATTCGGGACGAAGAGGTCGTGGGTTCAAATCCCGCCACCCCGACAGTGAAGTACCAGGTCAGGGGCCTGATCCACCGAGTGGATCAGGCCCCTGACGGGTTCCTGGAGATCGTTTGGGAGAAATCTGGGAGAAGATCTTGGTCGGCTTCTCCCAGGAGCAGTCTCCAGTGCCGCAGGAAGAGCGGTGCTTGTGCGCCCTCGGACCTGCGCGTTCGCGAATCCAGGGCTCGTAGCTGACCAGGAACACCGCGGCGGGCCGCCTCAACGGGCGTTAGGAACACCGCATATGGCAGGTCATAGCTCAGCTCCTCCTCACGACCGGGCCCGTGCGCTCGCCCAGCGGGTACGTGCGTTAAGGGAAGACCGTGGGTGGACGCGGGAACGGCTGGCCAAGGAAGCAGGCGTCGCCGTCGGGACGCTGAACCGCCTGGAGAGCGAGGGAGCGATCCAGCCAGGTTTCCTGACCGTTGGCGCAGTGGCCGAGGCTCTTGCAGTCTCTCTCGATGATCTGTTCCGGGCGACCCAGGTCGCGCCCGTCGCGCCCGGTCTTTGGTCCGCCGGATACGAAGGGCGGGACATCGACTCGTTCGTCGCCGCGCTCGTCGACAGCCACATCGGTGTCGTAGCGGATGTACGGCTCACGCCGATCAGCCGCAAAAAGGGCTTCAGCAAGACGCGCCTCGGAGATGCTCTGGCGGAGGCCGGTATCGAGTACACGCACCTGCGTGGCCTGGGCAACCCGAAGGACAACAGGGAGCCCTTCTGGGACGGCCGGGTCGAGGTGGGACGCGCGCGCTTCCGTGGCCTGCTGCGGTCCGAGGAGGCGCAGGCCGATCTTGACCGCCTCGCGGAGCATGCCCGGCTGTCGCGGGTGGCGGTGTTGTGCTTCGAGAAGGACGAGAGCCGCTGCCACCGGCAGGTCGTCCTGGAGACGGTTCGCAAGCGGGCCGCCGTGCCGGTAAATCCGCTGGCCTGACTTCACCCCTCGCTCCCGCACGCGCTCTTGCCCGTATCGCATACCTCTCCTCCCATCGGATCGGGAGATCTGTGGAGGGGGCAACCATGGGATCGGGGATCTGGCAACGCGCACGGATCATGATCACGGTCAAGACCTATCCGGAACTGTCCGCGAAGTACCACGAGACGAGCTGCGTGGCCGGCATACGGCTCGACCAGGAAACACCCCAGCATGTGCGGCTCTTCCCGGTTCCGTTCCGGTTGCTGAACGAGGAGAGCCAGTTCGCCAAGTACACGATCGTCGAGGTCGACGTGCGGCGACACCATGGGGACCGCCGTCCCGAAAGTCTGCGCCCCAATCTGCAGACCCTCAAGGTCATCGAGCGCCTCGGGACAGCGGACGGCTGGCGCGAACGCTTCTCGCATGTTCAGCCCCTGGTGGCGCCGTCCCTGTGCTCCATAAAGCGGGACCAGGAACTTCGAGGCACGTCGATCGGTGTCTTCCGCCCAGCGGAGTTCACCGGCTTCCGCTTCGCTCCTGCCGAGCCCTGGCCTGCTTCGAAGGCGGCCCTGGCAGATCAGTTGGATCTGCTCGCGCAGGACCTCCGCCAACTGGAGTGGGTGCCACTTGAGTTCCGGTACAGCTTCCGATGCGCGGACCAGGAGTGCGGTGGTCACGACATGGGACTGAGGGACTGGGAGGCGGGCGAGTCGTACCGCAAGTTCTTTCGCCAGTACGGGAAGGACGGCGTGGAGGAGAAGCTTCGTGAGCGCTGGTTCGACCGGATGGTCACTTCGGAGAAGGCCATGCACTGCTTCGTCGGGAACGTCGCGGCCCGCCCCAAGACGTTCCTGCTGCTGGGCCTGTTCTACCCGCGACGGGATGTCGTCGAGAACTTCCAGGAGAGCCTGTTCGACCTGTGAGGGCGAGTAGGCGTTCACGAACCGGCAGGCACAGTGGCAGGCCGTGACGGCCGGTCTCGCCGAGCACATACGGCACGTACCACCCGGGCGAACCGATCGAGGACCACCTGCGCCAAGGCGGGCTGCTGAGCCGCTTCAGCGCCGCTGCCGTCCTGCCCCAGCAGATGCGCTCAGCAAGCAGAACGGCGACTATGCCCACCACGTCGACATCGCCCACTTCATGGCCGGCCTTCCGCTCCCCGAGCACATCGCGCGAGCACGGTGGATCGACGGCGAACAACAGACTCGCGAACGATGGCGCCACCTGGTGACGACACGTCGCGATCAACTCGCCACAGCTCGTTAGGCTTTCCGCACCTGCGCAGATCGCTGATCGACGAGGCGCGACTACGATCGCCTGTCATGGACTGGCTGGAGCGCACCGCGAAACTGAGGCAGTGGACCAGAAGCGGGACCCGCGCTCCGCACAAGCCGTTGCTCTTGCTCTACGCGCTCGGCCGGTTCCAGCAGGATGCCGCCGACGAACTGCGGTACAGCGCGGTGGAGGAGGATCTGCAGCGGCTGCTGACCGCGTACGGTCCGCCGAACAGGACGACTCCGGCCTACCCGTTCCACCACCTGGTGAGCGACGGCGTGTGGGAGGTGCGCACCGATCGCGGACCGGGCAGCCCCGGCAGCGAGGTGCGGGAGTTGCGGGCCACGGGGGCCGCGGGGCGGCTGGCGCCGGAACTGCGGGCGGCGCTGCGGAGTGAGCCGGAGCTGCTCGGCCGGATGGCACGGGTCCTGCTCGACCTGCACTTCCCGCCTTCGCTCCACGGCGACCTGTGCGAATCCGTCGGCCTGGAGCTGGACCCGCCGGGGGAGACCGGACAATTCTCGGCCGCCGTGCGGAGGCGGCGGGACCCTCGGATGCGGGAGCGGGTCCTGACGGCCTACGAATACCGGTGCGCATTCTGCGGCTACGACGGCAGGATCGGCGCGGTGCCGGTCGGGCTGGAGGCCGCGCATGTGCGCTGGTGGGCGTTCGACGGTCCGGACGACGTCGACAACGGGCTGTGCCTGTGCTCGCTGCACCACAAGCTCTTCGACAAGGGCGTCCTCGGTGTGGGCGAGGGCCACCGCATCCTGGTCTCCCAGCGCTTCGTCGGCCACAGCCCCGCCGCCCGCGAACACGTCATCGCGCTCGCCGACCGCCCACTCATCGGACCTCAACCGGGCGCCCACCCCGTCGCCGCGATCCACCGTTCCTGGCACACCAGTCAGGTCTTCCACGGCAGCCCACGCCCTGCCACGGCCGCCTGACCGTCGACTGGTCGACCGTGCCCCACTGGTAAGGATCGCGATACCAAGAGTATGGTCTCTTATATGGCGACGAAGAAGGTAACCGTGACGATCCCCGAGGATCTCCTGGACGAGATCCGCGCGGACGCGGCCGAGCGGGGCCTGTCGGCGTACGTCACCGAGGCGCTGCGCTTCAAGCGCGACCGGGACCGGCTCCTGGAACTGGTCGACTGGCTGCAGGAAGAGCACGGTCCCGTGACTGAGGACGAGCGTGTGGCGGCCCTCGGCGAGCTGGAGGATCTCGACGCCGAACACGAGCGGCGCCGCGCCTCGGGACAGCGCAACGCCGGAGAGGCTGCGTGAACAAGCGAGCCGGTGAGCACGGGCAGAGGCCGCTCCGTGTCTTCGTACTGGACTGTGAAGCTCTCTCCCTGGCCGTGCGCGGTGATCGGAGGATGATCGCCTGGCTCGACCTCGCGGCGCGAGGGGAGGCCGAAGTGGTGACGTCGCCGATGACCCTGGTCGAGGCGTACGACGGCAGAACGACCGAACAGCGCTGGGACTGGGTGCTGTCCCGGCTCCAGGTCGCCGACATCGGGAAGGACGAGGCCCGCCAGGCACGCCGGCTCCTGGCCGACACCAAGTTGCACGGCCACAAGTACGCGATCGACGCCGTGCTCGCCGTGATCGCGCGACAGCAGAAGGGACAGGTCACCGTCTTCACCTCGGACGTCGACGACCTGGAGAAACTGGTCCCGGACACGATCGTCGTCAAGAAGGTGTGACCGACCCGCGCCCTTCAAGGGCCCGCAGCTGGGATGGCACCAACCCGGGAGCGGGGACATCCCGCACGGCTGCAAGCCCCGGACCCTGGCCAGGACAGACGCGCCAATAGCCCTACCTGACTGGGCTCTCATCACGCAGGGCCGCCACAGCCTTCGTAACCTCGGACTCGGCGCGCTCCCGTGCGTCCTGCGCACAGTCGATAGTTCGGGCGGCCCGTATTCCGGCCGGTCCGTTTTCCAGGGATCGCGCTACGCGCCAGTGCGCATGCGGTGCCGATGCCGTTGGAGGCCGGGCCAGCGCCCTCGGCGGTGCCATGGCTTGGCCGGTCGTGAGGCGGCTGGCCTGGCAGAGTTCCGCGGTCGCGAGCTGCCCGGCGCAGGTCCTGAGCGTGGCGGTACTCGGCTCGGGTGGGGGTGCGGGCTGGCGCTGAAGCTGGCGCACCACAGGTACGCGGCGCCAGGGACGGGTTTCGCGGGGCTGGCCACCGCTGGTGATCTGGTGGTGTGTCGAAGGGGCGTCCGGCACCAAGGGGCGCCTGACGCGAAGGCTGCGACCGAGGGCGGATCGCAGCTGGGGCGGACATCCTCGCAAGACCGCAGCCTGACTAACCCGGCGGACCAATGCGGTCAGAGCACTAGACGGGCTCCATTCGAGGTAACCGGATCCCGTCTCCCTGTCGGGGCGCCGCAACTTGGGTTCAAACGACGCCGACACTCCCGACCATCAGGCCATCGTCGTGGCGCGAGCGCGCAGCAGCCGAGCGCGCCGGCCGTTCCCGTGACCGGGGACCCGAGATGATGCGGGTGAGCCGGTCGTCGGGGTCGGCGGCGAGGACGGTGACACGGTCGCGGTCCTCCGTGTCGTCGAGGAGCGCGGCGAGAAGGTCGCGGGCCGGGCGTGCGGGTCGGCGAGCGTGAGGAACTCGCCCTGCTCAAGGCGGACGCAGAGGTCGGTGAGCTGGGAGAGCAGGCTCCGCACCTCCGGGGTGCCAGCGTCTGCGGCGAGGGAGTCCAGGCCCAGCCGGGAGCGGGCGGCGAGCAGCCACTCGTACGCGCCACGCTCGTCGTAGGCGGATACGGCCAGGTCCTCGGCGAGGCGGGCGGGTGGGGCCGCTGTGGCGTCGATCGCGCGAAGCTCGCGGAGTACGAAATCGTCCTCGGCATCGATCCGTTCGGCTCGGCGCAGCAGCGCGGACCAGAGGGCCTCGTCGGCTTCGGCGTCGGGCGGGAAGGCCGGGGAGAGGTTCGCATCGTCGGCCAGTGGCCGGCCGTCGAGCCGGCGCAGGCACAGCGAGCTGCCCAGCGTCTCGACCAGCTGCCGCGGCGTGAAACGGTCCCGCAGCGCGATGATGCCGAAAGGGCAAGCTCGGATCGGGAGCTCCTGCGGGGCGGCGTTGCCAAGGCCGGAGGCGATCAGCCAGTCGGTCACCTGCGCGCCGTCGAACAGCGGCCGTCCCGAGTTCTCGGACATGGCGGCGGGGAAGTCCGGGTGACGTCGACGCCAGGTGGACACGACAGGGCGCTTCACCCGGGCGAAAGTCGCGATGTCGGCCATCGACACGAGGAGGGGCAGCGGCCCTGGGAGCTGAGTGCCGGGTCCGGCAGAGCAGTGACCACTGTGCGCATCCCTCCCCCGCTCATCTATCGTCGCATCAGCCGCTTCGGCAACCAGGCTGGGCCTTGTCTCACGTCACGGCTCCGCTTGCAGCAGATTCCCGCCCGACGCCGCAAGAAGATACGCCGACCCCGACAACGGGAGTGCATCTGTTGGTAATGACGGCTATTCGTGAGGGGTGACTAAGCCTCTCTTGAGACAGTCATGACATGTGGGTGGGTGGGGTGGCTTGAGGGATTAGGGCGTTGTGGCACGGATCTCCGTGCAGCCGCTTAGCCTGCCGTCCATGGATCTGGATGCTGAACTGAGCGGGCTGGCGGCCCAAGAAGACCTCCCCTCCGACCTGGTGTGGCGTCTACTCCGGCATCCGGCGGCCCGCCGCTCGATGGCACTGAGGCGTCGGGACCTGACCGAGCAGCTGATCGAAGAGATCGTCAAACTCGGCTCCGCACGTTCCCTCGCGGCCAACACCTCCGTACCCGCAGACGTCAGGGCCCGCCTGGCGGAGCACGCGGAGCCGTCGGTCCGGTGCGGGGTCGCCGCCAGCGTCGCGGACGAGCCGCCAGGGCTTCTGGCCCGGTTGGCAGACGATCCGGATCCCTCCGTACGGTCGTTTCTCGCGATGAACGACCACCTGTCGCCGGAACTGCTGGCCCGCCTGGCCTCAGACCCAGAGCCCAGTGTGCGGTCGTCGATCATCCAGCACTGGCGCGATGCCCCGGACTGGGTGCGTAGGGCTCTGCTGACGGATGCCGATCCCAACGTCCGTAGGGACAGCGCCTCGGCCTACTCCCCGCCGGCAGACCTGCTGCCAGGTCTGCTTGCTGACCCTGTAACCCGTGCCGCCGCTGTCCCCTACGCAGCCCCGTCGCTGGACCTGGCTACCGACCCAGATTCCGCCGTGCGCGAGGCCACCGCTGCCCATCCGGACCTGCCTACTGGTCTGCGTGATCTGCTGGCAGAAGACCCGGACGTCTTTGTCCGAAACGTGATCGCAGCCCGCCCGGACACCCCGCTGGCCCTGCGTGAGCGGATCGTGGCCAGCGTGGAGACCGACAGCCCCCTCGCGGAGTGGATCCTGTCGTCCCGCCGCAACCCACACACGTGTCCCGCACCAGCACCGGCCCCGCCGATTCTTACCCGGGAACAGGCGGAAGTGCTCCTCACCAAGGCTGATTTGTAGGCGTGACTGGCAGGTAACTGAAGAGGGCCAGGGCCGCTATCCATCGTTGATATCTGCGGGCCTTTGCAGGGTCGCGTAGGCGAGGTAGTCGGTTCCGGCTCGTTCGGCGTAGCGCATCGCGGTCTTGGGGTTGATGCCGAGGGCGTCGGCGAGGACGGATGGAGGGGCTTGTCGGACCATCTGCATCCAGGCTCTGGAGCGCGTCGCCATGGCGGGGATGCCGTTTTCGCGGAGGATCGTCGCGACGGAGTAGACGTGCATCGTTCGGCCGGGCATCCGGCCGGGGAACGCCAAAGGGGAGTCCGGATTCGCCGCCGTGCTGAGGCCCGGGCGTGAGGCGAGGTGGAAGCGGATCACAGCGGCAGCCGGTTCCGGGATGTCCGTCCAGTCCTTGCCGAGTTTGACCTGTAGCCCGTCTTGGCCTTCACGGAATGCGTCCATGCGCATGGTGACGATCTTGGAGACCGGCTGTCCGAACAGGACGAGCATGATGCCGATGGCCCTGTGCGCGGTGGGCAGAGTTTCGTGGAGGAGGAGGGCGCGAAGTGCTTCGACGTAGTTCTTCTCGCTGGCCAGGGGGCCGTTGCCGTGTGGTTGCCAGGGGACTGCGATCTTGTGGACCAGCCTCTGCTTGATGGCCCAGTAGAGGAAGTTGTTGGCGTGGCCGCGGGTACTGGTGCCGCCACCGAACCAGGCGTCGACATCGTGCTGGGTGCACTCGTTGAGCTGTCGCCCCCGGTCCGCCAGCCATTGAAGGAACTGGATGGCAAGGGTGGTGTGCTGCTTGGCGCGCAGGAACGAGTTCGCGGTCACAGGCCCTTGGCGGGAGCCATCCCGAAGGCGTCGCGTGACATGCCATCGGGTATAGCGTTCGACGAGTTTCCGCTGGTCGGCATCCGCGATGGCGTCGATTTTTGCCGCGAGCCAGCGGTCGTAGGCGACCAGGTTCTCGTCGCGCCAAGGCAGGCATCCATGGGTGCCGAGAAGGCCGCGTACGTACTCGACCGTCCTGGACCGCGGCAAGGAGTCGAAAGCCTCGTGACTGAGGATGATGTCGCCGCTGGCCAGTCTTTGCAGGAGATCAGGCACGCGTCGGTTCATGTGGATCCAAGCCCACCCGCTGTTCGGCCGGGGCATCCCGATGATGGCTTGCGCCAGTGCCTGAAGATCCTCGGGTATCGCGCCGCCGGGGCCGGCGAGGAGCTTGTTGATTCGGTCCGAGAGCAGACAGCGCCAGCAGACGTTGTTGTCGTTGGCCAGGTTCTCCTCGCCGCATCTCTTGCACTGGACCTCGATCGGCACGTCGCAACAACGGATGCAGACAGGGCGACCTTGCGGATCGAGGCCGGGCAGGATGCCGGTGTGGCCGCATGCGGCGCAGGTGCCTTGGAGGTTGCGGGCGGCGCGGACGCAGTAGTAGCAGACGGTGCCTTCAGACCACTGCTGACTTGCCGGGTAGCAGGAGCCGCAGCGGCCACAGGCCGGCCAACGGCTCGGGTCGGATGTGTACTTGCGCGGTGCGGGCACTCTTAGTCCTCGATGATGCGGGCGCGTTCGGGCCGGAAGTCGGAGTTGATCTCGATGACGGCGGCCTCGCCGGCGGTGCGTTTGCGGCGGTCGGCTTCGACGTAGGGCTCGATGAGGTCGGCCGGGGAGCAATCGAGGATGTCGCAGAGCGCGGCAAGGACGGGCAGGGACAGACGCTCCGGCCGGTCCGTCACTAGCCGGTAGACCTGTGCTGTGGAGAGGTTGACGCCTCGCTCGCGCAGGAGGGGGATGAGCTCGGTGGTCTTCCAGATGTTGTGTGCGGCCATGATCCTCCGCAGGTGCCAGTGGTAACCCAACCGCCTGATCATCCGAGTCCCTCTCCAGTCGCGGCGCCGATGGCGCGGCTGATCGTGCCGTCCAGAACCTTGCGCAGCGTCCGGGTTCGGAAGTCCGATGACACCGAGGTGTAGAGCGCCGTGGTGGAGGCGTAGGAGTGTCCGACCTGCTGCTGGACGAACAGGGGGTCGTATCCGGCCTCGATCAGGTGCGTCACATACGAGTGACGCAGGCAGTGGAGGGTCAGCCCTCGCGGCAGGCCGAGCGCGTCTCGGTAGGAGGCGAACCGGTCGCCCAGTGCTCCCATGTCCAGGCGCGGTGATCGTTCGCTCGGCCAGAGGGCACCGTTGCCAGCAGCGGTTTCGAACAGAGTCCGGTAGCTGCCGACCCACTGCTCAAGGACCTTGACCGACCAGGGAAAGACCGTGAGAACGCTGCGGCGCTTGGGCGCGGAGCCCTTTGACGCCTTGCCCAACGGACGTAGACGACGCCGAGATCACCGAACTCGGGAGCATGCGGGTTGTGGCCCAGGTCCGCCAGGTCCAACTTGATCACTTCACGACGCCGCAGCCCCCAGGCGTAGGTGGCCTTCATCGCGGTCGCGTCACGCATGGCCGGCAGCCAGCCCTTGCGGCCCGAGGTGCGGGCCGCGGCCACCTGATCGTCGGCGTAGTCGAAGAACTGCTGGAGCTCTTGCTTCGTCAAGGCACGCCGTCCGGGACGGCCTTCGTACTCTGCCGCGTGCACGGCCGTGTTCCACTCGAAGAACACCTGAGACGGATGGGTGCCGAAGAGTCGCTCGCTGACGGCCGTCCACGGGGGTCGGCGGCGTACTCCAGGAACAGCCGGACGTGGCCGTGGTACCCGCGGATGGTGGAGTGGGACCGTTCCCGACCGTCGCTCCTGAGGTGGGCGGTGTACTCCTCCACATCGGCCGGGCGCCAAGTCCACGGCCACTCGTTGGTGAAGCGCTGGAACCGCTGGACCGCCGACAGGCGGTCCTCGATCGTTCTCTTGCTCAGATTTCGGGCCAGTTGCTGGTCCCGCCACCCCGCGAGCATGCCCTCGAAGACCTGAGTCTCCGGATGCAACAGCGGTGCACCACCCACGATGAACAGCGTCGGTGCCGCCCCCGGCACACCCCATGAAGAACCGCCCACGCCAACCCCCAACACGCCGCGAGTAGGGCGAATGAATCGTTCATTAGATGAGAACGACTGAGGTCTTGGCAGGTCACGCGGGGTGCTGCGACGCAGCTCAAGGAGCTCCTGGACGGCTCGCCCACGTGGCGAGCAGCCGGATCTTGCCTGCTCCGGCGGCTCCTATCGCGGAGAGGCGAGTTCTCGCGTCTGATGCAATTCACATCCCTTTTCATTTGATAATGGCGGTTATCAGACCCTGATGAGAGTCGCCGCATCGAGCTGTCTCGTCCAGCTGGGTGATTCACATCCGAAGTGCCACTCCCCCGAGAGATGCGACAGAATGACGGATCAGTTTCCCGACTGAACAGCGCTGAGGGGGGTGGCAGCGGGAAATGGTCGAGCACAGCCGCGGTCCGTGTTGCCGAAAAGGGTTCACTGCGCGGGGCACCTACCGGCCAGCGGTGTTCAACCGCTCTCGGTCCGATGGTTGAGCGCATGGCCGCCGTCGGCGAGAAGGGGCAGACACCGGAGCTCGTGGACGGACCCGGCTGGAGCCGCCCCGGACTGGACGTCGCCGCGGGCCGTTATCCGCTCTCGGTGGAGCGGCATGTGGCGCGCATGGTCGATCACCTGGTCCCCGGGGTGACCACGCAGACGCCGCACGGGCGTTACTACGCACTGCACGGGCTGATCGCGGCGCAAGCCGATGCGGAAGACCTGACGGTCTCGGCCGCCCAGACTCTGCTGCGCCGCGCGGAAGTGGCTTTGGCCGCTGTGTCGTTCGCGCATCATCCGCAGCCTCTGGAGTGGCTGCCGCGTGCTCACGGGGTCGATGCCCTGGCCCGGCGGCTGCACGCCGGCACGGTCACCATGTCCGAGGCCGAGGTCCCGGGCAAGGACGGGTATGTGGGCAACTCGTGGGGGTTCTGGGCACCGTACGCCGGATCCGAGGTCGCGCTCGGCATCCTCGGTGCGGGCCCCATGCCGGTTCCCGGACCGCGGTTGGAGACCGGGGCACTACGAGCTGGGCTGGGCGGGCTGCTCGAACTGACCGCCGAGGACACGCTGAACGTGGATGATCTCGCCTCTTTCGGGGACCGGCTGTGCGTGTGTGTGGGCGGTGAGCATCCTGACGGGGTGTGGCTGGCGAACCTCATGTGCAAGCCCGGTGCACCGGCCGAAGCAGGTTCCCGCTCGGCAGCGCGACGACAGACGATTCAGCTTCTGGCTCGTGTGGTCGCCACACATCCCGTCCGATATTTCACCCGCGACATCGGCCATGTGCTCGCTTTCGGCGACTTCCTGACCACCGATCCCGTGACCTGCGGCATCGACGCGGCCGGTGCCTGGCGCGGAGCGGTGCTGCGGAACTACTCCGTCGGAGCGTGGCGCCGCCTGTGGTCCTGGCTCGTGGAGCAGGTCGACGGGCTGGTGCCGATCGAGGAAGTGGCCGACCGCTTTGCAGCGGAGCTTCCCGACATGACGGTGGACGCGTTCCTGTCCTCCCTCCCCGCGACGCAGAGCACGTCCGGAGCGCCGTTGCCCGCCGAGCACGACCTGAGGTGGGCGGGTGATCCCTTGCCCCTCGCCGAACTGCGGGTGCTTGCCACCAGTGCCCGTCGGGTGGCCGAACTCACCGGTCGGGTCCAGGACGCGTTCCTTGGCCAACGCGGTGTCGAACTCGGCCCGGAATGGGTCCAGCGGCGGCTTGACGAGGCGCGGCCCATGAGACTGCGCGATGTCGCCCGCCGACTCACCTACGACCTGGTGGCGCGGTCGCAGCGGATCGCGCTGGCCAAGGCCCGCCGACGTGCTGACGGCACGCTGTGGTTACCGACCCGGCTGCACGAGCGGGGCGGGCTGCTGTACCGGACGAGCCAGGAGGGGCGCGGTGACGTCGGGCTACGGCTGGACCAGCTCGGGACCGTCCTGGCCACCTGCGGCGTGCTGCACTACGACGACCAGCACTGGTCGGTGACCAGTAGCGGGAGGGCTCTCGTTGACTGAGACCGCGCCGGCACCGGTCGTGGTGGAGCCACCAACCGCGTTCGCCTCTCCGCTGACCCTCATCCTCGACGAGGAGCGCGCGGGCGGGCGGAACCTGGAAGAAGCACTCTTCCTCAGCTTCACCGCCGATCTCGGCTTCTTCGAGGAGGTCGCCCTCGGCGTCACCCAGGCCACCGGCGCACGCGTCACGGTGGTGGGAGACGTCTCCATGGCCCGGAACGATCCCCGCTCCGTCCGGCGGGCCGGCCGCAGCTACCTCGCCGGTCTGGCATACGCCTACGGTCCCGCTTTCCATCCCAAGCTGTTCGTCCTCGCCGGACCGGAACACGCCACCATCGCCCTCGGCTCCGGCAACACCACGCTGGCCGGGTGGCAGGCCAACGCCGAACTGTGGACGGTTCTGCGGGTGGACGGTGAGCAGAGTCCCACCGCGGTTCCGGAGCTGTCGGCATGGCTGCGCGGCCTACCGGAATGGGTGAGATTCTCCGCCGGAGTGCCACAGGCGCTGGGTCGGGTCGCAGCGCTACTGGACCGGCTCCACCGCGACAGGACACCTGCGGCGTCGCAGGTCCGCGTCGTCAGCAGTCTGCGTTCGCCGATCATCGATCAGCTGCCGCAGGGGCCCGTCGACGAACTGGCCGTGTTCGCGCCCTTCTACGACCGGCGCTCGATGGCACTGCGGCGGCTGCTCGAACGCTTCCGTCCGAGCCGGTTCACCCTCGCCTACCAGCCCGGGCTCAGTGATCTCGACGGTCCGTCGGTCGCCGCCCTCGTGAAGGAGTACGACGGACGCGTCATCAGCGACAACGACCAGCGGTACCGCCATGGGAAACTCGTCGAGTGGGTCTCCGAGGGGCAGCGGTGGGCCCTGACCGGCAGCCCGAACCTCTCCGCCGCGGCTCTGCTGCTTTCCCAGGGCGACGGCGGCAACTGCGAACTCGGCATCATCGCTCCCATCACCGCCACCCTCCTTCCGGACGGCAGCGACGAGCCCGCCGCCCGGCTGCACACGGTCCCGCCCCTTCCCCGCCCCATCGCCAGCAGTGGGCCACTGCTGCTCGGTGCTCTACGCGTACCGGACGGCCTGGAGATCAGCGTGGCCCGGCCTCTCCCCGACACCGCTCACCTGGAGTTGTCTCAGGCCGCGGCACCGCCGGAGGCATGGGAGCGTATCGCCGAAATCCCGTCCGGACAGGCCACGCTGACGGTGACGGCTCCGGCGGATGCGGGCAGCCGTGTGCGCCTGGTCGTCCTCGACAGCGACGGGGTACCAAGCTTCGGCAACATCGTGTTCGTCGTCGACCCTGACCGCGCCTTGCGCCGAATGACCCCGGCCCAGTCCCAGACCCCCACGACACGGCCACCCGACCTGTTCGCGGACCCCCGGCTCGCCGAACGATTCCTGGGCGACCTGGAAACCCTCCGTACGGGACTGACCCCCACCCCAGCGGGCGTATCCGCGAGCAGCAGCACCAGCGGTGCGGCCGCGACGGCCCCGCTGGACGGCGACGAGGACGGCTGGGAGAGCTACCTGGACGAATGCACCGGACGCATCGGACACCCGCTCACTCGCTTCGCGCTGGGGCTCCCACTGCCCACCGACAACAGCACGCCCTTTCAGGACCTGCTGCCCGTCTCCTGGGACGAGCGGTTCACCGACGACATCGAAGCCGCCCTCGACGATGACGACGCCGAGGCCGTGGCAGCAGAACACGACCCCGAGGCAGCCTGTGCCGAAGCGAACGCCATCATCCTGCCCGACCTCCGGCAGGCCGACCAGGAAGTCCGCCGTAGATACCGGCGCTGGGTGGAGCGCCTCGTCGCCCTCTCTCCCCAACTGGGCCCTCCGGAGCGCATGCTCGTCGTCCGGCTGACCTTGTGGACCGTCGCGGCAGGCGCCTGGCCCCCGGGACACACCGACTGGCTGCCACTGCTCTCTCGGGCCGTTCGCGCACTGAACCGAAACGATCTCCCCGAGCGGATCGAGCCGCAGGTCGGCAGCCTCGCCGCAGTCGCCCTCGCCGTGCTACGAAGCCACGCCCCACGCTACGAGATCACCCCTGAGACACTCGCCTTCAACGAAGCCTCCCAGGCAGTCGGTCACCTGCTTCCCGCAGTGGACTCCGCGTACGTCGCGGAATACACGGCGCTGCTCGACACAGCCTTCGGCCCAGCCGTCGACCAGGCCGCCGTGCTCGATGTCGCGTCGGACGTCGTCCAGGACGATCCCCTCGCTGACGCCGTATGGTCCCTCACCGAGAAGGGGCGCGACGTACACCGCCACGGACGACTCCTTCTCCATGTCACCGGCCGCTTCAGCAACCCCGCGCTCGTGGCACTCGAAGCAGTCGGTGCCGCCGAGGATGCGCCCCTCGTCGGGGCCTGGGCCGACGACTCGGGCTCGGACTCCGGCGGGGGAGCCTGGGCGCTGGTCGTCTGGCGTCGCCCCGACCTCATCGTGGTCGATGCCCGCCGGCCGATTCCCCTCTGGCGGCATTACCGGCTCACCGGACTGGTAGGCCCCAGAGCCCTCGCCGCACAGCGCGGCTTCGAATCCGCCGCCTCCGTCCCCCACGGCCCCCGCAACCAGCCCTTCGAACTGGCTCACCAAGTCCTGTCGGACCTCGGCCTGGTTGGACCCCGTCCACCACAATGTGAGCCATAGCCTGGGGAGTTTTTACATGTCCATCGCGGAAGATCCGCGTCACGGACACCCGATCACCGCGCACTCACGATCAGTCGAGACCAAGGTGCGAGCGGCATCGACAGCAGTATGCATGTGATGCCGCGTCTCAGCGGCGACACCGCCCGCGTTCAGATCCCTGCGTGCAGGTGGGCCGCCCAGAGGTAGGGGGACTTGGGATAGCGATCACGGACCTTGCGCACAGTGTGGTGCAAAGCACGGGCCGCCGCATCCGTGTCGAGGCCACCATGCTGGTCGGTGACCCCGCCGAGCTCAGCATAGAAGTCAGCTGCCATATGCGAGGCCACCTCGTCGTTTATCTCCCAGAGGGTGCCGATGACGTGGGGAAAACCCGCGAGCTGAAAGGCCGATGTGAGATGGATGGCCTCGTCGATCAGCTCCACGGATTCCATGAACGCTGTTCGGCACGCTGACAGGTAGGCCAGTTGGGCCGAGTCCATCCGTCTTGGCCGTGTCGGTGTGGAGGAGACGCCGGCGGACGCGCTGAAGCTGATGACGGATGTGCAGCTCCCCCGTGTCCAGGCTCACGTGGGCGGTCAGATGGCTCTACTGCGACGCTCGATCAGCACGACGTCCCGCCACACGCCGCATTGCCGGCCAATGCGCTCCCTCGTGCCGACGACGCGGAACCCGGCCCGCGCATGGAGAGCGAGACTGGCGGTGTTCTCGGGGAACACGCCTGATTGGATCGTCCACACGCCCGCTGCCTCGGTCGACGCGATCAGGGCGCGGAGCAAGGCCCCTCCGATGCCACGGCCGCGTGCGGCCGGGTGGACGTACACCGAGTGTTCGACGACGCCTGCATGGGCGCAACGGTCGGAGACCGCCACCGCGGTGACCCAGCCCAGCACCCCGCCGGTGTCGTCGAGCGCGACGTGACGGTGTCGGGGCAGCTTGGCGACGTCGAACTCTTCCCAGGTGGGGGCGGTGGTCTCGAAGGTGGCGTTGCCTTCGTCGATGCCGAGTCGGTAGATCGTCAGAACGGCGTCTGCGTGCTCAGCCCCCATCTCGGCAATGCGCACCCCGCCCACCGCGCTCATGGCTGGGCCGCCGGGCTGATCTCGTCGACGAGGCCGCGGACGCGCTTCTCGATCTCGTCGCGGATCGGGCGGACCCCTTCGACTCCCTGCCCGGCCGGGTCCGGGAGCTCCCAGTCGAGGTAACGCTTGCCGGGGAAGACCGGGCAGGTGTCGCCGCAGCCCATGGTGATGACGACGTCGGACGCCTGGACGGCCTCCACGGTGAGCACCTTGGGGACCTCGGCCGAGATGTCGATGCCCACTTCCGTCAAGGCCTCAACCACGGCCGGGTTCACGGTGTCGGCGGGGGCGGAACCGGCGGAGCGCACCTGGACACGGCCGCCCGCCAGGTGGGTGAGGAAGGCGGCGGCCATCTGGGAGCGTCCGGCGTTGTGGACGCAGACGAACAGGACGGAGGGGCGCGCGTCAGGAGTGGACATCACGGGTGTCTTTCTGGGCGGGTCGGGCAGGGAGCGGCGAGTTCGGGTTCGCCGTCGGTGATGACAGCGCTCGTCCGGGCCGGTGCGGGGTGGGTGAAGACGGCGGCGACCAAGCCGAGGCCGATGACGGCACCGGCGAGCTGGGCCACGATGAACGGGATGACCGAGGCGGGTGCGATGCCGGCGAAGGTGTCCGTGAAGGCGCGCCCGATGGTGACGGCCGGATTGGCGAACGACGTGGAGGACGTGAACCAGTACGCCGCGCCGATATAAGAGGCCACGGCGACAGGGGCGAGCTGGGCGCGGCCGGTGCGGGTGAGGCCGAAGACGACCAGGACGAGCCCGGCGGTCGCGACGAGTTCGCCGAGCCACACGTGACCGGCGGAGCGGTCATGGGTGGACCACTGGACCAGCGGCTCGGCGAACATGGCGTCGGCCAGGACGGCGCCGCCGATCGCCCCGGCCGTCTGTGCGGGAAGGTAGGCGGCCAGGTCCCGGAGGGCCAGCCCGTCGGGGGTGCGGCGGCCGGTGAACCAGGCCGCAAGCGTGACCACGGGGTTGAAGTGCGCGCCGGAGACCGGCCCGAACAGCGCGATGAGCACCCCCAGGCCGAATACGGTGGCCAGGGAGTTGGCCAGCAGTTGGACGCCGATGTCATCGGTAAGTTCCGTGGCCTGGATGCCGGAGCCCACCACTACCGCGACCAGGGCGGCCGACCCCACCGCCTCAGCGAGGGTCCGGCGGCCGAGCGATGCGCTCACGCGCTCGCTTCAGCCGTCTGGGCGGTCGCCAGGAACGCGGACAGCCGGTCCAGGGTGCCGGGCACCGCCCAGTAGTACACCCACGTGCCCCGGCGCTCGCAGTCGATCAGACCAGCCTGCCGCAGCAGCTTGAGGTGGTGCGAGATCGTCGGCTGCGACAGCTCGAAGGCCGGGGTCAGGTCGCACACGCAGACCTCGCCGCCCGACCGCGAAGCGATCATCGACAGCAGCCGCAGCCGGACCGGGTCGCCCAGCGCCTTGAAGACCTTCGCCAGGTCGGCCGCCTGGACGTCATCCAGCGGGCCGGTGGCCAGTCCGGGGCAGCAGCCCGCGGGGCCGTCGCTCTGCCCGATCACCACAAGTTCCTGCTTCCGCATTCTTCTATGTTGACGTTTCTCGATCCAAGGCGCAAGCTCTATATCGACAGACATCAATGCAAGCAGATCGGAGTCATGTCATGTCCCGTGCCCAGCTCGCCCTGCGCGTCAGCGACCTCGAAGCATCGATCACCTTCTACGCCAAGCTCTTCGGCATCGAACCGGCCAAGCGGCGCGAGGGCTACGCCAACTTCGCCATCGCCGAACCCCCTCTCAAGCTCGTACTGATCGAGGGCGAGCCCGGCGAGGAAACCCGCCTCGACCACCTCGGCGTCGAGGTCGACTCCACCGACCAGGTCGACGCCGCCACCATCCGCCTGAAGGACGCCGGCCTGGCCACCTTCGAGGAGAACGACACCTCCTGCTGCTACGCCCTCCAGGACAAGGTGTGGGTCCACGGTCCCGGCAAGGAACCGTGGGAGGTCTACGTCGTCAAGGCCGACGCCGACACCCTCGGCAAGAGCGCCGACCCCGACGCCACCGGCGACGCCTGCTGCACCGGCCAGGCCACCGACGAGGCCCCGGCCGCTGTCGGGTGCTCCTGCGGCTGACCAGCCGCACTACCGGCGCGAGCGGGCGCCGAAGATGCCGTCCCCGGCGACGGCCCCGGTCTGGATGAGGGGCCGGATCTGCTTCCGGTAGACCTCCTCCTTCACAGCCGTCCCAGGTGTCCCACGAGTCGCAAGATCACTTGATCGCCGCCGTACCGCTCCCGTCTCCCTGCTGGGGGCCGGGAGTGGGCCGCGGGTCGGCGAGTGAGCATCAGGCGCGCTGCCCGTCAGCGGGTCATGCGGAGCGGCCGGACGGACGGACGGACGGACGTGCGGAGCTTGGCGCGGGGAAGGTGTCTTCTCCAGGGCTGTGGTCATAGGGCTGGTCACAGGGCTGGTCGTAGGGCCGAGGACCGTGCTGACGCGGACGGCGGCCTGCGCTACGGTCCCGGGCCATGGCGAATGGCGACGGTGTGCCGGAGAAGGTGGCGTGGGTGCTGGTTCGAGGCGATCGCGTGTTGGTGACACGAAGTCACGGCAGAGATCGCTTCTACTTCCCGGGCGGTCACCGTGAGACCGGCGAGTCCGACAGCGAGACCCTGGTGCGCGAGATCGACGAAGAACTACGGGCGGTGATCGACCCCGGCTCCATGGTGCACTTCGGAACCTTCGAGATCGGCGAGGGCCATCCGGATCACGGCCCCTTCAGAATGATCTGTTACACCGCCGATCACCGCGGTGAGCTGACCCCGTCGAGGGAGATCGCCGAGAAGGCGTGGTTCCGGTACGCCGATCGGGACCGGGTCTCGGCCGTCGACGAGATGGTCTTTGACGCACTGCACTTGGGCGGGCAGCTTTCGTGACCTGGTGACCTGGTGACCTGGTGACCTGGTGGCCTGGTGGCCTGGTGACTGCTGCACAGCAGCACAGCAGCACAGCAGCACAGCTAAACGCGGCTGCCTCGGACGGCGGCCTGCGGCCGGAGGGCGAGGGCCGGCGCACCGTCCGACAGGGAACGGACCGATCCGGTCGGTTGTGCGGGAAACCCTGGTCCTGATGCGGCGATGCCGTCAGTCACAGGTCCCAGACCTGGTCCGGGTCGTCCAGCGCCGCGCGGACCTGGGAGAGGTCTCCGATGTCCGCGAGCGGAGAGCTCTTGGCGATGTCGACGATCCCACGCACGACGGTGTGCAGCACTTCGCCGTTGCCGTCCTCGAGTGCCGTGTCGAGGCGGGCGAACATCTCCTCGTAGAGGTGGCGCCGTTCCGCGAACGCCTGCGCGAAGTAGTCCTTGAGGATGGCTTCGGCGGCCCGGATCCGAGCGACCTCCGTGGCCTCGTAGGCCTCGATCCGGGCTCGCTTGGTGCTCTCGACCTCATGGACGTGGATGCACTCACGGGCGGCCTCGACGATCTGGTTCAGCGCGGCGAACCCGTCCATCGCGCGTAGGGGGCCCCTGGCCGCCTCGAAGACCTTGCCGACATGCACCTTGGGCTGGTCAGGCATCGTGAGTCTCCTCGATCAAGGGTCGGTACCTGATGGTGAGGTCCGCGCTGCGCTCGTCCAGCTCGCCCTCGGCGTCGACGATCGGAGTCGCCGCAACGTCGCGGACCCCCATGACCAGTGTCATGGCCCGCTGGAAGCGCGCGGCGTGCTTCGGCGGATCGAACGGCTCGGACTCGAGGAGGTCCAGCGCCTCGAGCGCCCTGCAGGTGAGGTCCGCGAGCAACTCGCGCAATTCCGCGGAGCGGGCGTCGACGCCCTTCAGGCGGGCGCCGGTCTCGTCGAGTTCAGCGACCGCCACGGCGATCTTTGCCTCGAAGTCCCTGGCCCGGGTGAGCGCCTTGGTTCCTTGGCCCTTGACGAGCAGTCCACCGACGAGCAGAGCGGGTCCGACGGTGACAAAGTTGAGCACCGTGGCTCCCAGAGCCATCCCGCCGCCGCCCGATGCGAGCGAACCACCGCCCAGGAAGGCGAGGGTCGCGCTCTCGGCCGCGGCGCCCGCCAAGCCCGAGATCGCCGCGCCGGTGCTCGCGACTCCGAAGCTGCTCGCTGCCGCCGTGATCCCGACGCCCGCTCCCGCGCCTGCCGCCGCAGAGCCCAGAGCCCCGCCGATCCATGCCATCGCGTCGACATCGAGACCATGAAGCCCCGGGACCTTGGTCATGGTGGCGTCGATGCCCTCGACCAGCAACCGCTCGCTCTCGCGCACCTGCCGCTCGTGGCGACGCAAGAAGTCGCCCATGCGCAGGACGACATCGACCAGCGCCTGCCTCTGCTGCTCGCCCAGCGTCTCCAGGGCGGTGTTCGTTGCTGCCAGTGCGTCCTCGGCCTGGGCCAGGCGTCGCTCGTAGACCTGGCCCGCCTCCTCCTGCCGGGCCTTCGAACGCCTGAGGTCGTAGACGCCCTTGCCGCCGACGGCGACCCCGCTGCCGCCGGTCGCCACACCGACGCCGATGAGCACGATCGGTATGAAGAACGGCACGAACCCCTCCGCGGTGCAACAGGAACCCTCGTCGATCAGCAGGTTCGCCCGTTCACATTGTGCCCATGGGCAACAGCCAGAAGGGAGAAACCGGGAAACACCGGGAAACATCGTGAAACTAGAGCGACATTCCCGTCACGATGCCCACCAGCGTGAACGTGAAGAACGCCGTGCCCCAGGCCAGTGCGTGGCGGACACAGCGGTATTTGGTCCAGACGATCTGGGACAGGATCGCGAGCTGGCTCAGATCACGGGACATGGGGTCGGTTCGGCGCACCGTCCGCTCCAGGTGGGCGAGCGACACGGCCAGCCGCGCGTCACCGAAGTAGTGGCCTCGGGAGTGGTGGGGGCTTCCGAGCCGTGGTGTCACGGCCAGGCCCAGCAGGACAAGGGCCGGTGCACAGGCGGCGCAGCCCACCCAGAGGAGGAGCTGCGGTACGACCGGGTAGTGCCGTGGGGCGATGAGGCCGCTGCCGATCGCACCGAACAGGGCGGTCAGCGTCGCGCCCATGGCCGCCAGTATGAGGCCGGCCTTGTTGTCGGCCCTCGCGAGCTCCTCACGGGCCTCGGACAGCAGAATCCTGGCGAGTTCCGCGCCCCGGTCGGGCGCCGCGCCGGTGTCGTCGTGGTTGTCGGGCTCTGTGTCGGCGCCGCCTCCGGGTGTGGTCATGCCTCCCCCTCCTGTCCGTCGGTGTCAGGCGGCCGCCCCGGGGTGCGGGACGGCCGTGGTGCTGTGTTCCTGGCGCTGCCGGGTACGTCAGACCGTCGAGGAGCGGCGGATCTCGTCCTCCAGCGCGTTCACTGCCTGTCGGACCCGGATGTTCATCGTTGCCGTGTGTTCCCGCAACGCCGCCTCCGACTCGACACGATGGCGTCGGACCTCCTGTTCGATGGCGTCCTGTCCCATCTCGAAGTTCGCCATGGCCTGGCGCTCGGCGAGCCGTACCTCCTCGCTGTGGATCTTCACCGCGCTGTTGCTCTCGCCTGTGAGCATCCGGTCGTAGGCGGTCTCACCGCTCAGGTACTTCACCAGCACGGGGAGCACGTCGAGCAGGACGAACAGCAGGCGGACGAGCCAGATGCCGACGAACAGCACCGCGTTCCCGCTCGCGAGTTCGTCGAGTGCCCGGATCCGTTCCAGGGCGCCGATCTCCTTCTGCTTCGCGCGTTCGGCGTCCAGCCGCCGTTCGATGCCGTCGGCCCGGGTCTTGAGGAACGCGGTGCGTGACGAGGTCAGTCCGGCCTCGATCCCGGAGATGGTGTTGTGCATGCCGGCGAGCCGTTTCTCGTTCTCACCGGTGTGATGGGTGGTCCGGTAGTCGCGCGCCTTGCCCCGCAGGCGCTGGCACTCGGACGTCCGTTGGTACAGGCCGGTGGAGGCCATGCGGATCAGTACGCGGCACTCGTCGCGTACCTCGGAGTCGATGGCTTCCAGTCTGGTGGTGTCCACGTCCACGCGCTTCTGCAGCGTGGCGGCGTCCGAGCGCAGGGCGGCCAGTTCCTCGGCCTGCTCGCCGGGCGTCGCGCCGAAGGAGAGGATGTACGTCGTTCCGCAGCCTTTCGGAACGTCGATCCGCGTCGTGGACGGTACGGGGTTGCAGCGGACCAGGTTCGTGCGCAGCTCGTCGACGACACGCGTACGTTCGTCCGCGACATGCTGCTCGACGGCCGTCTGGAAGATACGCAGAACCAAAGGCTCCGCGATCACCGCGCCGAGCATCAGAGCGATCAGCAGCCGCGTGAGGAGGGGCCCGACCTGTCGTCGCGCGTTCGGCTGGGGAGTGACCAGCCAGCGGTCGAGGTTGAGCACGAACAGCATCCAGATGACGGTCGGGACCAGCGCCGCTGCGGAGACCCTGCCGAGCGCCTCCGTCGCGAAGTTCCACATGGAGAACGCCGCGATGACAGAGGTCCCGAGCACGACCCCGCCGAGGGCCGTGTACTTGCTCCGCTCGTATCCGACCCTGTCCAGCAGCTCCTCGTCGACGCCGGTCAGGGTGCGCAGACGTCGTGCGGCGTCGAGGCCGAGGCGGCCGGCGGCGCGGTCACGGGACTCTTCACCAGTGGTCCGGGCCGGGGTCGCCCCGCCCGGGGTGCGGGCAGCGGGCCGGCCGTTCGCAGCAGGGGAGGCAGCCGCGTCGCCGGTGCCCGGACCATCCGCCGGGCCGGAGGCCGAGGTCGTCGTACGGTCGGTCTGGATGTCAGTCAACGAGATCGTCCTCGTCCTTGACGAAACCGCCCTCCGGGGCGCGCGAACCGTCCCGGGCCGCTGCCGCTCGGCCGGGTCGTGCCTGTCCCGACTCGACCATGCGGGCAGGGTCCGCGGCGGCTCCGATGCCGGGCACCGGCTGACCGCCCGTCTCCCGCAGGACCTGGTCCAGCATCTGGTGGTAGTCGACGTAGTCGCTGCCGGCGGCCTGTCGCAGCAGCGTCAACAGCATCTCGCGGCGTATCTGCGCCTCCGCAGTCTCCAGTGACTGCGTGTGGGCCCGTTCCCCTGTTTCGGCCTTCTGCCGGCGGGACGACTCCTCCTCGGCGATCCGGTGGATGCGGGACGCCACCTCGGTGACGTCGATCTCCTTGCGCGCGATGCCGAAGGCGTCGACGTGGTCGGAACCGTGGGAGAGCAGTTCCGCGATCCGGAGCGCGTCCTGGGTCTCGAAGTCGCGCTGTCCACGCTGGAGTTCCCAGGAACGCCGCTCATCGCGCAGTTTCTGCTCCCAGTCCCGCAGCTCCTGCGAGGCGTGCACCTCGGCGCTGACGAACTCGATGCTCATACCGGCGACACGCGGCGGCACGATCGCGCTGTAGGCGGTCATGCGGTGGCCGGCCTCGGTGCGCACCGCGTTGATCTCCTCCACGCGGTGTCCGGCGCTCACCCTCGGGAGGTCGCAGTCGCCCATCAGGTACGCACGCAGGGGAACGGTGACGTCGATGACCCCCTGCCGGGCGACGACGGTCGGGTCGGTCACCTGGCAGGTGAAGGACGCTCGCAGGGTGAAGTTGTCCGCTTCGCTCACCGACGGCAGTGTGCGCTCCACATCGACCAGGCGTGCCCGGGTGTCGACCAGGCTCACCGAGGTGGCGTCGAGGACGTCGGGGTGGGACGGGTCGAACACCATGCCCTCGGAGAAGGTGCGGTAGTTCCCGCCGACCCGGAAGACATGGACCGCGCCGGGCGGCAGCGGAGGCACGCCGTCGCGACGGCGACGTCGAGACCACCAGGCGCCCTGGACCGTGGCCAGGATGTGCTCGGCTATGACCGGGTAGTTCACTTGCTTCGGCCTCCTTGAGCGGAAGGGAAGGGGACGCTGGAAGGAAGGGACGCGGTGGAGCGCCGGGAGTCCGCCGACGCCTGGCCGCGCAGTGATCCGAGGAGCACCTGGACCAGACGGCCGGCATCGGGCATCGCGTAGTCGGGGTGCCGGAGGGCGAGGGACAGGTGGTGGCGCAGCGCGGTCCACTGCCTCGGGGTCATGGCATTCCGCATGGCTTCGCCGAGTTCGCGGACGGTAGCGGTGACGGACGGGTCGTCGCGCAACTGCACCAGCGTCCGGCACAGCGCGCTCACCGCCCGGCTGCGGTTGCTGCTGTGCAGGACGTCCGCCCACAGCGACGCGAGATGGCGGGCGCTGTCCGGAACGCTCCGCAGGAGTGCCGCGGTCGCGGGCTCGGCGCTTCCCAGCCGGGTGGTTTCCAGGAGTTGGACGGCGATCCTCAGCGCGATCGACCGCTCCCGGGAACCCGGCGGCGCCTTCACGATCACAGTCCGTACGAACCGGAGGATCAGCAGGGCGCGTTCAGGCTCCCGTTCCGCGGTCTGCAGCAGCAGCACCAGGGAGTGGCGGGCCGAGAAGGCGACCCGCTCGCCCCGGCACGCCAGGAACCACAGCCATTTGAGTGCTTCCAGGCGGTAGAGCGAGCCCAGGCGACCCGTCAGCGCCATGGCCGCCGTCACGGCACGCCCCGCGCCTCGGTTGTCCACCCAGCTCACGACCGTGCTCAGGGCCTGTGGGGCGAGATGCTCGACGTCGCACATGAACTGGAGCGTCAGCGCGGCCGTCACCCGCTGGTTGGTAAGCCCCTCGGACCACACCGTCAGCAGGCTCTCGTCGACCTCGACGAGCGCGTTCCGGGCCAGCAGCGCGACACCCCGGGCCACTTCCGTGCGGGTGTCCAGGTCGCCCAGCAGGGCCAGTTCGCCGAGCCATTGGCGCAGCGGATACCAGAGCTCGTAGCCGTACAGGTCGTGCAGCTCCGCGATGACGAGTTCGCGGATGCGGGGTGAGGTGAAGACCAGACACCGTTCACTGCGCCCGTCGCCGGGGATCGGGCCGAGCCTGTGCTCGGTCGTCACCAGCCCCACCGCCCGTTCTCGCCACCGGGCGCGGGACTGGCCGGCCACCGCACCGGCCGACGGCGCCGCGGTCGATCCGTCCGGCTCCGCGATCGGCGTCTCGCCGCTCTGCTCCCAGTTGCGCACATGCGTGGCGAGGGCGGCGCACTCCTTCTCGAACGTCCGCTCCGGGATGCCCTCCAGGAAGGCCAGGGCAGCGAGCGGGAGCAGGTCCTCAGCACTCGGCCGCTCCCGGAACCACTCCTGGACCCGCTCCCGGTAGCGGTCCCGCAGGGTGTCCAGCGCCTTCTCCGCGCCGTCCCGGGACAGGACCACAGCCGCTGCGACGACGTCCGTCGGCCGCCGCTGTTCGCTGACCCGCTCCCGCAGTTCCCTCTCGGTTCCCGGCTCGAGGACGGCGTCCGGCAGCTGCGCCACGCAGTGCTCGAACAGTTCCTCCGGGTCAGGAGCCTGCCAGGACACGCAATGGTCCCGCAGCGCCAGCCGGCGGCGGGCCGTGTCACCTGCCGTGATCACCAGGAAAGACCCCTTGCGGCTGAGCTCCTCGCTCAACCGCCCGATGTCGTACGCCTGTACGGCCTCGGGACGCCGCTCTCCGACGTAGTCGAGGATGACGTACCCCTGCCCAGGCTTGAGATCCTTCGAAGCGGCCAGGTCGGCGAGGGCGTTGGCCGGCGAGAGGCTGCGCGGCCCGACGTCCTCGCCCAGGATCCTTCTGAGCAGAGCGAGGGACCCGGTGCCCCGACCG
The DNA here is from genome assembly GCF_052543235.1 of Streptomyces sp. SAS_272. Classification (NCBI taxonomy): domain Bacteria; kingdom Bacillati; phylum Actinomycetota; class Actinomycetes; order Kitasatosporales; family Streptomycetaceae; genus Streptomyces; species Streptomyces sp. SAS_272. The sequence goes on along the minus strand of NZ_JBMNDR010000002.1, from coordinate 151,756 downwards.
CTGTTGTCCTGGCCTGTCAGTACGACGAGGGCGTCTTCGCGCAGCTTGCCGAGAGCCTCGTCGAAGCAGGGTTGCGGCGGGACGTAGAACCGCAGGGCCTGGTCCACCTCCTCCCGCTCGATGGTGCCGGGGGCGAGTCCGGGGGACGACGCCGCGCCGAAGCCGAATGCCGCTCCGGAGGCGTCGACGACGCCGTAGAAGTTGTTGTTGACGAGCTGGTGAACGCGGCGCAGTTCGTCGAAGCCCCGGTCGTCGTCCTCCCGCTCGTCCGGCTCCTTGCGCCGCCCGGCGGCCATGTCCTTGCCGGTATCCGGGCCGAGATCCTCGTCTGCGGCCTCGGGCGGGGCGTCGGGCTCCGGCACGTGCGGTACGGCCGGCGCTTCGTCCGGGTCCGAAGCGTCAGCCACCGGCGCTCCCGAAGCCGAAGACGGCGCCCCGGGCGTCCACGGAGCCCGCCACGTTGGTGACGTTGATGCTCTCGGCCCGGTACTCGTTGCTGATCCCTGTTCCCCCGGCGACCGGATCTGCGGCGGCCGGGTCCGCGGCGGCCGGTCCGTGCCGGTCCCCCGCGGGCGGACCCGACGCCGGAACAGCGGAGGCGGACCGCCCCTCCTCCGTTGTTCCGGGTGTACGCGGCGCGGGGGTCGGTACGGCGAGTGCGGGCACGCTCAGCCAGGCGGATGCCTCGTACTCCTTCACTCGGACGGTGACGCGGGTGAAGTCATCGGTGGACAGGGTCGTGTGGCCGCCCGCCACCGTGGACCGGAAGACGTCGTCGGACAGCAACAGCACGAGGTCGGCTTCGGGGTGCGTGGCCAGGGCGTCGTAGAGCTGATCCGCGCCCAGCAGTCGCGCCGTGGCCACCACCGCCGAACCGGCGAAGCCGTTTTCGGCCATCTCCACCAGTCCCTGGTGGACCACCGCCCGCAGACGCATCCGGGCCTCGGGCACGCGCTGGGCGTTGTACCGGCGCAGCTCGGCGACGAGATGGCGGACGTAGTCGTCGACCAGCCGTGGCTCGGTGCCGTCCAAGGGACGCACCGCGAGCTGTTCGTCGCCTTTGCGCTGGATCTGCCACTGCGCACGGTCCAGGCCGGCGCCCCTGGCCGCTCGGTCGAGCAATCGCGGCAGGTCATGCTGGATTTCGGACTGACTTCGGTCGTTCTTGCTGCCGTAGGCCTGCGCGTCCACGGCTATACAGGCGCAGTGACAGAACCCGGACCACTCAAGCACCGGATCATTCCTCTCTGAGCTGGGCGTGGGCGGACAGGGCCCACGAAGTGCTGCCCGAGAGGCTAGGAGCGTTCGCGTGGAGTGATCCCGTATCAATACGGGTTGTCGGCCACGACTTTGGCGAATTCAAGCAGTTTCGGAACGTCACAGATGGTTATGTTTCGGTAACTGCGCTCCACCAGGCCTTTGGCGGCCAGGGCGGCCAGACTCTTTTCGGCCGTGTTGAGAGCGAGGCCGGCCAACGACGCGAGCTCTTTCTGCGTGAGTGTCACCCCGAGGTCGCACCGCTTGCCGTCACCGTCCGGCGCGGGCTGGGCATAGGCCTGGCTCAACTCCGCCAGGACCCGGGCCAGTCGGGTCAGCGAGTCGTAGGCCTGGAAGTCGATCCTGCGCCGGTTGGCCCAGCGCAGCCGGGCGCACAGCATGTGGAGGACGGCCCGCACGGCGTCCGGGTGGTGAGCGAGGAAGGTCTCCAACGCCCGCACCTGGATGATGCGGGCAGTCACGTCGCTGCACGCCACGACCGTGCCGGACCTGGGGCGCTCCTCGAAGGCCGCCATCTCGCCGACCAGGTCACCCGCTATACGGACGGCGAGCAGCATGTCGTAGCCGCTCTCCGTGCTGGCGACCACCTTCACGACACCACTCGTGACCAGCAGGACGTGCCGGCTGTCGTCACCCTGCTGCAGCAGGGTCCGATGCGGCGGATAGGTGATCGGAGTGCCCTGCCGTAGAAGTTCGTCCCGTGTGGCATTCCGCAACCTGCCGAGAAAGGTGGACGGCGGCCACGCGTGATTCACCAACACCCCCGACGATCTCACTTGGCAGCACAGTGGGCCGTTCAAATGCCTGACCATGTTGCCGTCGAATCGTGTCCCGGAAAACAGCCGGGGTGGCATGTGGCCTATTTCCTCGCTTCGCAGCCGGAATTGACCTGATGGACCGCCGGGCCGTCAGCCGGCGGTGGATCGCCGCCTTCCTCGCCGTCTCCGGAATCCGTGCGGAGACGGCCGTCTGGGCCCCGCGGCGGCGCAGTGCGGCAGCGAAGGGCACGGCCCGCAGAAGGCGCCGTCGAAGACGGCCAGGTGCACGTGCAGCGCGCACAGGACAGGCCCCCCGCGGGTGCGTGGGGGGCCTGTCTGCGTCTGGGCCTGTGTGGGCTGGGTCGGGGGTGGTTATCGGACGTCGACGTAGTCGCCGGCGGCGGCCACGGCCGGGGCGGTCGACGTGCCGGCGAACTTGTAGCGGAAGTAGCCGTCCTGGGTCGCCTTGACCGTCGTCTTCAGGGAGCCCGTCGCGGACGACGTCACCGTCTTGACGTTGGTGTACGTGCTGGAGTTCTTCTTACGGAACTGCAGGATCACCTTCTGCTTGGCGTAGCCCGCGTACTTGTTGGTGTCCCAGTTGGCCCGGGACAGCACGCCGGTGACCGTGATGGTCCTGCCCTTCTTGACGGGCTCGGGCGTGGCGTTCGTGGTGAGCCGCGCGTCGCGCTGCACCCGGAACGTGGTGGCCGCGTCCCGGTGGATGTAGTCGTAGTCGTTCGCGGAGACCAGCGTGCCGAGCTTCCAGGTGCCCGCCGCGCTGTTGCCGACGAACCCGGTGGCCGCCGTCGGGTCGAACGTCAGCGTGCCTGTGCACGTCGACGTGGTGGCGCTCTTCTTGACGCACGTGATGTCGTCGTCCCAGACCTGCGCGAAGTTCGGCGTCGGGCCGAAGGCGCTGATGTACGTGGTCTTGGCGATGCCGGAGTCGTCCGTCGCGGTCACGGAGACCTTGGCGGACACCACCCTGGTGGTGCCGACCACGACCGGCTTGCCGCCGTTGACGACGACCTTGTCGATCCTGATGTCGCCCGCGCCGCCGTCGGTCGCCTGGGCGGCGGTGGCACCGGTCGCGGTGGCGACCAGCGCGATGCCGGTGCCGAGCAGAGCGAGGCGCATGGTTGCGCGCATGAGTGTTCCCCCTGAGTCGGTGAATCAGGGGGAGCGTAATGCTTTGGCCAAGGTTTCAGCACATTGTTTTCGCCCTGGGCTCAAGGGAGTTGACGTCGTCGGGCGCACTCCGGCGCAATCCGCGCGTCTCAGGCGTCTCAGGCGTCTCAGGCCGCCTCGGCGCGGACCCGGCCCGATTCGACGGCGTGGAGCAGGGCCTGGTGGTCGGATTCGTTCTGGTCGGCGTAGAGCTCCGCGAACGTGGTCAGAGCGCGGTCGAAGACGTCGCCGGAACCCAGATAGGCGGCGATCGCTATACGGTCGCCGGAGCGGGCGTGGGCGCGGGCCAGAGTGGCGCCGCAGAGCCTGCCGAAGAGGGACATCCGGTTCGGCGACATGTTCTCGGGCACGGCGATGCCCTTCCAGTCCCGCAGCTGGCGGACGTAGAAGTCGCGGCGGCGGCCGTCGAGGCCGGTGGTGCGTTCCCAGCCGAGGAAGATGTCGCTGGTCGCCTGCATCAGCCGCTGGCCGGCGACGACCCGCTCGCCCTGGGTGCGGTACTCGCCGGCGCCCGCATAGGGGGCCAGCACCGACTCGTCGGCCTCCTTGGCCTGCAGGAAGAGGGGATCGTCGTCGTCCTTGCCGAGCAGCAGCACGATCCAGCAGCGGGTGCCCACACTGCCCACTCCGACCACCTTGCGGGCGATGTCGGCGACGCGGTAGCCCTGCAGGAGGAACCTGCGGTCGGACTGCAGGGACCCCACGTACCCGTCGACGATCTTGCCGATCTCCCGCTCCATCACGTCGCTCTCCGCGCTCGGCAGCAGGTCGGCCAGCCGGACCAGGAGGGGTGGGTCGTTCGCGATCAGCCGCCGGCCGCCGACCACGTGCGTGAGTTTGTCGACGACCTGCAGGTTGTCGTGCTGCCGGGCCCGTTCCCTGGCCTGCCGCCAGCGTTCACGGTTCTTGGCGCCGAGCTCCGGAGCGTACGTCTCCTGCAGTTCGTCCGCCTCGAAGCGGCTGTACCAGACCTCGAGGTTGCCCATCTCCGCGAAGCCGCGCATCCGTTCGCGGTAGGCCCGCACGGCCGACCGGACCACCGACGCCCGCTCCTTGGAGCTGAAGCCGTTCGCCCGGCCCGCGATGACGAGGCTGGCCGCCAGCCGCTTGACGTCCCACTCCCAGGGTCCGGGCAGCGTCTCGTCGAAGTCGTTGATGTCGAACATCAGACGGCGTTCCGGAGACGCCAGCAGCCGGAAGTTGAGCATGTGCGCGTCGCCGCACAGCTGGACCCGGATGCCGGTGCGCGGAGTCTCCGCCAGGTCCGCCGCCATGATGGAGGCGGCGCCCCGGTAGAACCGGAACGGCGACTCGCTCATCCGCCCGTAGCGGATCGGGACGAGCTCGGGGACCCGCTGCGCGGACTGCGCCTCGATGACGTCCACCGGGTCGGTGCGTTTCGGCGGCGGCGTGAACTCGGCGTGTGCGGACCTCGGTACGTCGGTCCTCGCTGCCCGGCCGAGCTCGGCCCGCTCCCTCGGGGTGCGGTGGCGCCGGTCGTCGCCGTGACCGTTACGGGTCGTGATGCTCTCGCTCATCTCAGACGCTCCACACGGGGCTCGTCGGCCGTTGACGGAAGAGAAGGAAGAGGGGGAGGGGGAGGGGGAGGGGGAGGGGAGGAAGGGGGAAGGCAGGAGGTCGCCCGGGGGTTCCCGCTGTCCCGGTCGTCCCGGTCGGGTGATCGTCCCGGTAATCGTCCCGGTCGGGTGATCGTCCCGGTCGTCGGCCCGTGCGGCCGTCCAGGCCGTTGGCCGTCCGGCGGGTCCGGATCTCCGGCTGTCCCGGCACATCCGGCACATCCGGCAGCGGGCCATCGGTCGTTCGCCCGCTCTGCGGGGCGGACCGTGCGGTCCTCGTCGACAGGTGGGACTGTGGGCCGGACGGGCGACCGGCGCCCGTCATCCAACGTATCCCCGCACCCGGCCTCCGGCGACTCGGCCACCTGGCGGCACAGCGACTCGGCGGCCCAGCGGCACGGCCGCTCGGCCGCTCGGCGGCCCGCCGCACCAGGGAGCCGGCGAGAGCGCGCGGGAGCGACGTCGGCGTATCGGTGTGATCGCCACGCCGCCGGCGGTGGACGGCTTCTTCGTCGCCGCCGCAGTCGAGGCGCGGACCGGCCTCCCCGTCCCCTCCGCCTGGCGTCGCCCGCCGATCCGCGACCGTTCCCACAGCCGGCGGCTCGGCGAGTCGGTAGCTCGGCGAGTCGGTGGTTCGGCGGGCAGGGGCGGGGCGAGGCGGGCTGTCCGGGATGCGGCGGCCGGGCGACTCGGCTCCCGGCAGTCCCGCGAGCCGGCGACCCTGCGGCAGGGCGATCCGGCGGCCCGGCGCCCGGCCGTCGCGGCTCACCGTCGGGGCCCGTGCTCGGTGGTCCGGCGGTTGCGTGCCGCGGCGTTCGGCTGCGGGTCCTCCCCTCGTGCGGACCGGTGACCAACGGTGCGGACGGGGGTGTCATGCCGTGACGGCGTCTGTCGCCGGCCGGGGCCGGGACCGGGCCCGGAGGGGGCTGCCGCGCCGGATCGAACAGAAGGTGTCGGCCCGACCACGCCAGGACAGTGATCCCGATCACAACGGCGAGGCAGCCGAGAAGGAGGCTCCCGCCGGACCAGCAGCCTTGTTAGCCTTGGCCATAGCCCGGTCGCTGGTGCATCCCCCGTCGCCAGCGGCCGGGTCTTTTGTCGCCCCGCCCCGGGCCCGCCCCTCCGGACACGCCCCTTTGGGCCCCTCTTTCCGGGCCCGCAGCGTCCTGACCGTCCGGCGGGCAGGTCACTCGACCGGGCCGCCCGCCACCGCCATCCAGTGCGCGATCCGACGCAGTGTGGCCTCGTCGACGTGGTCGACCAGGGTGCGGACGGCGGCCACGTCCTCCTCCGCGAGGTCGTAGAGGCCGGCCTTGCTCAGGCCCGCCATGATCACCTGGTGCCGGCGGTCCTCCATGCGTTCCACGTGCCGGGCATGCCCCGCGCCCGGCGCCACCCCCGCCGAAGCCGAAGGAACCGTCGAGGCCGACGGGGCCGACGGATCCGTCGAGGCCGACGAGGCCGACGGGGCCGACGGGGCCGACGGGGCCGGGTCGAACCGTGCCCACTCCCCGTTCTCCCCCGGGCCCCACAGCTCGACGGCCGCCTCCTCGCCGCGGGCGCGCCCGACCTGGGTCATCTCGCCGATCGCGTACAGCACCGGGGTGCGGTCGGGGGACTCGGCGGCCGGGTGCCAGGACGCCGAGGACGCGTTGTGGAACATGGCCACCCAGCGGGGCGGCCCCGGCGGCTGCGGACTGCGGGGAGGACGGGTCGAACGGGTCTCCATGGCGCTCACCCTTCCGTGACGGCACGCACTGCGGTGCACGGCAGCGCAGTGCACCGCGCTGCACGGTAGGGGGACCATATCTGACGGGCCGTCAGCTCACCAGACGCGCGACCCGCAGTCCCGCGGTCCCGCAGACCCGCAGACCCGCAGACCCGCAGACCCGCAGACCCGCAACCCATCAGTCCCGCAGCCGTTCACTCACCGGACGCAGGGCGGGGGCGTCGCGCCGGCCGCGCCCTCGTCGGTGAGCGTCGCCTCCCGGCGGTCGTTGCAGCGCGGGAGCGGGGCGTCGCCGACGGCCGGATGCCTCTGGTGTGCCTGGAGGGCTGCGCTGACCAGTGTCATGAGCAGGTCGATGTCCGTCTCGCACTCCAGGCGGACGGTCACCCAGTGGGAGCCAGGCTGCAGCCGGATCGCGGTGGAGTGTCTCAGGTCGCTCTCGAACCGGCGGATCGCGCGGGCCGTGAGATGCAGATCGACGCTGCGGGCGGAGTGGAAGTGCACGATCTCCGCCCCGGCCGAGCGCAGCGCCCGGCCGGTACCGCAGCTGGGCCGGTCCTCCGCGAGGTCCCGCCAGTTCACCAGTCGTGCCATGGCACGCAAGGCCGCCGTCATGGCCCCATCATGCGGCGCTCACCGCCCGGCCACCAGGGGTTGCGGAAGGGTTCGCCGACCCGGGCGGTCAAGGATGGTTCCGGACGTTCCCAAAGGTGCCGAGGCGAGCACGCTCAGTTGTTCCAGGACTCGTCATAAGGGTCCCGCGGGGTCGGGACCGGACGGGCGTCGGTCACCTCGAGGAAGGGGATCGGGCCGCCGTTGACCGGGTCATGGACCGTCCGGGGCGTGTAGCGGCCGGTGACGGCCAGCCAGGTGTCCGGCTGGAGGACCGGCGGGATGCGGCCGGTCAGGCCGACCTTGACCGGCTGGGCGTCTGCCGCACAGCAGTTGAGGGCCATACGGACGAGGTAGGGGGTGCCGTCTCGGTCCAGGGCCACGAAGCCGGTCAGCCGGACCGTGCGGCCGGCGAGGGTGCGGCCGTGGTCGTAGACGGCGCGGCCCGCGTAGTCGACGACGCTCAGCGGCAGCGGGTCGGCCGCGGACAGCGACGGATAGGCCAGGGGCTCCTGCAGAGCCGTGCCCGTGCGGGTCGCGCTGTACGAGCCCAGGGCCGGCGGGGCGACGAGGATCAGCGCGAGAAGGGGGAGGATCAGCAGCCAGGAGACGCGGGGCTCCGGGTGCGCGTGTCCCTCGCCGTGGCGCCGGCCGGCCCTGCGGCGCTCGTACCACGCAGTCGCCAGCGCCGTGACGATCAGGACTGCGCCGGCCGCCAGCAGCAGCGGGCGCAGGCCCGCCTTGACGTACCGCAGGTACAGGTCGGTGGCGCCGGCGTGCAGCAGGGCCGCGCCGAGCAGGAACAGCACGGCCGACTGGGCCTGTCGGTTCACAGCAGCACCCATCCCGTCAGGACCGCCGACACGATGGCCAGCGCGAAGGTCGCCGGGGCGAAGCGCAGCGCGAAGCCCCGGCCGAACGTGCCCGCCTGCATCGCGAACAGCTTGAGGTCGATCATCGGGCCGACCACCAGGAAGGCGAGTCTGGCGGTGAGGGAGAACTGGGTGAGGGACGCGGCGACGAACGCGTCCGCCTCCGAGCAGATGGAGAGGACCACCGCCAGCACGGCGAGGGTCAGCACGGCGAGCGCCGGGTTGTCCGCCGCGGTGCGCAGCCAGCTCTGCGGGGCGACGGCCTTCAGGGTCGCCGCCGCCATCGCGCCCACGACCAGGAAGCCGCCCGCGTGCATCACGTCGTGCCGGACCGAGTCCCAGAAGGCGGCCCCCCTGGTCTCCCCCTCGTGCGGCGCGTGATCCGGCAGCCGCAGCCAGTCGGTGCGGCCGAGACGCTGCCACAGCCAGCCCATCGTGCACGCCGCGACCAGGCTGGCGACGAAACGGGCCAGCACCATCTCGGGGTTGCGCGGGAAGGCCACGGCCGTCGCCGTCAGCACGATCGGGTTGATCGCCGGGGCGGAGAGGAGGAAGGCGAGGGCCGCGGCCGGCGTGACGCCCCGGCGGACGAGGGCGCCGGCCACCGGGACCGAGGCGCACTCGCAGCCCGGCAGCACCGCGCCCGCCACCCCGGCGACCGGGACGGCGAGCGCCGGCCGGGACGGCAGGGCGCGGGCGAAGAAGGAGGGCGGCACGTAGACCGCGATCGCCGCCGACAGCAGCACCCCGAGGACCAGGAACGGCAGCGCCTGCACCACCACCGCCACGAACACCGTCGTCCAGCTCTGCATCACCGGAGCGGACAGCGCACGCCGGATCGGACTCTGCAGCAGCACCATGAGGAGCAGCAGCACGGTCAGGACGAGGGGAGAGGTGAGGCGTTTCGCCTCGGGGCTCTCCGGGGTGCGCTCGCCCGTGGGCGGGGCCTCTTCGACGATGGCCACGGGTCGGGCACCTCCGGGTTCCGTGTGCGCGCTGCCGCCGGTCCCGGTTCCCGGCATGTCCCGGTCGCCGGTTCGCGTCCTGCGCGTGCTGCCTGTTTCTGGCATTCCCTCCCCTTTCCTACGGATGTTCGGCACCTGGTGTTCACCGGCTCCGTGGAACCCCGCGTACCGGTGAGGCAGTCTTCTCCCTCGTGGGGAGCCTTCCGAATCAGGGTCAGCCGCCGGGGCCGGGCGCCGCGGGTGCGCACATGGTGGTGTGCGGGGACGACGGTCTGGCGCACCGGCTCGCCGCCGAGCTGCGGGGCGTCTACGAGGAACAGGTCACGCTCGTCGTGCCGCCGTCCGAGCGCACGGTGCGGCCGCCGGTCGTCGGGCGGGCCCGTGCGGTGTCGGCGGCGTTACTCGACCGGGTGGTGAGCGCGGCCGTCAACCGGGCGGCGGCCGGCGGCACACCCGTCGCACCCGGCGCACCCGTAACGCCGGGTGAACCCGCCGGCGGCCAGAGGACGTTGGAGGCCGTCGAGGCCACGGAGGCGGTGCTCGCCGAGGCGGGCGTGGAGCGGGCCGCCGCCCTGGCGCTGGTGTACGACGACGACGAGACCAACATCCGGGCCGCCCTGACCGCGCGCCGGCTGAATCCCCGACTGCGGCTCGTCCTTCGGCTCTACAACCGGCGGTTGGGTCAGCACATCGAGGAACTCCTGGACCAGGCAGCCGCGTTGGCCGCCGCGGCCGACCCGGGCTCCGGGGACGCCGGGCGCTCGGGACACCCGGGGTATGCCGGCGGCGACGCGTCGACCACCGTGCTGTCCGACGCCGACACCGCCGCTCCCGCGCTCGTCGCGACCGCCGTCGTCGGCACCGGCAAGGTCGTCCAGATGAACGGGCTGCTGCTGCGGGCCGTCGAGCGGCCGCCGTACGGTCCGGGCGAGACCGGTGAGCCGGGCCGTCCCACGCTCGCGCTGCTGTCCGCGAACGGCGGCGACCCGGCCTTCGCCGACGGTTCCGAGACCAGCGGCGACCAGGGGCCGCTGCTGCTGCCCGACGCGGCCGCGGTGCGGGAGGCGGCCGCGACCGGCAGGCGGGGGTCGGTCGTGCTGGAGCAGGTCGCCTACTCCGCGGGGCCGACGCCGCCGTCCGGGCGGGGAGTCGGGGTGCGGGCGCCCTTCGCCTCGCTGTTCTCCCGGCGGCTGCGGTGGTCGCTGGCCGGTCTGGTCGGCTGTGTGTTCGCGCTGGCGGTGGCCCTGTGGCTGGTGACCGGGATCCATCCGCTGGGCGCGCTGTACCTCACGCTGCTGGACCTGTTCGCCGTCAACGACCCGGCGATCGGGGCCTCCACCGCACGACAGGTCCTCCAGCTGCTGTCCGGGCTGATGGGGTTGCTGCTGCTGCCGGTGCTGCTGGCGGCGGTGCTGGAGGCGCTAGGGACCTTCCGCGGCGCGGGGTCGCTGCGCCGGCCGCCCAGGGGACTGGGCGGGCATGTCGTGCTGCTCGGCCTCGGGAAGATCGGCACCCGGGTGCTCGTCCGACTGCGGGAGCTGAACATCCCGGTGGTGTGCGTCGAGGCCGGACCCGAGGCGCGGGGGCTCGCGGTGGCGCGGCGGCTGCGGGTGCCGGTGGTGCTGGGGGACGTCACGCAGGAGGGCGTGCTGGAGGCCGCGAAGATCCACCGGGCGCACGCGCTGCTCGCGGTCACCAGCTCCGACACCACGAACCTGGAGGCCGCGTTGTACGCGCGGTCGCTGCGGCCCGACCTGCGGGTGGTGCTGCGGCTGTACGACGACGACTTCGCGACCGCCGTGTACCGCACCCTGCGGGCCGCCCATCCGCAGGCGCTGACCCGCAGCCGGAGCGTGTCGCACCTCGCCGCGCCGTCGTTCGCGGGGGCCATGATGGGGCGGCAGATCCTGGGGGCGATCCCGGTGGAACGGCGGGTGCTGCTGTTCGCCGCGCTGGACGTGGCCGGGCACGCGCAGCTGGAGGGCAGGACCGTCGGGGAGGCGTTCCGGGCGGGGTACTGGCGGGTGCTGGCCCTGGACGCCGGGTCCCGTGGGGCGGGTGGGCAGCGCGGGGCGGGTGAGGCGGGAGTGGCCGCGGCGTCGGGGCTGGTGTGGGATCTGCCGGACACGTATGTGCTGCGGGGGACGGATCGGGTGGTGCTGGCGGCGACTCGGCGGGGGCTGGCGGAATTGGTGCGGCGCAGGCGGCGAGGGGGGTCGGCGGGGTAGGCCCCCGCCCCCCTCGGGCGCCCCCGGTCGTGCGACGGGGGCCCTCGGAGCCGGCCCCGCGGCCCCCGCTGCCCCCCGCGCCCCCGCCGCGCGGAGGGCGCCGGCTTCGCCGGCGGGGTTTCGCCCCCGCCGCCCCTTCCGGTCCCGTCCCGCCCCGCCCCGTCCCGTCCTCGGGGGCTCCGCCGCCGGGCCCCCGCTCCTCGAACGCCGGAGGGGCTGCGTTGCACCGCCCGCCCAGGGGGTGCCGTCAGCCCAGGTGTTTTTCTGCGAACTGCAGTTCCAGGCGTACCTGTTTGATGCGCTCGTCCACCACCAGGGAGCCGTGGCCGGCGTCGTAGCGGTATACCTCGTGCACCGCTCCGCGGGCCTTCAGGCGCTCGACGTAGTTGTCGATCTGGCGGATGGGGCAGCGAGGGTCGTTCACTCCGGCCGAGATGTAGACGGGAGCCCGCACCTTGTCGACGTACGTCAGCGGGGACGAGGCCTCGAAGCGCTCCGGGACCTCCTCCGGGGTGCCGCCCAGCAGCGTGCGGTCCATCGCCTTCAGGGCCTCCATCTCGTCGTGGTAGGCCGTGACGTAGTCGGCGACGGGGACGGCCGCGATGCCCAGGGTCCACGCGTCGGGCTGGACGCCGAGACCGAGCAGGGTGAGGTAGCCGCCCCAGGACCCGCCGGTGAGGATCAGCCGGGAGGGGTCGGACAGGCCCGAGCCCACCGCCCACTCGCGCACCGCGTCGATGTCCTCCAGCTCGATCAGGCCCACCCGGTGCTTGAGGGCGTCCGTCCAGGCCCGGCCGTATCCCGTGGAGCCGCGGTAGTTGATGCGGACGACCGCGTAGCCGTGGTCCACCCAGGCGGCCGGCGCGGCCGCGAAGGCGTCGCTGTCGTGCCAGGTCGGGCCGCCGTGGATGTCGAAGACGGTGGGCAGCGGGCCGTCGGCTCCCGCGGGCTTCTGCACCAGCGCGTGGATGCGGCCGCCGGGGCCCTCCACCCACACGTCCGTCACCGGGACCGAGCCCGGGGACTTCGTCCCGGGCGGGTCGAGCACCACGCCTCCGGCGGTGGAGCGCACCGCCGGCGGCTGCGCGGCCGACGACCACAGGTACTCCACGCTGCCGTCCGGCCGGGCGGTCGCCCCGGAGACGGTGCCGGGCGGGGTCGGGATCCGCTCCAGCCGCGCGCTCGCCAGGTCGTAGCGGAACAGCTCGCTGCGCGCCTCGAAGCTGTGCGCGACGAGCAGGCCCGAGCCGTCGGGATACCACTCGGCGCTGACGTCGCCCGGCAGGTCCAGGGCCAGATCCGTCTCCGACCCGGTGGCCACGTCCCAGACCAGGGGCTCCCAGCGGCCGCGGCGCTGGTGGCCGATCAGCAGCCGGGTGTCGCCGTCGACGGGCGCGAAGCCCAGCACCTCGAGGCCCAGCTCCTCGGTCCCGCCCCGGGTGTCGTCCAGCTCGGCGACCGCGGTGCCGTCCGGACGCAGGACGCGCAGCGCCGAGTGCATCGCGTCGCCGTGCTCGGTGTGCTCGACGGCGATCAGCGAGCCGTCGTGGGAGAGGTCCCCGACGCCCGCCGACTCGCGGTGGCGGTACAGCTCGAAGGGGGGCTCGCCGACCCGTGCCACATGGATCGTGGTGCCCTCCTCGTCCGTGGAGCGGCCGACGATCGCCGTGCGGCCGTCACGGCCGAGGGCCAGGCCTGCCGGGTAGGAGGCGTCCAGGCCCGGCGCGGCCAGTTCGTCCTCGCCGCCCTCGAAGCGCTGACGGCGCCAGACGCCGAACTCGTCGCCGTCCTTGTCGTCGAACCACCAGATCCAGGCGCCGTCCGGGGAGAGCACGCCGTCCGTCGTGCCGTTGGCCCGGTCGGTCACCTGTCGCTGCTCGCCCGTGGCGCGGTCCCAGGCGTACAGCTCGTAGGTCCCGGTCGCGTTCGACACGAAAAGGGCGTGGTCGGGGGCGTCCTCGGCCCAGTCGGGCAGGGAGACGCGCGCGGCGCGGAACCGCTGCTCCCAGTCCGGCGTCTCCTCGTACGGCTCGGGTGCGTCGGACCCGTTGCTCTCAGTCATGGCCCCATATTGCCCGTCCGCGCAGGCAATGAGACGCCACCCTCGTCACCCTGTGCAGGACTTCCCACCGACTTCCCACCTGGTTCGCACGCTCGGGGCTCATCTCACCCCCGCCCGGCGGGGGCCCGCGTCCGCCCCGTACCGTGGACGACGTGTACCGGTTCCTGCTGACGCCCCGCTGGTGGGGGATCAACGTCTTCGTGCTGCTGGCCATCCCCTTCTGCCTGTTCATGGGATCGTGGCAGCTGAGCCGGTTCGAGTCGCGGGTGGACGGCCATCGCGAGGCGAAGGCGCAGGCAGCCTCGGCCCGCACGGAAGCGGCGCGTCCGCTGGCCGAGCTGCTTCCCGTCGACCAGGAGACCTCCGGCAGGCAGGTCACCGCACGCGGACGCTACGGCGACCAGCTGCTCGTGCCGGGCCGGGAGCTGGACGGCAGGAACGGCTTCTACGTGCTGACCCTGCTGCGCACCGACGCCGGCAAGGCGCTGCCCGTGGTGCGCGGCTGGCTGCCCGGCGCCGCCGACGCCGCGAAGGCCCCGGCCGCGCCCTCCGGTGAGGTCACCGTCACCGGCGCGCTGCAGGCCTCCGAGCAGCCCGGGGACAACGGGGTGAGCGCCCGGGGCGGCCTGCCGGCCGGGCAGACCGCCGCGATCAGCGCCGCGTCCCTGGTCAACCTGGTGCCGTACGACCTGTACGACGCCTGGATCACCCTCGCCCGGGCCGACGCGCCGATGACGACGGTGCCGGTGAGCGCGGCCCCGAACAGCGGGCTCGACCTGAAGGCGTTCCAGAACCTGGGCTATACCGGCGAGTGGTTCGTCTTCGCCGGGTTCGTGGTGTTCATGTGGTTCCGGCTGCTGCGCCGCGAGGTGGAGTCCGCCCGGGACGCGGCCCTCGGGATCGTCCCCGAGGAGGTCGCCGTGCCGGCGGTTCAGGACGAGGCGAGCACGCCCGTCCGGTAGATCGTCCCGGCGCAGGCGTTCGGCACCGTCGCCTTGAGCGTCGGCGCACCGGCTCCGGTCGTGTAGGCCACGACGACGCTGCCTTCGGCGGTGCCGGCCGTGCCGTCCTCGGTGAACAGCTGGGCCGCGGTGCCGGAGGTCGTCTCGCCGGTGGTGCCGGCCGGGGGGTTGGGGTCGGACGGGGTCGGCGACGGGGACGCCGTGCCGCCGCTGTCGCCGCCGGAGCCGCCCGTGGTGGGGCAGGTCTCGGAGGGCGCCCAGGCGAACTTCACCTCGTAGGCGGAGCCGGGTGCGAGGGTGAGCTGCGGAACGTACAGGGAGGGGTCGGGCAGACCGGCCGCCGCGTCCCCGGAGGCGTGCTCCACCACGGTGATCTTGGCGGCGTCGGCCGCGCCCTGGACGTCGAAGGACAGGGCGACGGCGCCGCGGACGCTGCAGCCGGCGGCGGAGGAGTTCTGCACCCGGAAGGCGCCGTACACGATGCCCGCCGCGTCGGGGCCGGCGACGGCGGGTGCGCCGCCCTCGAGCTGGTCGGGCGTGCAGGGGGGCGCGGTCGCCGGGGCCGAGGAGGCGGGCCCGGCGCCGCTGGAGGCGGCGCCGCCCGCGGACTCCTTGCCCTGGCCGGAGTCGGTGGCGCCGCCCTTGCCCTGTTCACCGGTGCCGCCGGAGGAGTCGCCGACCTTGCCCGAGGAGCCGCCGTCGGGGTTCTTGCCCTGATCCGCGCCCCCCTGCGCCTGTGAGGCCTGGCCGGCGATCGAAGGGTTGGCGTCGGAGCCGCCCGCGTTGGAGACGTGGAGCACGGCGGGAACGGCGGTGCCGAGGAAGAGGGCCGCGGCCGCCATGCCGACGGCCGCCTGCCGCTTGCGGGCCCGGCGGACGGGGACGGCTCGCCGCAGGTGGTCCAGGGCGCCGTCGCGCGGCTCCATCTCCTGGACGACGTCGTGGAGCATCCGGCGCAGTGCCAGCTCGTCCGAGTCGAGCCCTTCGGGGCCCTGGTCGTCGAGGCGGTGGTTCACGGTTGAGTTCCCAGCGTGCGATGGCTTCGGCTCGTGTGTGCGCGGCGAGGTCGTCGGCTGCCGCCGCGCGAGGGGCTCGTCGCGCTCGTGACCGTCGTGGCCCCCGTGGGAGCCACGCTCTTCGGCTTCCCCGCTCACGCCGGCTCCTCCATGGCTATGCGCAGGGCGGCGATGCCGCGCGATCCGTACGCCTTGACCGAGCCGAGGGATATGCCGAGGGTCTCGGCGACCTGCGCCTCCGTCATGTCCGCGAAGTAGCGCAGCACGAGCACCTCGCGCTGACGGCGCTGCAGGCCCTTCATCGCCTTGATCAGCGAGTCGCGCTCGAGCTGGTCGTAGGCGCCCTCCTCCGCGCTGGCCATGTCCGGCATCGGCTTGGACAGCAGCTTCAGGCCGAGGATGCGGCGGCGCAGCGCGGAGCGGGAGAGGTTGACGACCGTCTGGCGCAGGTAGGCGAGGGTCTTCTCGGGTTCGCGGACGCGTTTGCGTGCGGAGTGGACGCGGATGAAGGCCTCCTGGACGACGTCCTCGCAGGAGGCGGTGTCGTCGAGGAGGAGGGCTGCGAGACCGAGCAGCGAGCGGTAGTGCGCCCGGTAGGTCTCGGTGAGGTGGTCGACGGTGGTGCCGACGGCCGCCGCGCCTTCGACCTCTTCCACGCCGTCGCGCTGACCGGGGACGCGGGTGGGCCGCGCTGCGGGCATGGGCGCGATCACCGGCAGGCCGCCGGCCGTGCCGGACGCACGCGGGCGGAGGACGCCGAGCGGCGGCCCGAGGGCCGCGCCGCGGGGCGCGCATGAAAGTTCGAGTACCTCTGCCACGCCAGTTGGACGCACGTCCCCCCCGAGGGGTTGTACGCGTCCGGCGTCACGTTTGCGTCGACCAAGGTCACGCGTACCCGTCTCATGTGTCCCGCTCTTCCCCTGTGTCCCATAGGAACGGGCGTCCCCACGCCCGGACCACCACGTCACCGTGCGCTGCCCCCACGCCCGGGACGCCTGTGATCGTTCACACCTCTGCGCACCCCTGAGGGTGACGGCAAAGACGCTCCCCGCCCTGCGCACGGTTGCGGAGAGCGGGGAGAAAATCTTCGGATGCCCAAGGTGTCCGATACAAGTGGTTCGGACCGTCGACCGGCTCACATTGTTGAAAGATCCTACAATTGCGCGCGGCTCCGTGCGGCACCGCGTCCCCGGCCGGCTCCGGCCCCGGGGCCGCTCCCCGGCACAGCTGCCCGAGGCCGCCGTCTCAGGACAGCTCGGCCGCGAGCAGCTCGGCGATCTGGGCGGTGTTCAGCGCGGCCCCCTTGCGCAGATTGTCCCCGCACACGAACAGCTCCAGCGCCGTCGGGTCGTCGAGGGCCCGCCGCACCCGGCCCACCCAGGTGGGGTCGGTGCCGACCACGTCGGCGGGGGTGGGGAACTCGCCCGCCGCCGGGTTGTCGAAGAGGACGACGCCGGGCGCCGTCGCGATGATCTCGCGGGCGCCCTCGACGGTGACCGTGTCCTGGAAGCGGGCGTGGACGGTGACGGAGTGCCCGGTGACGACCGGGACGCGGACGCAGGTCACGGCCACCGGCAGCTTGGGCAGGCCGAGGATCTTGCGGGTCTCGTCCCGCACCTTCATCTCCTCCGAGGACCAGCCGTCCGCGCGCAGCGACCCCGCCCACGGGACGACGTTCAGCGCCACCGGGTCGGGGAACGGCCCGGTGCGGTCGCCGACGGCCCGCCGCACGTCGCCGGGGTGGGTCCCCAGCTCGGTGCCGGCGACCATGGCGATCTGCTGCCGCAGCGTCTCCACCCCGGCCCGGCCCGCCCCGCTGACCGCCTGGTAGGAGGACACCACCAGCTCGCGCAGCCCGTACTCGGCGTGCAGCGCGCCCAGCGCGACGATCATCGACAGGGTGGTGCAGTTGGGGTTGGCGACGATCCCGCGCGGCCGGACCCGCACCGCGTGCGCGTTCACCTCGGGCACCACCAGCGGCACCTCGGGGTCCATCCGGAAGGCGCCGGAGTTGTCCACCACGACCGCGCCCCGGGCGGCGGCGACGGGCGCCCACTGCGCCGCGACCTCGTCGGGCACGTCGAACATCGCGACGTCGACCCCGTCGAAGACCTCCTCCGACAGGGCCAGCACCTCGACCTCCTCGCCGCGCACGGCCAGCTTGCGGCCGGCCGAGCGCGGCGAGGCGACGAGTCTGATCTCACCCCAGACGTCGGCCCGCTGGGACAGGATCCGCAGCATGACCGTGCCGACCGCACCGGTCGCCCCCACGACCGCGAGCGTCGGTCGGCGCGTTGCCGAGATCAACGCCCGGTGCCCCCGTAGACGACGGCCTCGTCGCTGTCGGAGTCGAGCCCGAAGGCGCTGTGCACGGCGCGCACGGCCTCGTTGACGTCGTCGGCGCGGGTCACGACCGAGATGCGGATCTCGGACGTCGAGATGAGCTCGATGTTGACGCCCGCGTCGGCCAGCGCCTTGAAGAAGTCGGCCGTGACGCCCGGGTTGGTCTTCATCCCCGCGCCGACCAGGGAGATCTTGCCGATCTGGTCGTCGTAGCGCAGCGAGTCGAAGCCGATGCCGGACTTGTTCTTCTCCAGGGCGTCGATGGCCTTGCGGCCCTCGGCCTTGGGAAGAGTGAACGAGATGTCCGTCAGGCCGGTGGAGGCCGCGGACACGTTCTGCACGATCATGTCGATGTTGATCTCGGCGTCGGAGATCGTCCGGAAGATCGCGGCGGCCTCGCCCGGCTTGTCCGGCACGCCGACGACCGTGACCTTGGCCTCGGAGGTGTCGTGCGCGACACCGGAGATGATGGCCTGCTCCACCGGCTTGTCCCCTTGCTCGATCGGCTCACTGCTGACCCACGTGCCCTCGTGTCCGCTGAAGGACGACCGGACGTGGATCGGGATGTTGTAGCGGCGGGCGTACTCCACACAGCGGTGGAGGAGCACCTTGGAGCCGGACGCCGCGAGCTCCAGCATGTCCTCGAACGCGATCCAGTCGATCTTCCGCGCCTTCTTCACCACGCGCGGGTCGGCGGTGAACACGCCGTCCACGTCGGTGTAGATCTCGCAGACCTCGGCGTCGAGCGCGGCGGCGAGGGCGACGGCCGTGGTGTCGGACCCGCCGCGCCCGAGCGTGGTGATGTCCTTCTTGTCCTGGCTGACGCCCTGGAACCCGGCGACGATCGCGATGTTGCCCTCGTCCAGCGCGGTCCGGATACGGCCCGGCGTGACGTCGATGATCCGGGCTTTGTTGTGGACCGAGTCGGTGATGACGCCTGCCTGGCTGCCGGTGAACGACTGGGCGCTGTGTCCCAGGTTCTTGATCGCCATCGCCAGCAGGGCCATGGAGATCCGCTCTCCGGCGGTCAGCAGCATGTCGAATTCCCGGCCGCTGGGCATCGGTGACACCTGCTCGGCGAGATCGATCAGCTCGTCCGTCGTGTCGCCCATCGCGGAAACGACGACGACCACCTGGTGGCCGTTCTTCTTCGCTTCCACGATCCGCTTGGCGACGCGCTTGATGCCCTCGGCATCGGCTACGGAGGAGCCTCCGTACTTCTGCACGACAAGGCCCACGTGCGCTCCTCGCTCAGTTTGTCTCTTTCCGCACATACGCCCTTGTACTGCGGTCGGCTCAGTCTAACGAGCGCCCGAAATCCACCTCCGGGGTACCGCATGGTGAGATGCCGGCCGCGCGCTCCGGGGGTCCCTGCCCACTTACGCGCCGGTGATAGCTGTGAATTAAGTTTCAAGGACTGTGGAGCACTAGTGTGCGAACGTGCACGTACTCCTGGTGGAAGACGACGAGCCGGTCGCCGAGTCGCTCCGACGCGGACTGAAGCGGTACGGCTTCGCGGTCGACTGGGTGAGCACCGGCGCCGCCGCACTCTCCCACCCCGGCCCCTACGACGTGGTCCTGCTGGACCTCGGGCTGCCCGACACCGACGGCCTCGACGTCTGCCGGGCCCTGCGCGAGCGCGGCGGCGTGCCGATCATCGTGATCAGCGCCCGCAGCGACGAGACGGACCGGGTGGTCGGCCTGGAGCTGGGCGCCGACGACTACGTGTCCAAGCCGTTCGGGGTGCGCGAGGTCATCGCCCGGATACGCGCGGTGATGCGGCGCGTGCGGCCGCGCCCCGCCGACGCCCCGGCCGACCGCTACGGAGCGCGCCTCACGATCGACCGCAAGGCCGCCCGCGTCCACGTGGACGGCGCGGAGATCGCGCTCGCGCCGAAGGAGTACGACCTGCTCGCCTTCCTCACCGAGGAGCCGGGCGCGCTGATGTCGCGGGAACAGATCATGGAAGCGGTCTGGGACGCGAACTGGTTCGGCCCGACGAAGACGCTGGACGTGCACGTGGCGGCCCTGCGGCGGAAGTTCGCCGGGGTCGTGGCCATCGCGGCGGTGCGCGGGGTCGGCTTCCGGCTGGAGATCGTCGAGGACGCCGAGTCCGCATGAACCGTCAGCTCATCCGCAGCTACATCCTGCTGGTCGCGGTCGCCATCCTGCTGTTCACGGTGCCGGTCGCCTTCACCCTCACCAAGCAGCTGCGCGACGACACCGAGCTGTCCGTCATGCGCGAGGCCAACACGATGGCGCTGCTGCTGGGCAACGGCGACCGCATCTCGTGCACGGCGCTGACCGAGGTGGCCGACGCGTACGGCGGCAAGACGCCCGGCCAGGTCCAGGTGACCCCGACCCGCAGCTGCGCCCCGGACCTGCCGGCGCCCGCCGCGGGTTCGGCGCTGACCCGGGCCGTGCGGGAGAACAAGCCGACCACCGACTGGGGCTCGGACTTCATCTGGGGCGAGCAGCTGACGGTCACCGTGCCCGCGCAGGGTGAGGCGGCCGTTCGGATCGTCTACTCCACCTCGGACATGACCCGGCGGCTGTGGAGCATCTGGGGCTTCCGCGCCGGGCTCGCCGTCCTCGTCCTCGGCGCGGCGGCCGCGATCGGCGCGTACGCCGCCCGCCGGATCACCGCGCCGCTGCGCGCGCTCAACGCGATGGCGAGCAGGTTCAGCGACGGCGACCTCACCGCACGCTCCCCGGTGACGGGCCCGCCGGAGACCCAGACGCTGGCGCGGACCCTCAACCAGGGCGCGGAACGCCTGGACACCCTGGTCGCCTCGCAGCGCATCTTCGTCGCGGACGCCTCGCACCAGCTGCGGACCCCGCTCACGGCGCTGCGGCTGTCGCTGGACAACATCGCGGACGGGGTGGACGACGAATTCGTCCGTGAGGACGTGGAGCAGGCCACGGCGGAGGTGGTCCGTATGAGCCGGCTGGTGAACGGCCTGCTGGTGCTGGCCCGCGCCGAGGCGAAGGTGACGGCGGCGGAGCCGCTGCCGTTGCAGGACATCGTGGCCGAACGGCTGACGGTGTGGAGACCGGCCGCCGACGAGCGCGGAGTCACCATCGCGCTCGGGGGGAGTGGTGTCGACGGCCGGCCGTCTGTGCTGGCCAGCCCCGGTCATCTGGAACAGGTGCTGGACAACGTGCTCTCGAACGCCCTGGAGGTGTCGCCGGACGGCGGGCGGATCACCGTCCGGCTGGAGTCCGGGGCGGGCGAAGTGGTCATGTCCGTGGCGGACGAGGGTCCGGGCATGTCGGACGCGGAGAAGTCCCGCGCCTTCGACCGCTTCTGGCGCGGTCAGGGCCTCACCGGGCGCTCCGGCTCCGGGCTCGGCCTCGCCGTCGTCAGGCAGCTGGTGACGGACGACGGCGGCACGGTGAGCCTCGAGGACGCTCCCGGAGGCGGCCTGCGCGTGTGCTTCACGCTCCGGGCAGCGCCGCGGGCGGGGTGATCCGGGGCGGTCAGCTCTCGGGCATCGCCGACGAGTGGTGGTTGACGATCAGCCACTTGCCGCCGCGCTTCTCGTACTCGTAGGTGTAGCGGGCTTCGACGACGCTCTTCTTGCCGGTGGCGGGGTCGGTGAGCGTGAACTGGTACACGCCGCTGTCGAGGGCGGAGTCGCCGTCGAGGACGTTGACGTGCGTCTCGATCTTCTTGCCGACGGGCTTCTTCTGGAGGAAGTGCTCCATGTAGTCCACGATGCCGGCGCGGTCGGTGCGGACCTTGTTGGAGAGGGTGGGCAGCAGGACCGCGTCCTTGGCGTAGCGGTCGGCCACGACGTCCGGGTCATGGGTCTGCAGCGCGGCGTTCCAGCCGTCGAACAGGGCGGCGATCTGCTTCTTGCTGGGCTTCGAGGGCTTCTCGGGGCCGGCCGCGCTGACTCCGACCGACACCGTGGCCCCGGTGACGACGGCGGCGGCGGTGACGAGGGCGACGCGTATGCGGGTCGTGCGGGTCATCGCAACTCCTGTGCGGCTCGGTGCTGTTGGATGACTCAAGATTCGCGTCCGGCCGGTTAGGGCCCGTACAGCCGCCGTACAGGGGACGTTCAAGAACCTGCCAATTCTCGGACGGCACCCGCCCGCTCGCCACGAAGCGCTACGGTCGCCCCATGGAGGTTCTGCGCTATGTGGCGTTCAGCACCGACCCGGCCGGGGGCAACCCCGCCGGCGTGGTGCTCGACGCCACCGGCATCGACGAGAAGACCATGCTGGCGACGGCGGCCGAAGTCGGCTACTCCGAGACGGCGTTCGCCGTGCCCTCCGACGACGGCGCTCTGGCCGTCCGGTACTTCAGTCCGCTCGCCGAAGTGCCGTTCTGCGGCCACGCGACGATCGCCACGGCGGTCGCCCACGCCGAGCGGCACGGAACGGGCTCGCTGGTCCTGCACACGGGCGTCGGGACGGTTCCCGTCACCACGGCCCTGGCCGACGACGGCACCACGGTGGCGACCCTGGTGAGCGTCACCCCGCGCACGGAGCCCCTCGCCGACGACGATCTGACGGAACTGCTGGCGGCACTGCGCTGGTCCGCCGACGAGCTCGACCCGGCCCTGCCGCCCCGCGTGGCCTACGCCGGGGCCTGGCATCCGGTCATCGCCGCGGCGGACCGCGGCCGGCTGGCCGACCTCGACTACGACATGCCCGCCCTGGCCGCCCTCATGGCACGCCGGGACTGGACCACCGTCGACCTGGTCTGGCGGGAGTCCCCCACCGTCTTCCACGCCCGCAACCCGTTCCCGCCCGGCGGGGTCGTCGAGGACCCGGCCACCGGAGCGGCGGCCGCCGCCCTCGGCGGCTGTCTGCGGGAGCTCGGACTCGTCTCACCGCCGGCGACCCTGACCATCCATCAGGGCGCCGACATGGGCCGCCCGAGCACTCTCACGGTCTTCGTGCCCGGCGGACGGGACAGCGGGATCGGCGTCACGGGGACGGCCGTGCCCATCTGACGGACCCGCCCGTCCCGTAGGGCGCAGCCGCGGGCCGTACAGCACAGCCGCGGGCCGTAGAGGCCCGGCCAGAGGCCCTAGGCGCGGGGCCGCACGCCCAGCTGTTCGCCGATCTCCTCGGCCATCACGCGGCCCGCCTCGAACTCCAGGGTCTCGTCGCCCAGGGGGGACTGGTCGGTGTCGAGGCCGTCCAGCTCTTCCAGGGGCTGGTCCAGGCGGATGTGGGCGAGGACCGAGTGCAGGGCGCGCAGCGTCGCCGACGCCGTGGAGCCCCAGTTGGAGAAGTAGGAGAACTGCCACCACCACAGGGCCTCGGTGACGCGGCCCGCGCGGTAGTGGACCATGCCGTGACGCAGGTCGGCGATCACGTCGGCGAGGTCGTCGGAGATCCGGGCCGGCACGGGGGCCTTGCGGGGCTCGTAGGGGTCGAAGACCTCGGAGTAGACGTCGACCGGGTCCAGCAGGCGGGCCAGATTCTCGCGGAGCTCGTCGGCGTCCGGCTCGAAGCCCGGGTCGGGCTCGTAGCGCTCGTCGGGGACGATGTCCTCGTGGGCGCCGAGACGGCCTCCGGCCAGCAGGAGCTGGGAGACCTCCAGGAGGAGGAAGGGGACCGCCGAGCCCGGTTCGTCGCCCTTGGCCACCTCGGTGACGGCCACCAGGAAACTCTCCACCTGGTCCGCGATCTGGACCGCGAAGTCGTCCGGGTTGGGGCCGGTCGCGTGCAGCGTGGCGTCAGACATCTAGGAGTCGTCTCCCCTCGAAGGCGCGACCGAGGGTCACCTCGTCCGCGTATTCCAGGTCGCCACCCACCGGGAGGCCGCTGGCCAGGCGGGTGACCTTCAGGCCCATGGGCTTGATCATGCGGGCGAGGTACGTGGCGGTGGCCTCGCCCTCCAGGTTCGGGTCGGTGGCCAGGATCAGCTCCGTGACCGTGCCGTCGGCCAGCCGCGCGAGGAGTTCCCTTATCCGCAGGTCGTCGGGACCGACCCCCTCGATCGGGCTGATCGCGCCGCCCAGGACGTGGTACTTGCCGCGGAACTCGCGCGTGCGCTCGATCGCGACGACGTCCTTCGGCTCCTCCACGACGCAGATGCAGCTCGGGTCGCGGCGCGGGTCGCGGCAGATGCCGCACAGCTCCTCCTGCGCCACGTTGCCGCAGGTCGCACAGAAGCGGACCTTCGCCTTGACCTCCAGGAGAGCGTGCGCCAGCCGCCGTACGTCCGTCGGCTCCGCCTGCAGGATGTGGAAGGCGATCCGCTGCGCGCTCTTGGGACCGACGCCGGGCAGCCGCCCCAGCTCGTCGATGAGGTCCTGGACCACGCCTTCGTACAACGGACTGCCGTCCTTCCTGAGGTTCCTTGCGGTACGTACGGTAGTCGGCCGAGGCCGGTCCGCGTAAGGCGGACCGGCCCTAGAAAGGCAGGCCCGGAATGCCGCTGCCGCCGCCCAGGCCCTGGGCCAGCGGACCGAGCTTGTGCTGCTGCAGGGTCTGCGCGTTCTCGTTGGCCGCCTGGACGGCCGCGACGATCAGGTCGGCGAGGGTCTCGGTGTCCTCCGGGTCGACCGCCTTCGGGTCGATCTTCAGCCCGCGCAGCTCGCCCGAGCCGGTCACCGTGGCCTTCACCAGTCCGCCGCCCGCCTGCCCGTCGACCTCCGTGTTCGCCAGCTCCTCCTGGGCGCGGGCCAGGTCCTGCTGCATCTTCTGGGCCTGCTGGAGCAGCTGCTGCATGTTGGGCTGGCCACCACCGGGAATCACGATCAGCTCCTGTGTTCTACGACTGTCGGGCACACCTGCGAACGGTTTCCTGCCGCTCGGCACGAGCCTACGTGGTCTGTGCGGGTGTCGCCCCAGCACTCTTTCGAGTGAGTTGTGCGCGAGTCCTATACCTGATCAAGGCCCACTTCCAGGCGTAAAAGAGGCGAAACCTTCCTCTTCGCCACCCATTGGGAGGTAGGAAAGGTCCGGCACATCAGCATCGGCTGTCACGCACGCCGCGGGCGTCACGCAACGTGAGCGGCCGGATCGGTCGATCGGTCGGAACAGTCGGGATCGGGAGGGAGTGCGGGTGGCTCAGCAGCCGGAGATGCAGCCCGAAGGACCGCCTCAGGACGGGCGGGGCGAGGGCGGCGCGGCCGGGCTGCGGCCGGGCGACCTGACCGGACGGGCGTTCCCCCTGGGGGACTGGGGCGAGCCCGCCGAGCGGCTGGAGGAGCTGTACCGGTGGGTGGAGCGGGGGGCGCTGGAGACCGCCGCCTGGTACCTGGCCGACCGGGTGTGGAAGCGGCGGGGCGCACGGGCCCTGCGCACCGGGGCGGCCGCCGGGGCGGTGTGCGGGGCCGCGCTGCCGCTGCTGGACCTGACCCGGGTGATGGGCGGCGTCGCGCCCTGGGGGTATCTGGCGCTGCTGCTGGCGGTGGCGTGCCTGGCGGTGGACCGGTTCTTCGGGGTGACCTCGGGCTGGATGCGGGACGTGGCCACCGCGCAGGCCGTGCAGCGCAGGCTGCAGGTGCTGCAGTTCGACTGGGCCTCGGAGAGCGTCCGGGAGGTGCTGGGCCCGGCGGAGGGCACGGCGAGCGAGGCCGCGGAGCGGTGCCTGGCGGTGCTGCGCCGCTTCTCGGACGACGTCACCGACCTGGTGCGCGCGGAGACGGCCGACTGGATGGTGGAGTTCCGCGCCGGTCCCGCGCCGCTGGGCATCCAGACGGCGGTCGCCGTCGGCGGACGGGTGGACGCCGGCGGCGGCCCGGGCAGGTTCCCCTCGCCGCCGGGAGCGAACGCCCGGCCGAACATGCCCCGCCAGCGCCCGCCGGAGCCCCGCTGACATCCGCGACGGCCTGAGAGGCGGCCGCCCCGCCCGGGGCCGCCCGGCGCCGCTTCGCAGCCCCGCGTCCCTGGCCGAACTTCAGCCGCACTTCTTCTCTCAGCCGCACGTCTCTCCTGAGCCGCACGTCTCTCCTGAGCCGCGCGTGCCTTCTCAGCCGCGCGTCTCTTCTCAGCCGCTCGACGCGCCCGTGCCGCGGGTGTACGTCAGTTTCTCCCCGGTGCCGGTGTTGACCCTTTGCAGGCTGCCGTCGGGAAGGAGGGCGACCTCCGAGGCGGCGCCGGGGGTGCAGGAGGAGAGGGGTTTGCCCGCGGTGACCTTGGACGGGCCGATCCGCAGCGGGCCGTCGCCGTCGGGCCGCCCGGCGAGGACGGCGCTGAACTCGCAGTGGTAGGAGTCGCCGTCCGCGGCGAGGGCGAGCACCGTGTCCCCCACCTCGCCCTGCGAGATGGTCAGCCGGCGCTTGTTGGTGCCGGTCTCGTTCCTGATCGTGGCGGTCCAGTCACCGAGGTAGGCCGCCGGGACCTCGCCGTCCTGCGACGCGGACGGGGACGCGGAGGCGGAGGCGGACGAGGACGGGCTGTCCTGCGGCGAGGAGGAGCCCGCCGCGCGGGAGACGGAGGGGCTGGGCGACGGGCCCGCGGCGCTGTCGCCGTCGCCGTTCATGAACGCGTACACCGAGCCGCCGGCGGCGACCGCGACCACCAGGGCGACCAGGACGAGCAGGACCGTGGCGCGGCGGCTGCGGCCCGGCGGGTCCTCGGGACCGGTGGGTTCGTCCGTCCCGAAGGGAGAGTACGGCGGGGTGCCGCCGGCGTCCGCCGCGTACGGGTTGTAGGGGGCCGGCACGCCCGGCGCCGGAAGGTGGCCGTACCCGGGGGCGGGCGGTGCGGCCTGCTGCGGATGCTGCGGATGCTGCGAGGGAAAGCCGTACGCCGGGTGGGCCGGCGCGGGGCCCGCGCCGGACGGATGCGTCTGCTGCGGCACGCCGCCGGGCCCCGCGACCAGCGTGGGCCGGTGGTCCGGCGCGTGCGCGTCGCCGCGCGGCCCGGAATGCTGTGGGGCGGCCTCGAAGGGAGCGGTGGGGTTCCACCGGGCGGTGCCCGCCGAGGCGTCCGTGCCCTCCGGGTCCTCCACCTCCAGCAGCCGCACGGCGTGCCGGCCGAGCTGGGCGACCAGGGCGCCGGGCAGCCAGGGGTCGCGGGAGCGGCCGTCGGAGACGGTGTCGTCGACGCCGGTGAGCTCCAGAACGCGGTCGAGGGAGGGGCGGGCTCCCGGGTCCTTGCGCAGACAGCCGCGGACCAGGTCGGCGATGCCCTCGGGGACGCCCGCGAGGTCGGGCTCGTTCTCCGCGATGCGGAACATCAGGGCGGGCACGCCGCTGTCGGCGGAGCCGAACGGCAGGGTGCCGGTGGCGGCGTACGTGATGACCGAGCCGAGGCAGAAGACGTCGCTGGCGGGCGTGACCGGTGCACCCCGGAGCTGTTCGGGGGCCATGAAACCGGGCGAGCCGATCACCGCGCCGGTCTGCGTCAGCCGGCTGTCGCCGGTCACGCTCTCCAGCGCCCGCGCGACGCCGAAGTCGATGACGCGCGGCCCCTCGATGGTGACCATCACGTTGGACGGCTTGAGGTCGCGGTGGACGATGCCGGCGGCGTGGATGTTGGCGAGGGCGTGCGCGAGCCCGGCGGCGAGGATGCGCACCGACCGTTCGGGCAGCGGACCGTGGTCGTGGCTCACGACCTGCTGGAGGCTCGGCCCGGCGACATAGCCGGTGGCGACCCAGGGAACGGCGGCCTCGGTGTCGGCGTCGAGGACGGGCGCGGTCCAGAACCCGCCGACCCGCTGCGCGTTGCGCACCTCCTGCCGGAACCGCGCCCGGAACTCCTCACGCGCCGCGAGCTCCGGCCGGACCAGCTTCACGGCGACCGTCCGCCCGCGGTCCGAGCGGGCGAGGTACACCTGCCCCATGCCGCCCGCGCCCAGCCGCGCGAGCAGCCGGTAACCGCCGATGCGCTGCGGGTCTCCCTGGCCCAGCTTCTCCATCGCAGCGCCGCCTTTCCCGCACATGTGTGATCGAGACATGTGCAATCCAGCCGAGAATAATCCGGCCGTTCGGGGAGTTGTGCGGCGCGATGTCTACGGTTCCGTAACGGGCTGCTCCAGTCCGTCCAGCACCTTGGACAGGCGTTCCAGGACGTGTACGGCCTCGGCGAGCTCCTTCTCGCCGAACGCCTGCGCCAGTCGGTCGGCGAAGGCCGCGTGCCCGGGCCCGATGCGGGCGACCGCGGCCCGCCCCGCCTCGGTGGGGGCGAGCAGCTGGGCGCGCCGGTGGGCGGGGTTGGGGCGGTACTCGGCGAGCCCGCGCTCGACCAGCAGGTCGGCGATCCGCTGCACGCTCTGCCGGGTGACGCCCATCGCGCGGGCGATGCCGGACACGGGCAGCGGGTCGCCGAGGACCGCGCCGAGCACCTGCCACCGGGCGGCGGAGAGCCCGGACGGTCCGGCCAGCCCCTCCGCGACGGCGAGGAACTGGCCGTTGAGCCGGAAGACCCCGAGGGCGCTGCGGCTCAGCAGCTCCTGGCGCTCCGCGCTCACCGGCCGGCCGTCGCGTTCTCCAGGACGGCGTACGCCTGCGGGTCGGAGTCGTGGAACAGCCGGTACCAGGCGTCCAGCACCTCGCCCTCGTACACGCCGAGGAGGCGCAGGATCTCGCGGGCGAAGGCGACCGGCTCGGTCGGGCCGGCGGTGACCAGCGCGCCGTCCGTCACCGCGTCCGCCTCGGTGTACCGGTGGCCGCCGCGGTAGCCGGTGGCGGCCAGATAGAAGGAGACCGCGCTCGTGTGGTCGCGCTCGTCGAGCAGACCCTCGCGGGCGAGCCCGGCGGTGGCTCCGCAGATCGCGGCGACGGGGGTGCCGGCGGCGAGGAACTCCCGCGCCTTGCGGGCGAAGGGCGCGAGGTCGTCGGCGGTGTCCCAGAGGTCGGCGCCCGGGAGGATCAGCAGGGAGCTGTCCTCGGGCCGTACGTCGTCCAGCGCCAGGTCGGGCAGGACCCGCAGGCCGCCGATGCTGACGACCGGCGTCGCCGCGGACGCGCCGACCGTGCGGATCCGGTGGCCGCCGCGGGCGAGGTAGGCCGTCGCGAAACCCGTCTCCCAGTCGGCGAACGTGTCGTACACGGCGAGATGCACCGGCTTGCCGCTCATGGCTCCTCCTGAGGCCTCGGACCTCGACCGTCCTCGAGGTTTATGACAGCAGACTGTCATTTCGACAGTCTGCTGTCAACACCTTCCGGCCCGGCTCCCCGCCGGCCTCCGACGTCCGTCCTCCGCCCCCGCCCCCGCCTTCGCCGCCACCGCTCCCCCACGCCCGACAACCTGTCGCGGAATCGCCCCGTCCACGGAACAGGACGCCGATACCGCTTCCGCATCGCGGACATTTACGCTCACTGACATGACCCCTCAGACCGACCCCCGGGCCGGCGCCGCCGTGAAGGCCGCCGACCGCGCGCACGTCTTCCACTCCTGGTCCGCCCAGGAGCTCATCGACCCGCTCGCCGTGGCCGGCGCCGAGGGGTCGTACTTCTGGGACTACGACGGCAACCGCTACCTCGACCTCACCAGCGGGCTCGTCTACACGAACATCGGCTACCAGCACCCGAAGGTCGTCGCCGCGATACAGGAGCAGGCCGCACGCCTGACCACCTTCGCGCCCGCCTTCGCGATCGAGGCCCGTTCCGAGGCGGCCCGGCTGATCGCCGAGCGGACCCCGGGCGACCTGGACAAGATCTTCTTCACCAACGGCGGGGCCGACGCCGTCGAGCACGCGGTGCGCATGGCCCGGCTGCACACCGGACGCGCCAAAGTGCTCTCCGCCTACCGCTCCTACCACGGCGGCACCCAGCAGGCCGTGAACCTCACCGGTGACCCGCGCCGCTGGGCCTCCGACACCGCGACGGCCGGCGTCGTGCACTTCTGGGCGCCCTTCCTGTACCGCTCCCGCTTCTACGCCGAGACCGAGGAGCAGGAGACCGCGCGCGCCCTCGAACACCTCGAGACGACGATCGCCTTCGAGGGGCCGGCGACGATCGCCGCGATCATCCTCGAGACCATCCCCGGCACCGCCGGCATCATGGTCCCGCCGCCCGGCTACCTCGCGGGCGTCCGCGAGATCTGCGACCGGCACGGGATCGTCTTCATCCTCGACGAGGTCATGGCCGGGTTCGGGCGCACCGGCGAATGGTTCGCGGCCGACCTGTCCGGCGTCGTGCCCGACCTGATGACCTTCGCCAAGGGCGTGAACTCCGGATACGTGCCGCTCGGCGGCGTGGCGATCTCCGGCGCCGTCGCGGACACCTTCGGCAAGCGGCCCTACCCGGGCGGTCTGACGTACTCCGGGCACCCGCTGGCCTGTGCGGCCGCCGTCGCGACGATCGAGGTCATGGCCGAGGAGGGCGTCGTCGAGAACGCGAAGCGCCTCGGCGCCTCCGTCGTCGAGCCGGGGCTGCGGACGCTCGCCGAGCGGCACCCGAGCGTCGGCGAGGTGCGCGGGGTCGGCATGTTCTGGGCGGTCGAACTGGTGAAGAACCGCGAGACCCGCGAACCGCTGGTGCCGTACAACGCGACCGGCGAGGCGAACGCGGCCATGGCCGCGTTCGGCGCGGCGGCCAGGAAGGCCGGAGTGTGGCCGTTCGTGAACATGAACCGCACGCATTTCGTGCCGCCGCTCAACGTCTCCGAGTCGGAGGTCAAGGAAGGACTCGCGGCCCTCGACACGGCGCTCTCGGCGGCCGACGAGTTCACCGAGTAGGGCCCGGCCGGCGCCCCGCCCCGGGGCCCGCTTCCCCGGAGTCCCACGGATTCCCGACGCGTTCCGGCGGGACACCGGCGGGATGTCCGCGGGATTCCCTCGAAGGGGCTTGATTTCGTCGAACGCGTAAGGTGGCGTGCTCGTACATAACGACGAGCACGCCACTTTTCCGCACCCGACGAGGAGACGCCTCGACCATGCCCGGCAGCACCGGCAACGGCGCCGTGACGCGCAGCACCCTGCGCCAGCAGATCGCCGACGCGCTTCGCGACGAGGTGCTGGCGGGACGGCTGCAGCCCGGGCAGGAGTTCACGGTGAAGGAGATCGCCGAGCAGTACGGCGTCTCCGCGACCCCCGTCCGCGAGGCCCTCGTCGACCTCTCGGCACAGGGCCTCCTCGACGCCGACCAGCACCGCGGCTTCCGGGTCCACGAGTACTCCGTCGAGGACTACCGCGGCATGATCGAGGCGCGCAACCTGATCATCGAGGGCATGTTCATCGCCCTCGACGGGGGCCGCCAGGACCAGCGGGACTTCGAGGACCCGCGGACCGCGGCCGCCATCGCCGCCGTGCGCCGCCGCGGCGAGGAGGCGAGGCGGGCCGCCGCCGCCGGCGACCTCACCGTCCTCATCGGCTACGACCTGCGCTTCTGGCGCGAGCTGAGCGCCTTCTTCGGCAACGCCTACCTCGCCGACTTCCTGCACCGGCTGCGCGTGCAGTCCTGGGTGTGCACGGTGCAGCACCTGCGCCGGGTGAGCGATCTGCGCGGCTTCCTGTGGTCCGGCCACACCGAACTCATCGACGCCCTGTACCACCGCGACACCGCCGCCGCCCGCAGGATGCTCGCGGCGTACAACGACGAGTCCATCACCCTCATCGAGCGGCTGGCCGCGGGATGAGCCGGGCGGACGCCCCTGCCGTGCACGCCCCCACCGCGCCGCCCGCCGCCCCGGCCGTCGCGCTGTCCGTCGTCGTCCCCGCCTACAACGAGGAGCGACGGCTCGGCCCCACCCTGGACGCGGTCAGCCGCCACCTGGACGCCCCCGGGAGCCCCTGGCGCAGCTGGGAGATCGTGGTCGCCGACGACGGCTCCACCGACGCCACCCGCGAACTCGTCACCGTCCGCCGCGACCCGCGCATCCGGCTCGTCACCGGTTCCGGCACGGGCCGCCGGGGCAAGGGCCACGCCCTGCGCCTCGGCGTCGCCGCCAGCCGGGGCCGCCGGGTGCTGGTCACGGACGCCGACCTCGCCACCCCCGTCGAGGAGTTGGCGCGACTCGAGAAGGCGCTCACCGACGGACACGCGGCGGCGATCGGCTCGCGGGCCGTCCCCGGCGCGACCCTCGGCAGCCGCCAGCACCGGATGCGCGAACTCCTCGGCGCGGCCGGCAACCTGCTCATACGCCGGACGACGCTGCCCGGGACGTACGACACCCAGTGCGGGTTCAAGCTCTTCGACGGCGACAAGGCCCGCACCGCCTTCGCCGCCTCCCGCCTCGACGGCTGGGCCATCGACGTGGAGGTGCTGCGCCACTTCCGGCAGGCGGACTGGCCGGTCGCCGAGGTGCCCGTGCACTGGTCGCACCAGCCCGGCTCGAAGGTCCGCCCGGCGGACTACCTCCGCTTCCTGCGCGACCTCGTCCGGCTGCGCCTCCCCGCGCCGAGACCCGCGGACGTCCTGGCCGCCGTCCTCTTCCTCGCGCTGGCCGTCACCCTCTTCTCCGGCCGCTTCTTCGACCCGGCGCACCGCCTGCTCACCGACTCCCTCCAGGACCAGAACCAGTGGGAGTGGTTCTTCGCGGTGACCGCCGACAACGTCGCCCACCTGCGCAACCCCCTCTTCACCGACCTCCAGGGCTTCCCCGGCGGCGTGAACCTGATGGCCAACACGACGATGCCGGGCCTGTCGGTGCCGCTCACACCCGTGACCCTGCTGTTCGGGCCCGCGGTCACGCTCAGCCTGGTGATGACGCTCGGCCTGGCCGCGACCGCCGTCGCCTGGTACCGGCTCATCCTGCGGCGGCTCGTGACGCAGCGGGCGGCCGCCTTCACCGGCGCCGCGCTGGCCGCGTTCGCCCCGCCGATGGTCAGCCACGCCAACGCCCACCCGAACTTCGTCGTGCTCTTCATGATCCCGCCGATCATCGAGCGCGCCCTGCGGCTGACGACCGGGCAGCGGACCACCCGCGACGCGGTCGTCCTCGGTCTGATGGCGGCCTACCAGTTCTTCCTGGGCCAGGAGTCCCTGCTGCTCGCCGCCCTGGGCATGCTCCTGTTCGCCGTGGCCTACGGCGCCGTCCGCCCCGACGTGGCCCGCACTGCGGCCCGCCCGCTGCTGAACGGTCTCGCGATCGCCGCAGCCGTCTGCCTGCCCCTCGTCCTGTATCCGCTGGCCTGGCAGTTCTCCGGGCCGCAGAGCTACACCGGCATCGACCACGGCTCCGCGCCCGGAGTCGCCAACTCCCCGCGCGCGCTCGTCTCGTTCGCCGGGCGCTCGCTGATCGCGGGCGACGCCGGCCGCGCCGACGCGCTGTCCCTGAACCCCACCGAGCAGAACGCCTTCTACGGCTGGCCGCTGGTGCTGCTCGCGTTCGCGATCACCGCGCGGCTCTGGCGACGGCCCGCGGTCAAGGCGCTGGCCTGCACCGCGGTGGCCGCGGCGGTGCTGTCCCTCGGCCCGCACATCGCCGTGCCCCTCACCGGCGTCACCGTGCCCGGCCCCTGGGCCCCGCTGGCCGGCCTCCCGCTCTTCGAGTCGGTCATCGAGAGCCGGGTCGCGCTGGTCTGCGCCCCGGCGCTCGGCGCGCTGCTCGCCCTGGCGGTCGAGCGGCTGGCCCGAGCCCGCCGGCTCGGCACGCAGTACGCGGGGCTGCTCGCCGTCTGCGTCGCGCTGCTCCCCCTCGTCCCCGCCCCGCTGAGATCCGAGCCGCGCGCCGAGACGCCCGCGTTCTTCGCGGACGGCGTCTGGAAGGCGTACGTCCGGCCCGGCGAGACGCTGGTCCCGGTGCCGCTCGCCGAACCGGAGGACGCCGAGGCCCTGCACTGGCAGACGGCGTCCGGTCTCGGCTTCCGGATGCCCGGCGGCTACTTCAACGGCCCCTCCGGAGACGGCGACCGTACCGGCGTCTACGGCGTCCCGCTGCGCTTCACGGCGAGTCTGCTGCGCGACGTGCGTCTGACCGGCGTGGTCCCGGTGGTCGACGCCCAGGCCCGCGCCGAGGCCCGCGAGGACTTCGCGTACTGGCGTGCGGGCGCGCTCGTGCTGGCCCCTCGGCGGCACGCGGACCGGCTGCGTGAGACGGTGGACGAACTGGTCGGCCGGCCGGGGAGGCGGGTGGCCGGAGTGTGGGTATGGGATCTGCACGAGGGGAGCTGACGCGTGCCGCACCGACTAGTCTTCCCTGACCGGTCAACGTACTGAGTGAGGAGCTCTCTTTGGCCTGTGACCTGTGGCTGGTGCCGCTCGTCGACGTGTTGTGCCACACCCCCGACAATCCCTTCGCGGACGAACTCGCCCAGTACAACAAGGTGCTGGCGGAGGCGGGACTCCCGCCGGTTCCGGTGTACCAGTACATGCCGGGCCTGTCCGGCGAGGTCGCTCCGGTCGCGGGCTTCGACTACGACGCCCTGCACTTCCTGCGCCGTGTCTACCTGCTCCAGGTGTGCCAGCTGCCGGTGACGCCGGTGGACGAGCTGGGCGGCGACTACGAGCAGCTGCTGGAGATGTTCCAGGGGACGGCCCAGCAGTCCCACCTGGTCTGGCACTACGACCACGCGGGCGCGTACGTCCCCGTGGACTTCCCGCAGCCGCTGTCGAACGACGAACTCCTCGCGGGCGGCGGCCCTCTGGGCTCCGCGCAGTCGCTGCTCCGGGAACTGGAGTTCGTCGCCCCGTCCATCGGCATCGATCCGGCCAATCCTCCGACGGCCCCCCAGCCGCCCGCCGGCCCCACCGAGTTGGAGGAGCCGGCTGTTCCGGCGCCGTACGACCCGAGCCCCTTCGCCCGCGAGCGGCACGTCTGGCTCGGGCTGCACGCGGCGGCGACACGGAGTCTGGCGCAGGGGTCGATGATCGTCTTCAGTTGAGCCGGCCGGCCGGTCAACGGCCGAGCTGGGACAGGCCCCTCTCGACGTCCTCCGCGTTCATCACCGGGGTATAGGTGACCTCGGCCCCGAGGTTGAGGAAGAACGGCTCGCTGAGCACGGGCATCTGAGCGCTGTCCTGCATGTCGAAGAACACGTAGGCGGTGCGCTTGCCGTGGTCGGTGGTGAAGTAGGCCGCCTCGGGCTTGATCTGCTCCATCGACTCCTGGATCAGCTTCCCCAGGGTCCCGCTGCGGATGGCCTCGTTCGCCTTCTCCGTGTCCATGCACGCCTTGAGCATCACGCGCATCGCAGTCACCTTCTTCTGGTCGGCCCACACGGATGTCACCCTCAGGGTAGTCCCGTATACGGCATTTCTCCCCACCTGCCCCTGGGGAGAGCGGCGAGGAGGACGTGCGACAGGGCGTCCGCCCGACACCGGCGGGCGGACGCCTGACCTCGGTGACCGCCGGTGCGGCGGCCTGATCGTGCGGACGGGGGGCGCCTCCGCGTCCAGGTCGGGGGCGACGCTCACCCCGTGCCGTCCGGACGCGGGACCCGTCAGAAGACCGCCGTTCCGGCCTGCGTCAGCTTCCAGTTGGCGACGGCGAAGTCGGCCGGGTTCAACGCACCCTTCGCCGTCACGTAGTCGATCATCAGCTGCCGGATCTCGTTGGTGGAGCTGTAGGCGATGTCGGCCCCCGCGATGTGCGGGTAGCCACTGCCGCCGTTGGCGCGGTAGTTGTTGACGGCGACGACGAAGACCTGGTCGTCGGCGACCGCTGCGCCGTTGTGGGTGAGGTTCCTGATCCGGGATCCCTCGGGCTGCGCGATGTCGATGTCGTACGAGACGCCCGCAGCCGTGTCGTACATGTAGTCCCAGAAGCTGTTGGCGTTGGTGAGGGTCGCGGTGTCGACCGCCGTGCCCGCCGGCACCTGGTGGTAGTACTTCGCCGCGTACTCCAGGTAGTCCCTGAGCTGGGCGCCCGTGAGCTTCTTGCCGTACAGGGTGTTGTCGTAGATGTAGAGGCCGGCGATGTCGCGGATGGTGACGTCGCCGGCCGGGATGTCCGCGGTGCGGCTGAAGGGCGCGGCCACGGAGATCAGGGGCAGGGCGGCGTCGGCGGCCGACAGTCCGGCGGCCACCGTGCTCGTCTGGACCTCGTGGATGAAGTCCATGATGGGGACGTCCTTCCAGCAGGACTCCGCCGCCGAGAGGTCGGCCGTGCAGGTGCCGACCGGCGTGTTGACGTACTTCACGACGAGGTCGTGGTCGGCGCGGAGCAGTCTCTTGATCTCGGGATCCTCGTCGACCCCCTTGGGGTCGAGGGTCCGGGCCGTCTTCCCGGTCACCTTCCACTGTCCGTGGCGCAGTTCGAGTTCGAAGTCGAAGACGCTGAGCCGGTAGCCCCAGCAGTAGGGCTCGGACAGCAGGACGTCCTCGCCGGTCTCCGCGTTCTTGACCGTGTACGACGGCACCTCGACGTGCGTGTGGCCGACCAGGATCGCGTCGATGCCGGGAACCTGCTCGGCGACGAGGTTGGAGGCGTTCTCGACGTACGGGAGCGCGTCACCGTAGGAGGTGGATCCGTCGAGGCCCGAGTGGTCGGTCAGGAAGACGACGTCGCAGCCCAGCGCGCGCAGCCTCGGCACGTACTTCTTCGCCTGCTCCACCAGCCCCGGGAACACCATCCGGCCGCTGACGTTGTCCTTGTCCCACAGCGCGATGCCGGGGTTGGTGAGGCCCAGGATGCCGACCTTGATGTCGGGCGCTCCGGGGACACGGATCTTCTTCACCGTGTACGGGGCGAAGGCCGGCCGCAGCGTCTTCGCGTCGAGGGCGTTCGCGCCGAGCAGCGGGAAGCGGCACTGCTTCTCGAACCTGCGCAGCACGTCGATGCCGTAGTTGAACTCGTGGTTGCCGAGCGCGGCGGCGTCGTAGCGCATGTGGTTCATGGCGACGGCCATGGGGTGCTGGGGCCCCTTCCTGCCGTGGGTCCCGGTGATCGGGTCGACGCGCGCGAAGTAGTAGGCCAGCGAGGTGCCCTGGATGATGTCGCCGGCGTCGACCAGCAGGACGCGATCCTCCCCCTTCGCCTCGCGCTGCTGCTTCACGAGCGTGGCGACCCGGGCGACGCCGACCGAGTTGCCCTTGCCGTCCGTGTACGCGGCGTCGGTGTAGTAGTCCCAGTCGAAGACGTGGCTGTGCAGGTCGGTGGTGCCGAGGATGGAGAAGGACCAGGTGCGGGGGGTCTTCGCCGGGGCATGGCCGTGCGGCCCGGTGGAGGCCTCGGCGGTACCGGAACCGACCGCGCCGGCCACGGCCACGGCCGCTCCGGTGACGGCCGACTTCCGCACGAACTCACGGCGGTTCATGGGGTCGTTCGTCGGGTTGAGGGGCATTCGGGGCTCCAGGAACTGGTGGGGAAGGAGGGGCAACTACCCGCGTAGATGCTTGCTTCCGCCAGTTACGGGCGTAACCGCATACAGGCCATGGGCCGGTCAAGGATGTCCAAGACCGGCCCAAGCCGAACGTACCGCCGACGGCGCCCCACCGGGGCCGACGGCGCCTCACTTCAGCCGACGGTTTCTCACCCTCAGCCGACGGTTTCTCACCCTCAGCCGAGGTTTCTCACTCAGCCGGCGGCTCCACGCCCTAGATGAACGAGTTGATCTCGATCGTCTCGTCCCGGCCCGGACCCACGCCGATCGCGGAGATCGGGGCGCCGGACATCTCCTCCAGCGCCTTCACGTACGCCTGGGCGTTCTTCGGCAGGTCGGAGAACGACTTCGCCTTGGTGATGTCCTCGGACCAGCCGGGGAGCGTTTCGTAGATCGGCTTCGCGTGGTGGAAGTCGCTCTGCGAGTACGGCAGTTCCTCGACCCGCTTGCCGTCGATCTCGTACGCCACGCAGACCGGGATCTGCTCCCAGCCGGTGAGGACGTCGAGCTTGGTCAGGAAGAAGTCCGTCAGGCCGTTCACGCGGGTCGCGTAGCGGGCGATGACCGCGTCGAACCAGCCGCAGCGGCGGTCGCGACCGGTGGTCACACCCCGTTCGCCGCCGATACGGCGCAGCGCCTCGCCGTCCTCGTCGAGGAGCTCGGTCGGGAAGGGGCCCGCGCCGACGCGGGTCGTGTAGGCCTTCAGGATGCCGATGACCCGGCTGATCTTCGTCGGGCCCACGCCGGCACCGGTGCAGGCGCCGCCGGCGGTCGGGTTGGACGAGGTGACGAAGGGGTACGTGCCGTGGTCGATGTCGAGGAGGGTGCCCTGACCGCCCTCGAAGAGGACGACCTTGTCGTCCTCCAGCGCCTGGTTGAGGACGAGGACCGTGTCGGTGACGTACGGAGCGAGCTTCTCCGCGTAGCCGAGCAGTTCCTCGACGACCTGGTCGACGGCGATCGCGCGACGGTTGTACAGCTTGGTCAGCAGCTGGTTCTTGGCGTCGAGCGCCGCCTCGACCTTCTGCATCAGGATGGACTCGTCGTACAGGTCCTGCACCCGGATGCCGACCCGGTTGATCTTGTCGGCATAAGTCGGACCGATCCCGCGCCCGGTGGTGCCGATCTTGCGCTTTCCGAGGAAGCGTTCGGTCACCTTGTCGACAGTCACGTTGTACGGAGTGATGATGTGCGCGTTGCCGCTGATCAGCAGCTTCGACGTGTCGACGCCGCGCTCGTTCAGACCGCTCAGCTCGGAGAGCAGGACCGACGGGTCGACGACGACACCGTTACCGATGACCGGCGTACAGCCGGGAGACAGGATTCCGGAAGGGAGCAGGTGGAGTGCGTACTTCTGGTCGCCCACGACGACCGTGTGGCCGGCGTTGTTGCCACCCTGGTAACGCACCACATAATCCACCGAGCCACCGAGCAGGTCGGTGGCCTTTCCCTTGCCTTCGTCACCCCACTGAGCACCGAGCAGCACAAGTGCGGGCACGCGCGTACACCCCTTCCGGGTGGGGCATGTCCAAGGTCAGGGGCGTACGCGATGGATCGTTCCACCGCGTTCACCGCGAGCGCCGCGACCGTCGTTGGTCGCCCGTTGTCGGACCCGGATGCCCCGGAATAGACGAAGCCCCTGGCGCAATAGCGCAAGGGGCTCTTGCACAAAGATGCTACCCGAGGAAGCGAGGCAGGACCGAGGTGGCGACTTTCGCGACGTCCGATC
This sequence comes from Streptomyces sp. SAS_272, assembly GCF_052543235.1. Taxonomy (NCBI): domain Bacteria; kingdom Bacillati; phylum Actinomycetota; class Actinomycetes; order Kitasatosporales; family Streptomycetaceae; genus Streptomyces; species Streptomyces sp. SAS_272. The sequence goes on along the minus strand of NZ_JBMNDR010000002.1, from coordinate 113,311 downwards.
AGCTGCTGGTGATCATCGATCCGGTCTCCCGGCGCGCGGACGGGGAGTCCGTGCGGATCGCGAAAGACGTGCTCAGCGCGGGTGCGGCCAGTACGAAGGTGTGCGTGCCGGAGGACCCCGAGGAATTCGCCCGGGTGCTGGCCCGGCGTGGCTCGCGGCGGCCGGTGGTCATCGGTGACGACCGCGCGCTGACCCGGGCGGTGACCCTGCTGCACCGGCAGCGGGCCCTGGCCGATTGCGTGCTGTCGGTGGTGCCGGTGGGCGCCTCCCTGAGCATCGCGCACGCCCTGGGGGTGCCCACCAGCCCGGTCGCGGCGGCGCGGGCCGTCCTGGACGGCGTCGGGCGGCGGCTGGACCTGCTGGTCGACGACAGCGACGGGGTGGTGCTGGGGGCGCTGCGGATCCCCGCGCCGCCGACGGCCGGCGGCGCCCTGCCGGCGGACTCCTCGGCGCGGCCCTGGCTGCAGTCGCTGGTCCGCACGCTCGTCCCCATCCGGCCCTCCCGGCCGGTCGCCGCCCCGCTTCCGGCCGGCCCGGCGCGGCTGCGGGTCGAGGTGGACGGGACGACCCTGGTCGACCTGGACCAGCCCGTGGAGGCGGTGTCGGTGACGCCCGGCGCCTCGGGGACGGCCGAGGTGGTGGTGCGGCCGTCGTCGGTGGGCACGGAGGCGGCGCCGCTGCAGGCGTACGGCCGGACGGTGACCGTCTCGGGGGTCGACTTCCGCTACCGGGCGGACACCGCGGTCGCCGGCCCGGTACGGCGGCGGACGTGGACCGTGCGGGAGGGAGCACTGGGGCTGATGCTGCCGACGGCACAGTGAGCGGGAGGTTCGGGCCTCCCGAGGTCCGGGGCTCTAGCCGTCTCCGAAGACCTGTTCGCGGTGCAGTCTCCAGCGCTCCATCATGGCGGCGATCTCGATGTCGACGAACTCGAAGAAGGCGAGCGTCTCGGACATCCGGCGTCCCGCGGCGGTGTCGCCGCCGAGGCTCTCCACGCCTTCGCGCAGGGCCCCCTCCCACCGCTTGAGCACGGTCTCGCGGTTGGTCAGCGCCTCGTACCACTGGTTGCTGTGCACGCGGTAGCGCTCACGCCGGGAACCGGGCTCGCGCTCGCGGGAGACCATGTGCTGCTGGGCCAGGTAGCGCACCGCGCCGGACACGGCGGCGGGACTGATCCTCAGCTGCGCGCCCAGTTCGGCGGAGGTCATCGCGCCCTCGTCGGACGAGAGGAGCGCGGCGAAGACCCGGGCGGGCATGCGCTGCATCCCGGCCTCGACGAGTTGCGCGGCGAAGGACTCGACGAACCGGGACACGGCCTCCTCGTCCCGCCCGTCCGCGTCTGTTTCGGTCATGCCCCCATCCTATCGACGGTTCACGCATTTCCTTAACTTCACAAATTTCTGAAATAAGCGTACGTTCGGCTCCATGACGAAGGCCATCACGGTGTCCGGACTGCACAAGTCCTTCGGCCGCACCCACGCGCTCGACGGGCTCGACCTGGAGGTGGAGGCCGGGGAGGTGCACGGCTTCCTCGGCCCCAACGGCGCCGGCAAGTCCACCGCCGTCCGCGTCCTGCTGGGCCTGCTGCGCGCCGACTCGGGCGCCGCGCAGATCCTCGGCCGCGACCCGTGGAAGGACGCGGTCGAGGCGCACCGGCGCATCGCCTACGTGCCCGGCGACGTGACCCTGTGGCGAAATCTCTCCGGCGGCGAGGTCATCGACCTGTACGGACGGCTGCGCGGCGGCGGCCTCGACGCCGCCCGCCGCGCCGAGCTGATCGACCGCTTCGAACTGGACCCCACCAAGAAGGGCCGCACCTACTCGAAGGGCAACCGCCAGAAGGTCGCCCTGGTGGCCGCGTTCGCCTCGGACGTCGACCTCCTCATCCTGGACGAGCCGACGTCCGGCCTGGACCCCCTGATGGAGGAGGTCTTCCAGCGCTGTGTGACGGAGGAACGCGACCGGGGCCGGACGATCCTGCTGTCCTCCCACATCCTCAGCGAGGTCGAGGAGCTGTGCGACCGCGTCAGCATCATCCGCAAGGGCCGCACGGTGGAGACCGGCTCGCTGGCCGACCTGCGCCATCTGACCCGCACCAGCGTGACCGCCGAACTCGCGGGCGCCCCCGACGGGTTGGCGCACCTGCCGGGCGTGCACGGCCTGGAGGTGCACGGCAGACGGGTCCGTCTCCAGGTCGACACCGCCCGACTCGACGCCGTGCTGCGGTCGTTGAGCGCGTCGGGCGTGCGGTCGCTGACGTCGACTCCGCCGACGCTGGAGGAACTGTTCCTGCGGCACTACCAGGAGACGGCACAGTGACGACCCTCGCCGCCCCCCAACTCACCGGCACCGCAACCCTGCTGCGTTTCGCGCTCCGCCGCGACCGGCTGCTGATCCCGGTCTGGGTCGCCGTGACCGCCCTGATGGTGCTGTCCATGCCCACCAGCATCGAGGGCCTGTACGACACCCCGGCCGCCCGGGCCGACCTGCTGCGGCAGATGGACGCCAACCCCTCCCTCCGCGCCCTGATCGGCCCCGTCTTCGACGACTCGATCGGCGCGCTGACGGCCTGGCGGGTCGGCGTGTACGCGGCCGCCCTCGCCGCGGTGACGAGCCTGCTCGTCGTCGTACGGCACACCCGCGACGAAGAGGAAAGCGGCCGTCAGGAGCTGATCGCCTCCGGCATGGTCGGGCGGCGCGCCTCCCTGACCGCGGCCCTGCTCGCGGCGGCCGTCGCCAATGCCGCCCTGGGTCTGCTGGTCACGGCGGGCCTCGCGGGTCGAGGGGCGGCGGGCGCCGTCGCGTTCGGCCTCGGCCTGGCCGGGGCGGGCATGCTGTTCGCGACGACCGCGGCGATCGTCGCCCAGCTGACGCAGAGCGCACGGCTGGCGCGCGGACTGACGGCGGCGGCCCTCGGCGCGGCCTTCGTCCTGCGGGCCGCGGGCGACTCCGCAAAGGACGACGGCTCGTCGCCGCTGACCTGGCTCTCGCCACTCGGCTGGCTGGAGAACCTGCGGGCGTTCGCGGACGAACGGTGGTGGGTGCTGGGCCTGTTCGCGGCGGCGATCCTCGCACAGGGCGCACTGGCCTACGGCCTCGCCGGCCGCCGGGACGTCGGCATGAGCTTCCTGCCGACCCTTCCCGGACCCCCCGCCGGACGGCTCGGCAGCGCCTTCGCCCTGGCCTGGCGGCTGCAGCGGGGCGGGGTCCTGGGCTGGAGCGTCGGGTTCCTCCTCGCCGGCGTCGTCTACGGCGGCCTGACCGATGGCGCCGCCGACCTGGTCGGCGACAACGACAAGGCCCGCGAGATCATCGAGCGGATGGGCGGGCGGTCCGGGCTGACGGACGCGTTCCTCGCCTCGATGATCGGCATGCTCGGTCTGATCGCGTCCCTCTTCGTCGTCGCGTCCGTGCTCCGGCTGCACGGCGAGGAGACCTCGGGCCGCGCGGAACCCGTGCTCGCGAACGCGGTGGGACGACTGCGCTGGGCGTCCGGGCATCTGACGGTCGCCTTCGGCGGCGCGGCCCTCATCATGCTCCTGGCCGGCCTCGGCTTCGCCGCGGGCTACGGCAGGCAGACCCTCCCGGTCCTGGGCGCCTGCCTGGTGCAGCTGCCCGCGGTGTGGGCGGTCGGCGCTCTGACACTCGTCCTGTACGGATGGGCTCCGCGGCTGGCCCCGGCCGGCTGGGGAGTGGCCGCCGCGATCCTTCTCCTCGGCTGGATCGGCCCGGCCCTGAACGCGCCGTCGGCCGTCCTGGACCTCTCGCCCTTCGCGCACCTGCCGAAGCTGCCCGGCGACGAGATGGAGTGGGGGCCGGTGCTGGTCCTGCTGCTGTCGGCGCTCGTCCTGACCGCCGTCGGCCTGGCGGGACTGCGACGTCGGGACATGACGACATGACCGGGCCACCAAGGTGACGCCCGCGGCGCCAGCGACGGCGGGACGGTGGCGGCGACCGCGGCCACGGTGACGACCGCGGCAGCGGCGGCGGGACCGTGGCGGCGACCGGCCGGGCGGCGACCGCGGCGCCGACCATGACGGCGGCCTCAGCGGCGACCCCGGGCAGCGGCCACGGCAGCGGCGAAGACCCGCCCGGGCGGGCGGCCACGGCAGCGGTGGAGACCGGGCCGGGCAGCGGCTGCGGCTGCGGCTGCGGCTGCGGCTGCGGCTGCGGCTGCGGCTGCGGCTGCGGCTGCGGCACCATGGCGGCGACCGGCCGGGCGGCGGCCGCGGCGCCGACCATGACGGTGGCCTCAGTGGCGACCCCGGGCAGCGGCCACGGCAGCGGCGGAGGCCCGCCCGGGCGGGCGGCCACGGCAGCGGCGAAGACCCGCCCGGGCGGGCGGCCACGGCAGCGGCGGAGACCGGCCCGGGCAGCGGCTGCGGCTGCGGCTGCGGCTGTGGCTGCGGCTGCGGCTGCGGGACCGTGGCGGCGACCGGCCGGGCGGCGACCGCGGCGCCGACCATGACGGCGGCCTCAGTGGCAACCCCGGGCAGCGGCCACGACAGCGGCGAAGACCCGCCCGGGCGGCGACCACCGCAGCGGCGGAGACCGGCCCGGGCAGCGGCTGCGGCTGCGGGACCGTGGCGGCGACGGCCGGGCGGCGGCCGCGGCGCCGACCATGACGGCGGCCTCAGTGGCAACCCCGGGCAGCGGCCACGGCAGCGGCGAAGACCCGCCCGGGCAGCGGCTGCGGCGGCCGGGGGAGGCGGGGCTTCCGTGGCGGCCGTGGGCCGGGCCGTCGCCGGCGGCGAACCGGACCGGAGGCTGCGGCGTCCCCTTGTGCATGGGGCGAAAGGCAGTGGGGTGCGGCGGGTGCGCGATCTCGGTGACGAGCGCGCTGACGGCCGTCTCCCTGTGGCTCGCCTCGGACCGCACGCGGATCCACCTGGGCAACGGCTTCGAGCAGCAGCGCATGGATCTCAGCGTCGTGTTCACCGAGCTCCCACTGGTGTTCCTCGGGGGAGCCGCCCTGCCGGTCCTCGCCCACGCGGTCGTCGCCGGCCTGCTGCACGACCGGCAGGACCGACGCGACCGACGCGACCGACGCCGCGGGCTCGCGCCGCGCGGCAGGTCAGACGGTGACGGGTAGACCCTCCAGCCCCCGGATCACGAAGTTCGGCTTGCGTCGCGGCTCCGCCGCCGGAGCCAGCGTCGGGGCCCGCTCCAGCAGGGCCGTCATCGACGCGGCGAGCTCGATGCGGGCCAGCGGGGCGCCGATGCAGTAGTGGATGCCCGCGCTGAAGGAGATGTGCGGGTTGTCCGCCCGGGTGAGGTCCAGCCGTTCGGGCTCCGCGAACACCGCGGGATCGTGGTTCGCCGAACCGAAGAGCATCGCGATCTCGGCCCCGCGCGGCACGGTGACCCCGTCGATCTCGATGTCGTCCAGCACCCACCGCTCGAACAGCTGCAGCGGGGTGTCGTACCGCATCAGCTCCTCGACGGCCGACGGCGCCAGCGAGTGGTCGGCGCGCAGCGCGGCCAGCTGCTCCGGGTTGCGGAACAGCGCCCACCACCCGTTGACGGTGGCGTTGACGGTCGCCTCGTGACCGGCGTTCAGCAGCAGCACCGCCGTCGAGATCATCTCCTGCTCGGTGAGCCGGTCGCCCTCGTCGTGCGCCGCGATGAGCCCGGAGATCAGGTCGTCCCCCGGCTCCTTGCGCCGCTCGGCGATCAGCTCGCGCAGATAGGCGGTGAACTCGACGGAGGCCCGCACGGCCTTCGCCGCGGTCTCCTTGGACGGGTTCAGCTCGTACATCCCGCAGATGTCCGCCGACCAGGGCCGCAGCGGCCCCCGGTCCGCCTCCGGGATCCCCAGCATCTCCGCGATCACGGCCACCGGCAGCGGCTCGGCGACATCGCTCAGCAGATCGCCGCCGCCCGCCCGCACCAGCCCGTCCACCAGCTCGCCGGCCAGCCTGTGCACATACGGCTTCAGCCGCTCCACCGTGCGCGGGGTGAACGCCTTCGACACCAGCCGCCGGATCCGGGTGTGGTCCGGCGGCTCCAGGTCGAGCATCCCGTGGTCGTTCAGCGTGTGGAACGGCTCCTGCTCGGCGGGCGGCGCGGTCCGCCCGAACTCCTCGTGCGTGAACCTGTGCTGGTACGTGCGCCCCAGCCGGCGATCCCGCAGCAGGGCCGACACGTCCGCGTGCCCTGGCACGAGCCACTGGCCGGTGGGCTCGTAGTAGATCACCCGCCCGCGCTCACGCAGCTCGGCGTAGGCCGGGTACGGGTCCGCCACGAACGCGGGGTCCCAGGGGTCGAACGAGAGGTCGTCAGCTGCTGCCATGGACGGACGCTAGCCCGTGGACCGGCGTCCTGACCAGGGGGTCCTGACCGTGCGCTCCCCGACGGGAGAAGACCGGCGATGATCGACGAGCCGAGGTGCGAAGGAGACGGAGGACGGTGAACGGTGGACGAGGCCGAGTACCGCGCCCATCTGCAGGGTGAGCGCCGGGCCTACGCCTGGGTCATGCGGCGGTACGGCGGCATGAGCCTCGTGGAGTCCTGGGCGGCGGCCCTGAGGTGGTATCCCTCCGAACCGCCCGACGAGCCGTACCGCCTGCTCGTCTTCCACGACCCCTCCTGGCACTGGGCCATGTCGGCACTGCACGGCGATCGCTACGCCGAGGAGCGCCCCGACCTGGCAGCACCCCCGGACGCGTACTACCGGGCCTGAGACCCGGACGGACGCGACCCGGCCCGGCGGGCACCGTGGCTGCGGCGGGCATTGCAGGTGCCGTCCGCGGCGGGCTCGGCGGGCACTGCAGGCACCGTGGCTGCGGCGGGCACCGTCGCCGCGGTGGGCATTGCAGGTGCCGTCCGCGGCGGGCTCGGCGGGCACTGCAGGCACCGTGGCTGCGGCGGGCACCGTCGCCGCGGTGGGCATTGCAGGCGCCGTCCGCGGCGGGCACTGCAGGCGCCGTGGCTGCGGCGGGCGTGGCGGGCACTGCGGGCGTCGCCGACCCGCCGGGGGGCGGTTACCCCGGCGTCACCAGTCTCGCCTCGTATGCGAACACCGCCGCCTGGGTGCGGTCCCGCAGGCCCAGCTTCACCAGGATTCTGCTCACGTGCGTCTTGATGGTCGACTCCGCCACCACCAGCCGCTCGGCGATCTCCGCGTTCGACAGTCCCTGGGCGATGAGGACCAGTACCTCCGTCTCCCGTTCGGTCAGGTCGCCGTAGGACGCCTGGACGGCCGCGCGGACCGACCCCGGGGTGTCCGAGAGTTTGGAGAACTCCGTGATCAGACGCCTGGTGACGGACGGGGCGAGCAGCGCCTCACCGGCCGCCACCACCCGCACGCCGTCCGCCAGCTGCCGGGCCGAGGCGTCCTTCAGGAGGAAGCCCGAGGCTCCCGCGCGCAGCGCCTGGTAGACGTACTCGTCCAGGTCGAAGGTGGTCAGGACGAGGACCTTCGCCGTGCCGTCCGCGGCGACGATCTCCCGCGTCGCCTCGATGCCGTTCAGCTCCGGCATGCGGATGTCCATCAGGACCACGTCGGGAGCCAGCTCGCGGACCCGGTGCACCGCCTCCCGGCCGTTCACCGCCTCGCCCACCACCTCGATGTCCGGCATGGCGTTCAGCAGGACCGAGAAGCCCTCGCGGACCATCATCTGGTCGTCGGCGATCAGAACCCGGATCGTCATGCCCCACCCTCGCCCGGAGAAGGCGCGGCGGAGGAGGACTCCGTGGACGCCGGCACCGGCAGGAACACCGTCACCTCGTACCCTCCCTCGCGCGTCGCCTCGGCCGTCATCTCGCCGTTCAGCATCGTGACCCGCTCCCGCATGCCCGTGATGCCGTGTCCGGCGCCGGGTGACGGCTTGATCAGGGTCGGGTTGGGCGGAGCGCCGTTGACGATCCGCAGGCCGAGCCCGCCCAGAACGTACCCGACCTCCACCCGGGCGCTCGCGCCGGGCGCGTGGCGGAGCGTGTTGCTCAGCGCCTCCTGGACGATCCGGTACGCCGACAGCTCCACCCCCTGCGGCAGCTCGCGCACCGCCCCCGTGACCGCCTTCTCCACCTCCAGGCCGGCCTCGCGCACATTGGCTATGAGCGCGTCCAGCTCGGCGAGCGTGGGCTGCGGGGCGTCCGGGACGTCGTAGTCCTCGGCGCGGACCACGCCCAGCACCCGGCGCAGCTCGGTGAGCGCGGCCACCGCGTTCTCCCGGATGGTCACGAAGGCCTTCTCCAGCTCCGGCGGCGGGTTCTCCACCCGGTAGGGGGCGGCCTCCGCCTGGATGGCGACCACCGACATGTGGTGGGCGACCACGTCGTGCAGCTCACGGGCGATCGTGGTGCGCTCCTCCAGAAGGGTGCGCCGGGACCGCTCGTGCGCGGTCACCGTCTGCTGGGCCGTGACCTCCTGCTCGGCCTGCCGGCGGATGTGCCACACGGTGACGGCGAGCAGCAGGATCGCGGAGAAGACCAGCATGGACGCGGTGTTCGTGACGTAGTGGCCCCAGCCGAAGAGGGTCTCGGCGAAGAAGCCGTAGACCGCCGTGAGCAGCCACATCCACGCCGCCGTGCGCGGCCGGGTGCGTATCGCCACAATGGCGAGGACCAGCAGGTAGGAGACATAGCTGCCGGGCAGCCAGGGCCAGTTCCCGTACGTCGTGCCGAGCAGGGCGACCGCCGAGGTCGAGGCCAGCGACAGCCAGAACGCCCCGACCGGCCGCACCAGCGTCATCAGCACCGGCGCCAGGACGACCAGGCCGGTCAGGAATCCCAGCAGGCCGCCGCCGCCGTCCGTGAAGGCGATCAGGGCGGCCAGCGCGCCGCCCGCAGCGACCACCGTGTGCCGCGACCATGCCGCGTACTCGCGCTTGCGGCCCTTCCAGTTGCGGGCGAGCCGGCCGGCCTTCTCCTTGCGGGGCAGCGGGCGGTAGGCGAAGGCGTCGTGGAACAGGTCCCGCCGCAGGCCGCGCAGGGCGTCCACCGCCGCCCGGAACTCCGGGCTGCGCGGCCGGTAGGCCTCGAAGGAGTCGTCCGGGTCGCCGGGGGGCGTGCTGTGCGTCTGCGTCGTCTCGGTCACGATGAAAACGGTAGGCGCACCGAGGGGGCGCGGTCGTCACCAGTGAGAGGGGTTCCGGCGGCTCCCTCTCAAGTACTACGGGTCCGGGAGTCCGCCGCCGCCCTGCCCCGGGGGCGGGGCGGCCTCAGTACCCCGACGGCCTGACCAGCCCCGACTCGTAGGCGAAGACCGCCGCCTGGGTGCGGTCGCGCAGCCCCAGCTTCACCAGGATGCGGCCCACGTGCGTCTTCACGGTCTGCTCGGCGACGACGAGGTGCCGCGCGATCTCGGCGTTCGACATGCCCTGCGCGATGAGGGCGAGCACCTCCGTCTCACGCTCCGTGAGTTCACCGATCCGCTCCTTCAGGGGAGCCCGGGGCCGGTCGTCGAGGCGGGAGAACTCGGCGATCAGCTTGCGGGTGATGACCGGGGCGAGGAGGGCGTCGCCGGCCGCCACCACCCGGACCGCCTCGGCCAGCTGGTCGGCGGAGGCGTCCTTCAGCAGGAAGCCGGACGCGCCGGCCCGCAGCGCGTCGTACACGTACTCGTCGAGGTCGAAGGTGGTGAGCACCAGCACCCTGATGTGCGGGTGCTCGAGGGTGATGCGGTGCGTCGCGTCGATGCCGCCGAGATCGGGCATCCGGATGTCCATCAGGACGACGTCCGGGCCGAGTTCGGCGACCTTGGCCACGGCGTCGAAGCCGCTCACCGCCTGTCCGACCACCTCGATGCCGGGGTGTGCGTCGAGCAGCACGGTGAAGCCCTGCCGGACCATCTGCTGGTCGTCGGCGATCAGTACGCGGATGGTGCCGCCGGTCGTCATCGGTTTCCTTCTCGTGTAGGGGGTGCAGCGCACCGGCCGTCCGGCCTGTCGAAGCCGCCCGGAGGGTCCGCCGTGCCCGGGGCGTCCCGGCCGCCACGCCCGTGCCCGTCGCGCTCGTCCTGCCCGTCGCGTCCGTTGTCCCCGTCGCCTCCGTTGTCCCCGGCCCCGTCATGCCCGTCGTCCCGGTCGGGCCCGTCGGGACCTTCGCCGGGGAAGGTGAGTTCGAGACCGTCCGGGGCGTCGAGCTCGGCGAGGTCGCCCCGGGGTGTCGCCGCGCCCTCCGTCGGCAGATGCGCCAGCACCGCGAAACCGCCGTGCAGGGTGGGATGCGCGGTGACGTGACCGCCGAGCATCGCCGCCCGCTCGCGCATCCCGAGCAGCCCGTGGCCCGCGCCGGGTGAAGGCCGTACGGGAGCCCGGGGCCGGGAGTTGACGACTTCCAGGTACAGGCCCCGGACGTCGTGGGCGACCGACACCCGCACATGGGAGCCCGGCGCGTGCCGCAGCGCGTTGCTGAGCGCCTCCTGCACGATCCGGTACGCCGACAACTGCACGCCCGGCGGGTAGCCGGGCGCCTCTCCCGTGACGACGGCGTTCACGTCCAGCCCGGCCGCGCGCGTGTTCTCCAGGAGTGCGTCGAGGCGGTCGAGGGTGGGCTGGGGGGTGTCCGGGGCGGCGCCGGCCCCGGACGCGCCGAGGCCGTAGGGGTCCTCGGGGTTCTCCGAGCGCAGCACGCCGAGCACCCTGCGCAGTTCGGTGAGCGCCTCCAGGGCGTTCTGCCGGATGCCGGCGAGGTTCTCCCGCAGCTCCTCGGACGGGTTCTCCACCAGCAGCGGGGCGACCTGTGCCTGGATGGAGATCACCGACATGTGGTGGGCGACCACGTCGTGCAGCTCGCGGGCGATCCGGCTGCGCTCCTCGAGGAGGGTGCGGCGGGCGCGTTCCTCTGCGGTGATCGTCTCCTGTTCGACGAGCTGGGTGCGGGCCTCGCCGAGACCGCGGAAGGCGACGCCGACGAGGACGACGGCCGCGAAGACCGCGACGGCCGTGATACCGGTGGAGGTATAGGTGGCCCCGCCGACCAGCCCCTGGATCACCCAGGTGGTCAGCGCGGTGGCGCCCAGGGCCGCGACGGACACCCGGGTCGGTACGCGCAGCGCCAGGAGGAAGAACACCGCGGCGTGCGCGATGACTTGGGCGGTGCTCCACGGCCAGGCCGGACCGGGCAGCGGATGACCCACCAGGGCGGGCCGGGCGGACACCGCGGCGACGACCACCCCCGCCAAAGACAGCCCCCACGCGGGCCCCGGCCGCCACAGGGCGAGGACGACGGCCGCGCCCTGCGCGAACCCGACCAGCACGCTCAGCTCCGCGCCCAGGCCGTACTGGCCCATCTGGTCCCCCGTGGCGGCCAGGGCGATGCCGAGCGCGGACCCGCACACCAGCACGATCCCCGGCAGCCGCAGCCTGCGCAGGTGGCGCCCCGGCGCCGACGGCGAGGCGGCACTGCGGTCGGCGGAGACCGGCGCCCTGTTGCTCCTCTTGCCGTTCACGCGCCCAACCCTAGGCACTGCGGGCCGCTTTCGGTTCCGGCCGGCCGGAGCGGTGGTGCACGCGGACCACTGTGGACCGGCTACCCCCGAGCCGGCGGCCCCGGGGACGGGACGTCCCTTTCTCCAGCCCGTGGAAGGCCGCCCAGCACACCAGCAGCGCCAGGCCGAAGACCGGCAGCCACAGCAGGCGGGCCGCGACCCAGTCCAGCCCGTCGGGAACGGTGTGCAGTCCGGGCAGACGGCCCGCCGTCAGGGCGGTCGCGGTCGTCGCCATCATGGCCGTCTGGTGCCAGAGGAACACCGTCATCGCGGAGAGGTTGACCAGGGCCACCGCAGCCCAGGCCAGGGGCCGCCGCATGGCCCGGCGCAGTCGGTCGCGCAGCAGCAGGGCCAGCCCGCACTGGGCGAGGCCGAAGGCGACGGCGGCCAGGGTCGGCGGGTTGAGGTTGGACACGGCCGCGCCGGGCACGCCCACCATCGACGCCGGATAGCCGGCCCAGCGCACGAGCACCGTCGCGGCCACCGCCCCGCCGACGAGCAGCGTCCAGCCCGCACGGGGGCGCTCCAGCTCGCCCCGGGCCCATGCCGCGCCCAGGGAGTACGGCACCAGCCAGCCCGCGGCCAGGTTCACCCAGCCGAGCCACGCCGGGCCGCCCAGGCCGAAGCGCACCAGATCCACGTGGAGGACGACCGCCAGCGGCCACAGCGGGTTCAGCCGGGTCACCAGCGGGGTCGCCGCCGTCAGCACGGCGAAGACCAGCAGGAACCACAGCGGTGACAGCGCCAGCTTGACCACGGTGTGCACGGTGACGAAGGACGCGCCGCCCAGCAGGAGGCCGGCCGCCGCCACCGTCCACACCGCCGCCACCGCGGTGACCGGGACGAACAGGCGGCCCAGACGGGCCCCCAGCCACGCGGCGTAGCCAACGCCCCGGGCCCGGGCCGAGGCGAGACTCCTCGTCGCCACATGGCCGCCCACCATGAAGAACACGGCGAGCGTCTGGAACGTCCACGACACCGGAGCCAGCCACGGCATGGCGGCCAGCGGGCTGGCGGCGCGCAGGGAGCCGCCGTCGGCGACGAGCGCGGTCACCAGCCAGTGGCCGAGGACGACGCCGAGGATGGCGAGGGCCCGCAGCGCGTCCACGGCCCGGTCGCGCCGCGGGGGCGTGGCGCGGTCGATGCGGGCGGCGGCCCGCCGCAGCGCCGGCCGGGGTCGCCGCTTCTCCAGGGTGTCAGGCACGGGTCACCTCCGAGGTCGCGCCGAGGACGATCCGGGCGATGTTGGCCAGCGAGACCGAACCCGGCCTGAAGTAATCGCTGTGGCCGCCCGGCCCGGCCTCGAAGACTCGGGCTCCGAACGACGGGGACAGCGGGTCGGCGCCGAAGCCGACGGTCGTGCCGAACAGGTCGGCGCTGACGTGCGGGACGTCCGCCACCCAGTCGTCGCCGCCGCGGGCCGCCCAGACCCGCGCCCGGGTGTGCAGGTCCGCGGCCGAGGCCGCGCCCGTGCCGGGGCTGCCGAGCAGCACGAGGTCGCTCACGTCCACGCCGGAGGCGGCGCGGCCGCAGACGACCGTGCCGTACGAGTGACACAGAAGGGTGACGCGGGCGTCCGGGCCGGTGACCGCGGCCAGCCCGGTCAGGAACGCGCGAAGGCCTGGGACCGCCTCCTCGGCGCGGGCCGGAGTGAGCACGGTGGCGCTGATCGTGCCGGGGGTCGTGTACCCGAGCCATGCCACCACCGCCGTCCGCTCGCCGGATCCGGCCATGGACCCGGCCCTGGACCCGGATCGGGGCGGGCCGGTCTGCCCGGCCCGACGGGTGAGCCGGTCGTGCAGGGCGGCCGCCTGGGCGTGGAAGCGCTCGTAGGTGTCCAGGGAGGTGTCGGAGCCCGGCACCAGGACGGCGACGCGGTCGGCGTGCGCGAGGTCCCCCAACACCTCGACCGCCCGGCCGGGTCCGCGGCCGTCGAAGGAGAGCAGTCTGCGGGACGGGGCGGCCAGCGCCCGCTCGGCGGCCGCACGGTGACGGTCGCCGTGGGCGGCGGCCATCCGGGACGCCAGCGCGGCGTTGGCCCGGTGCGCGGCGTAGGTCCGCTCCAGCGTCGCCGCGGTCGCCGCGGGAAGGACCGCGGGTGCCGGAGCCGGGATACGCGGCCGGGCCGCGGCGGCGGTGAGGGGGACGACCACGGCGGCGGTGACCAGGGCGGCCAGCAGGACACGGACCCAGCGCCGCCCCCAAGCCGCTCCGCCCGGCGCCGTCACGCCGCCCGATGCCACCGCTGCACCCGACGCGGCCGTTGCACCCGACGCCGCTGCTCCGCCCGATGCGGCCGTTCCGCCCGGTACCGTCACGCCGCTCCGGGCCGGCGACCCGTCCCGGTCCCCTCCACGCCGCTGTCCGCCCGCACCCAGCTCCGCCATCCCGTCCCTCCCCCGCCATGCGCCCGGCCGTCGGGCCTTGCTGGCTTGGAAGTTACGGATCGAGCCGTGTCGTTCGCGTCCCACCCGGGAGCTGTCTTGCGACGTAGCCCTCAGGTACTACGGGTACGACACCTACGGGGTGCGCACCGCCGCACACCTCTGTGAACTCACCTGTTCACCATGCGAGTTGGGCGATCTCCTCCGCAACCACCGCGCACGCGTCCGCCGCCGGGTCGATCAGCGGGAAGTGGCCGACGTCCTCGAGCAGGGTCAGGCCCACCACCTCGCCCGCCTTCGCCGCCGCGTCCGCGTAGGCCTCGGCGACCGCCTGCGGAACGACCTCGTCGGCACGACCCTGCACCAGCGTGGTCGCGACGCCCGTGGGCAACAGGAGCGCGGGGTCGGCGTACGGCTGCCGATCCTCGAAGTGCTCGTCGCCGCCCAGGAGTTGGCGGGCCGCCCCACCGCACACGTCCAGCTTTCCGGCGACCGCGAAGTCGGCGATCGGGGCCAGCGCGACGACGCCCCGCAGCGAGGTCGGGTCGCCGGTGCGCCAGGACGCGTCGGCGGGCAGCAGATGCCGGGCCGCCGCCCACAGCGCGAGGTGACCGCCGGCCGAGTGACCGGTCAGCACCGTACGGCGCGCGTCGGCCTGCGGCACGGCCGTCCGGGCGAGACCGGGAAGCGCGTCCAGGGCGGCGGCGACGTCGTCGAAGGTGTCGGGCCAGCGTCCGGCGACCGGAGCCTGCCCCGGGTCCGAACTCCCGTCCCCGCGCCGGTACTCGACGTTGGCCACCGCGAAGCCGCGCCGGGCCAGGAAGCCCGCGAACGGCGTGATGTGCCGCCGGTCGTAGGGCGCCCGCCAGGCTCCGCCGTGCAGCACGACGACGAGCGGGACCGGGCCGCCCGGGCCGGCCTCCGCACGCGGGACGTAGAAGTCGATCACCTGGTCGGGGTGGTCGCCGTACGCCGCGGTGACGTCGGGCTCGACGGGCGGATGCGCGAAGGCCGACGCCTCCTCGGCGGCGGCCCGGGCTGCGACAACGTCGTCCGGCATGCTCCAACCTCTCAGCGGCGAAGAAGATTTGGCGGACCAGGAGAGAATTCGGCCGTTGGCCGGGACGGTATCAGGCCCGTGACGTGCGCGGACACGCGGATGTCACGCACGGTGAGAGGTAAACGGTTCTGCTGTTCCGTCACCCCGGCAGGCCCGCCCGCCGGGAAACCCCCAGGGCGTACCCCTAGGTACGCCCTGGAGACCCTGCCGGTTCAGCCGACCGGGTCACACGGCCAGGTCAGTGCTCCTCCGCCGGGCCGGAGCGACCCCTCCGCCATGACAGCGGGACCCCTCCGCCATGACAGCGGGATCCCTCCGCCATGACAGCGGGATCCCTCCGCCCGACCTACGCGACCCCTCCGCCAGGACAACGCAATTCCCCTGCCGGAGCAACGCGGTCATACAGCCGGGGCAGCGCGGTGATACCGCCAGGGCAGCGCGGTCACCCCGCCAGGTCCGCGCCGCCCGTCCGCCAGGTCAGCCCAGTTCCCGCGCCAGCGTCCGCGCCGCCCGTTCCACGTCCGCGAACCCGACGTACAACGGGGTGAAGCCGAACCGGAGCACGTCCGGGCTGCGGAAGTCGCCGACGACCCCGCGCTCGATCAGCCGCTTCATGACGTCCCCGGCGTCCTCGCAGCGCAGCGCCACCTGGCTGCCGCGCTCCTCGTGACGCACCGGAGTCAGCGACTCGACCCGCCCCTCGGGGACGTAGGCGGCGACGCATTCCAGGAAGAAGTCCGTCAGCGCGAGCGACTTGGCGCGCACCGCCGCGATCGACACGCCGTCCCACACCTCGAGGGCCGCTTCCAGCGCGAGCATCGACAGGATGTCGGGGGTGCCCACGCGCCCGCGCGCGGCGCCCGCCGCCGGCTCGTACGTCTCCCGCATCCCGAAGGGCTCGGCGTGCGAGTTCCAGCCGGGCAGCGGGGAGTCGAAGCGGTCCTGCAGACCGTGTCGGACGTACAGGTAGGCCGGTGAACCGGGGCCGCCGTTCAGGTACTTGTAGGTGCAGCCGACCGCGAGGTCCACGCCGTGCTCGTCGAGGCCGACCGGCAGGGCGCCCGCGCTGTGGCACAGGTCCCACACCGAGACCGCGCCCGCCGCGCGCACGGCGGCGGTGAGCGAGGGCAGGTCGTGCAGCCGGCCCGTGCGGTAGTCGACGTGGTTGAGCAGCACGGCGGCCGTCCGCCCGGACAGCGCCTGCGGGACCTCTCCCGGGTGCACCGGGCGCAGCGTGCGGCCGGTCAGACGGGCCGCCGACGCGGCGATGTAGCCGTCGGTGGGGAAGGTGGCGGCGTCGACGAGGATCTCGTCCCGGGCGTCGTCCACCAGGCGCACCGCGCCCACCAGCGCCTTGAGGACGTTGACGCTCGTCGAGTCGCCGACCACGATCTGTCCGGCCGCCGCCCCCACCAGCGGGGCGATCCGGTCGCCGATCCGCTCGGGCGCCGTCCACCAGCCGCTCTCGTCCCAGGAACGGATCTTCATCGCGCCCCACTGGCGGCGTACGACGTCCTCGACACGGCCGGGGACGGACCGCGGGAGGGCCCCCAGCGAGTTGCCGTCCAGGTAGACGCCGTCGTCGAGCACGAACTGGGCGCGCTTGACGGCCAGTTCGTCGCCCGCGTCCAGCTGCTGTGCGGTGCTTGCGAGGTCAGACATGGGACCTCGCCGTCCACAGCTCGGGGAAGACGTTCTTCTGCGCGCGCTTCTCCAGCCAGGCCACCCCGGCCGAACCGCCGGTGCCCGCCTTGGCGCCCATCGCGCGACGGGTGGCGACGAGGTGGTCGTTGCGCCAGCGCCACACCAGCTCGGCGACGTCCGTCAGCGCCTCGCCCAGCCGGGCGACCTCGTCGGACTCGTCGCCCGCGTACACGGCCGTCCACACCGCCTCGACCTCCGCCGAGGGCTCGTAGCGCAGGGAGACGTCGCGCTCCAGGACGGAGGCGGGGATCGCGTGGCCGCGCCGGGCCAGCAGTCGCAGCACCTCGTCGTACAGGCTCGGCTCGTGCAGCGCCTTCTCCAGCTCGGCGTGCACGCGCGGCGCGGCGCGGTGCGGGACCAGCATGGACGCGGACTTGTCGCCGAGCAGGAACTCCATGCGGCGGTACATCGCGGACTGGAAGCCGGAGCCCTCGCCGAGCGCCGAGCGGTAGGAGTTGAACTGGGCGGGGGTCAGCTGGGCGAGCGGCCGCCACGACGCGTTCAGCGCCTCCAGCTCACGGACCGAACGCTTCAGCGCGTCGACCGCCACCGGCACCCGGTCCTCGCGGAGCGCCTGCGCCGCGGTCTCCCACTCGTGGACGATGACCGTGAACCACAGCTCCATCACCTGGGTCGTGACCAGGAAGACCATCTCTCCGGGGTCGTCGGAGAGGGTGTGCTGGAGGTGGGTGAGCACGTCCGCCTTGACGTAGTCCTCGTACGGCGTCGTGCCGGCGAAGTCGAGATGCGGGGTCTCGGGCTCCGAAGCCTCGTGGGGCTGAGCCTGCTGGGACATCGCTGTCTCCTGTTGTACTCCGGGTAGCGGTCCGCCCCTGCCGTTACCGACACGGGGGCCCCGGTCCCCACGGCCACATAGTGCGCAATGGCATCCCGAAAACGCAAGGCCCGTCCGGTCACACCGGACGGGCCGCGTCCGAACGAACGGACGAACACGCAGATGAACGGCTGTGCCGGGGCTAGCCCAGGGTCTGGGCGGCCGTCGGGGAGGAGTCCTTGAGGAACTGCGCGCAGCGCTCGTACTCCTCCTGCTCGCCGATCGCCTGCGCCGCACGCGCGAGGGCGTGCAGGGCGCGCAGGAAGCCACGGTTCGGCTCGTGCTCCCAGGGCACCGGTCCGTGCCCCTTCCATCCACTGCGGCGCAGGCTGTCGAGGCCGCGGTGGTACCCCGTACGGGCGTACGCGTACGACTCCACCACACTGCCCCGCTCGAACGCGTCGTCGGCGAGCCGGGCCCAGGCCAGCGAGGACGTCGGGTACTTCGCGGCGACGTCGGCGGGCGCCGTCCCGTTCGCGAGGAGCTCGCGCGGCTCGGGGTCGTCGGGCAGGTGGGTCGGGGGCGGTCCCCCGAGGAGGTTCTCGTGAATCGACATGGCTCCAGTCTCCTCCACTCGGCGCCCCGCGCCAGACGCCCGTGCGTCGGACCGATGCACCCCGGCCGCACCGGCCCGGCGCCCCCTGCTGCGCCGCACCCGAGTCCCCTGACTCTGCCGGCCCGTGCCCCCCGCAACCCTGCCGGACCCGAGCCCCGTACTGCGCCGGACCGGTGCCCCCTACCCCAGTCGCTTGCGCGCCCGCTGCCCCTCCAGCGGCGGGGCGAGGACGCTGCCGTGCGTCCTGCACTCCGGCCTGCGGCAGTCCGGCGGCGGCCGCCGCACGGTGAGGAACGCGGTGAGCGAACCTGCGGCCAGCGCCGCCGCGCAGATCACCATCGCTCGCCCGAACGCCGTGTCGAAGGCGTCCGCCGAGCGGTACGTCTCCGGGCCCATGCCCGTCAGCAGGGGCAGCGCGGCGACCGCGACCAGGCCCGCCGCCCGCGCCGCCGCGTTGTTGACGCCGCTGGCCAGGCCGGCCCTGCTCACGTCCACGGAGGCCAGGACGGTCGCGGTCAGCGGGGCGACCAGCGTCACCATGCCCAGGCCCAGGACCAGCACCGCGGGCAGCACGTCCGCGACATAGGAGGCGTCCGGCCCGACCCGCAGCATCAGCAGCATCCCTGCCGCGCACAGCAGCGGCCCGACGGTGAGCGGCAGACGCGGCCCGATCCGCTCGGCCAGCTCGCCGGAGCGCGCGGACAGCAGCAGCATCAGCACGGTCGTCGGCAGCAGCGCCGTGCCGGCGCCGAGGGCCGACCAGCCCACCACCGTCTGCAACTGCACCGCCGAGAGGAAGAAGAAGCCGCCGAAGGCCGCGTACACGCACAGCGTGACCAGATTGACGGCGGTGAACTGGCGGGACGCGAAGACGTCCGTCGGCATCATCGGGTCCGGCCGCCGCCGCTCCACGAAGACGAAGGCCGCCCCGGCCGCCACCCCGGCGACGCCTGCCGCCACGACGCCCGCCGAACCGCCGGGGGCCTCGATCAGCGCATACGTCACCAGCGCGAGGGCGAGCGCCCCGAGCACCGCGCCGAGGACGTCGAACCGGCCGTGCGCGAGCCGGTCCCGCGACTCGGGAACGTGCCTCAGCGCCACCGGCACGCACACCGCGGCCAGCGGCAGGTTCAGCAGGAACACCCAACGCCAGCCCGGACCGTCCACCAGCCAGCCGCCCAGGAACGGCCCGACGGCCGCGCCGATGCCCCCGAACCCCGACCACAGCCCCACCGCACGCCCCCGGTCGTCGGGGTGGAAGGAGGCCTGGATGAGCGCGAGGGAGCCCGGGGTGAGGAGGGCCCCGCCGACGCCCTGCAACGCCCGCGCGGCCACCAGCACGCCCGCGTTCGGGGCCAGCCCGCACAGCAGCGAGGCGGCGGCGAACCACACCACCCCCACCACGAACACCTTGCGCCGTCCGTAACGGTCGCCGAGGGAGCCGCCGAGCAGGATCAGCCCGGCCAGCGTCACCATGTACGCGTTGACCGTCCACTGCAGGTCGGCGAGGTCGGCGCCCAGATCACGGCCGATGCGCGGCAGCGCCACGTTGACGACGGTCGAGTCCAGCAGGGCCATGCTGGAGCCGAGCACGGTGGTGAGCAGGATCCATCTGCCGCGGGGCGAGGCCATCCGGACGTCGGGCATGCCCCCAGGTATACAGCGAGCCCGGCGTGTCAGACAGGATGCTGACGAACGCCGGGCCCGGTGCGGTACGAGTCCGTGCGGCCCCGCAGGGACCGCACGGGGGATTACTTGATCTTCTGGCCCGCGGAGCGCAGGTGCTGCGT
Organism: Streptomyces sp. SAS_272; assembly: GCF_052543235.1. Classification (NCBI taxonomy): domain Bacteria; kingdom Bacillati; phylum Actinomycetota; class Actinomycetes; order Kitasatosporales; family Streptomycetaceae; genus Streptomyces; species Streptomyces sp. SAS_272. The sequence goes on along the minus strand of NZ_JBMNDR010000002.1, from coordinate 93,548 downwards.
GGCCTCGACGACGCGCGCGGCCATGCCCGCCTCGGCCAGCTTGCCCCAGGTGCGCGGGTCGTAGGTCTTCTTGGAGCCGACCTCGCCGTCGACCTTCAGGACGCCGTCGTAGTTCTTGAACATGTGGTCGGCGACCGGACGCGTGAAGGCGTACTGCGTGTCCGTGTCCAGGTTCATCTTGACGACGCCGTTGTCCAGCGCGGTCGCGATCTCCTCCGCGGTGGAGCCGGAGCCGCCGTGGAAGACGAAGTCGAACGGCTGGGAGCCGGCCGGCTTGCCGTACTTCGCGGCGACGCCCTCGTTCAGCTCCTTGAGCAGGTCGGGACGGAGCACGACGTTGCCCGGCTTGTACACGCCGTGGACGTTGCCGAAGGACGCGGCCAGCAGGTAGCGGCCCTTCTCGCCCAGACCGAGCGCCTCGACGGTGCGCACGGCGTCGTCGACCGTCGTGTACAGGGAGTCGTTGATCTCGTGCGAGACGCCGTCCTCCTCGCCGCCGGTCGGGGTGATCTCCACCTCAAGGATGATCTTCGCGGCGGCGGCGCGGGCGAGCAGCTCCTGTGCGATGGCCAGGTTGTCGGCGAGGGTCTCGGCGGAGCCGTCCCACATGTGCGACTGGAACAGCGGGTTGCGGCCCGCCTTCACGCGCTCCTCGGACACCGCGAGCAGCGGACGCACGTAGCCGTCGAGCTTGTCCTTCGGGCAGTGGTCCGTGTGCAGCGCGACGGTGACCGGGTACTTCTCGGCGACGATGTGCGCGAACTCGGCGAGGGCCACGGAACCCGTGACCATCTCCTTGCTGTACTGGCCGCCCAGGAACTCGGCGCCGCCCGTGGAGATCTGGATGATGCCGTCGCTCTCCGCCTCCGCGAAGCCGCGCAGCGCCGCGTGCAGGGTCTGCGTCGAGGTGACGTTGATGGCCGGGTAGGCGAACCTGCCTGCCTTCGCCCGGTCGAGCATCTCGTTGTAGACCTCGGGGGTTGCGATGGGCATCTGTCCGCTCCTTGACTGTGCGGTTGGCGATCTGCGTACTACGGCCCTGACCTAGACCTTGGGGTTCGACGTCGTCGTCGGCCCCATCTTTCCAGACCTGCGCGAATGGTCCAGGCCCTGTCCACAGGGCGGGTCGGGCGCGGCCCCGGGGCTGGTCCCCGGGCGGGCCGGGCGCGGCCCCGGGGCGGGTCGAGGCCTGAGCCCCGGGTTCCCGGGCTAGCCGGGCGCGGCCCCCGGGCTGGTCGAGGCCAGAGCCCGGGCAGGCCGGGCACGGCCCTGGGAGTGTCGAGCGGGAACCCTGGGCGCCGTTCGAGCGGGAACCCTGGGCGCCGTTCGAGCGGGAGCCCTGGGCGGGTCAGTCCAGGCCGAGCTCGTCCTTCGAGAAGGCGAACAGGTACGGCACGCCCGCGCCCGCGCGGATCTTCTCGTCCGCTCCGGTCGCCCGGTCCACGATGGTCGCCACCGCCACCACCTCGGCGCCCGCCTCGCGCACGGCCTCCACAGCGGTCAGCGGCGAGCCGCCGGTGGTGGAGGTGTCCTCGACGACCAGGACCCGGCGGCCCCTGATCTCCGGCCCCTCGACGCGCCGCTGGAGCCCGTGCGCCTTCGCCGCCTTGCGCACGACGAAGGCGTCCAGCCTGCGGCCGCGGGCGGCGGCCGCGTGCAGCATGGCGCCGGCCACCGGGTCGGCGCCCATGGTCAGACCGCCCACCGCGTCGAAGTCGAGGTCGGCGGTGAGGTCGAGCAGCACCTGCCCGACCAGCGGGGCGGCCTCCCCGTCGAGGGTGACCCGGCGGAGGTCGACGTAGTAGTCGGCCTCCAGCCCCGACGACAGGGTGACCTTGCCGTGCACCACGGCCTTGTCCTTGATCAGCTGCAGCAGCGCGCCGCGTGCGCCGGGCGGCGTTGTTCCGTTGACGTCCGTCATGCCCCTCAGCTTAGAGCCGCGACCACGACCAGGTCGTCGCGGCCTCGAGCGGCTCCAGGGGCGTGACCAGGCGCGGGAGCGTGTTCAGCCCGTTCGGGGGGCCGGTCTGCGGCTCCACGCACACCGCCGCCTCCTGCTCGTCGTAGACGACGACCCACTTCTCGGGGCTGGTCACCTTCAGCTCCAGCTGTCCGGGCCAGGTGAGGGTGACGTCGACGCCGCCGGGCATGCCGAAGCAGTCGTCCCAGGGGCCCGGCTTCGGCTCGACGCGCTCGCCGGTCGGCAGATGGTCGTCGCCGCGCTGCTCCTGCCAGGCCGGGTCGAAGGCGACCCGCACGTCCTCGGCCTCCTGACCGCCCAGGTTGCGGTTGAACCAGGGGTGCCAGCCGATCTGCGCCGGGAAGGAGGAGTCGTACGTCTCCACGGCCATCCGGATCGTCAGAGCGTCCTCGGTCAGCGCGAACACCTGGGTGACCAGGCCGGGGTAGGGCCAGGGCGCCACCAGTTCGTACGTCAGCACGACCTCGTCGGCCGTGCGCCGGGCGACTTTCCAGGCGCCGTCGCGGGCGGTGCCGTGGATGGCGTTCGGCGCGGCGTTGAGCGGCATCCGGTGGACGGTCGCGCCGTTGTGGAAGCAGCCGTCGCGGATGCGGCCGCACCAGGGGACCATCGGGAAGCAGCCGAACCGCTCGCCCTGGCGCAGCAGTTCGAGGCCGCCGACGCGCAGCCCCCCGACCCGGCCGCCGTTGCCCGGCTGCACGGTCGCCTCCGCGTCGCCCGCGGTCAGCGTGATCTCTTCGTCACTCACGGGACGACCCTACTGGGGCGGTCGGGGCCACCTGAGGAGCAGGGCCCGTCGACGGGCCGGCCGCCCCCGGGCCGGCCTCGCAACCGGTGCCGACCCGTCCTAACCGCGTCGGCGCAGCGCCCTGCCGACCACGATCGCGGACGCCACGACCAGTGCGGCAGCCGGCGCCGCCCACCGCAGCGCGCTGTTCGGCATGACGGTCTGCGGGGCGGGGACCGGCGCGTAGCGCCCGCGCGGCGGAGCGTGGTCGACCTCCTCGGCGCTGCGGCCGATCATCGTGCGGCGCGCGTGCGCGGCCTCGGCGGGCGGCTGCGCGGGGCCTGTGAGGTCCTCGAGCTCGGAGGGGAGCGCCGCCGTCTCGAAGACGGCCGCGGGGACGACGGGTTCGTCGACGTCGTCCGCGGCGTCCGTGTCGGCGACGTCGTGGGGCGCACCGGCGTCCCGCGCATCGGCGTCCGGATCGGCGTCGTTCCCGGCGTCGGGGGCGTCGGCCACCGGGGCGGCGGCGTTCCGCCCGTCCTGGACGTCGTCCTGTACCTCGTCCTGGCGGTCGCCTCGGACGTCGTCCCGGCGGCCGGCGCCGTCACTCGTCCCGGGTTCGGGCTGCTCGTCCCGTGCGGCCGACACTCCCAGGTTCGCCGCGAAACGGGTGAGCAGCCTGGCCACCGCCGAGACGACCGCCTCGGAGGGCAGCTCCGCGACCCGGCCGTCCGCCGAGGCCGTCCCCTCGAAACGGAGCGTGGTGCCCGCGTCGGCCTCCCGCAGATGAAGGGCGAGGCTCAGCTCGACCGACCCGCTGCCGCGGACCTCCGTCCCGTCGCCCTCCACGGCGTAGCCGCCGTTCTCGCGCGGCGAGACGCGTGCCGTCCCCCGGTAGGTGATGGTGTGGCCGCCGATCCGCATCTTCAGCCGGCCCGCGACGGGCTCGGTGCCCGCGTCCTGCTGGAGCCCGGGAACCGCACGGGCCACCTGCGCGGGATCGGCGAGGGCCGCCCTCAGCCGCTCGGCCGGAACCGGAACGAACACCTCTTGCTCCATAAGTCCCGAGCCTACCCACGCGGGGCGGGAAAGCACGCGGCGAAACCGGATTCGGCCTCCCCGCGACCGACCGGGTGGTAGGCCCGCACGAGCGGCGTCGACGCCACGCGCCGATCCCCCTCCGGCGACCGATCGGCTCGCTCTTCGACGCCGGGTGTGCTCCCCGCTCGGAGCAGCATGCGCTTCTCACACCGGGGCGTCGCGTCAGTACCGCGGATGCACCAGCGTCGAGGCCGGCACTCCGGCCACCCGGTGCGCCTCGGCCGCCCGGACGTCCGCAGTCAGGGCCGCCTGGGTCAGCGTGCGCGGGGGGCGCTCGCGCGCGTCGAGGCGCACCGGCGGGCGGGCGTCCGCGGCGGCCAGCACGAAGCCCCAGTCGCGGGGGGCCCGGGAGTCGTCGCCGGCGATGCGGTCGGGGCCGCCGGTGCGCCCGGCGCCGCGGCCGTCCACCCGGTACGGGGCGGTGTGCAGGCCGGCCGCGCGCAGCGTCGCCTCGACCGTCCAGAACACCCGCGACCGGCCCGCGACCGGCCCGGCGTGCACGACGAGGCGGCCGCCGGGGGCCAGGACGCGGCGGGCCAGACCGTAGAACTCCTGGGAGTAGAGCTTGGTGCTCGCCGTGATGCCGGGATCGGGCAGATCCGCGACGACCACGTCGTACGTCGCCGGAGGGGCCTCGCGCAGCCATTGGAAGGCGTCCCCGGCGGCCACGCGGACGCGCGGGTCGCCGAAGGCGTGGTCGTTGAGGCTCGACAGGGCCGGGTCGGTGCGGGCCAGCCGGACCAGCCCGGGATCGGGCGCGACGAGGTCGACGCGACGCACGCCGGGACGGCCGAGGGCTTCGCGGGCGGCCAGACCGTCGCCGCCGCCGAGGATCAGCACATGCGCGTGCGGGCCGCTCATCGCCGGCTGGACGAGTGCCTCGTGATACCTGCGCTCGTCACGGCCCGCGAAACGGAGGCGGCCGTCCAGATAGAGGTCGAGGGGGCGGCCGTCGGCGCCGCCGGTCAGCACGATCTCCTGGACGCCGGTCTGCACCGCCACCCGCACGTCGCCCCCGTACACCGCCTGCCTCGCGGCCCGTTCGAAGTCGTCGACGAGGACGGCGGCGGAGGCGAGGACGCCGAGGACGACGATGTTGGCGACGAGCAGGAGGCAGCGGGCCCGGCAGGTCAGGTCGCGCCGGAACAGGCCCAGCACGAGGGCGGCCCCGGCGACCACGTTGACCGCGCCCACCAGCAGGGAGCTCGTCAACTGGCCGAGGAACGGCAGGAGCAGGAACGGGAACGCGAGGCCGCCGACCAGCGCGCCCACGTAGTCCGCGGCGAAGAGGTCCGCCACCGCACCGCCCGCGTCCTGCCGCCGGATGCGCTGGATCAGCTCCATGAGGAGCGGCGCCTCGGCCCCGATGAGCAGGCCGATGGCGAGGGAGAACGCGACGAGGAGGATGCGGGAGCCGTCGGCCCACAGGCCGCCCCAGCCGCCCGTCCAGGCGAACACCGCGTACAGCGCCATGGCACTGCACCCGCCGACCAGGGCGAGGGCCGCCTCCAGGACGCCGAAGCCGGCCGCGGCGAACCGGCGCAGCCGTTTGGCGACGAGGGAGCCGAGCCCCATCGCGAAGACCATGACCGACAGCACGACGGACGCCTGGGTGACGGAGTCGCCCATCAAGTAGGAGGCCAGGGCGACCAGTTCGAGTTCGTAGACGAGACCGCAGGCCGCGCAGACGAAGACGCACGCGAGGACCAGCAGCCGCCCGGTGTCCGGCCGGACGGGGAGCCGCGCGGGACCCCTCCAGGGCGGCGGAGCGCCGGGCGGGGCCGGTGCGTACGGTTCGATCACGACTGCGACGTTACGTCACGGGATGGGCACCCTTCGTCACCCACACGTGTGAAACTCGGGGCGTCCGGGCGGTCACACGTTTGAGTCACCGCCAGACGGGCCGCCGTCACGCCCCGCCACCGTCACGCCCCGCCGCCCTCGGCCCCCGGGGCTTCGCTCCACCGACCCCTGCCCGACCGGTTCCCTCCCGACCGGCATACGCCCCACCGGTGGCCGCCCCACCGGTCCGCGGCCCACCGGTCCACGCCTCATCCGCCGGACGGGATCTCGGCGCACACCGGCACGCGCACGCCGACCCTGGTTCTCGTCGCCACCAACTGCCCGTCCTGCGGGTACGCGTGCCAGGTGCGCCAGTGGACATGGCCCTCGTGGCGCTGGGCGAGCAGGGCCGTGAAGGCGTGCGGGCTGCCGGGAAAGACGCCGACCAGGCCGTGCGGATGCTCGGAGACGAGGGCCAGGAGCTCCTGGGCGCGGCCCGCGAACCGGCCCGGCGAGAGCTCCTCGACGCGCGCCGCGAACTCGTACTCCCAGCCGCCGACCCGCTTGGCGACGCCCAGCGGGAGCGGAGTGCTGCTGCCGGGGATACAGGCCACCGTCTCCGAACAGCTGGCCTGCTCCTCTTCCAGCAGCACCTGGTGCGACGCACCGAGCAGTCTCAACTGAAGCTTGGCACCGTTCAGTTCGAGGTCGAGGGTGGCGAGGGCGGGCAGCGGTTCACGCCCCAGGGCCCAGGCGAGATCGGCCGCGCGCGTGTCGGTGTAGGAGGTGTTCAGGGTCGTGAGCATGGATCGGCTCCGCGGAGACGCAAAGAAAAGGAGGAAAAGGTCCGGCGCACCCCGGTCGACACCGGGAACCGCCCCGGTCAGCCCGGTCTGGGGAGGTCGTCCGCTCGGGACGCCCGAAGGGTGTGAGGGGCTGCGTCGGTGTTTTAGAGGGAATCATGAAGTGTGGTGCCACCACAGCGTTTTTACCCAACTTCGTGGGGTTTCCATCCCTCGGGGGGCTCCACAGCTCAACTGTTCAACCAGGGCGTACGCCCAGGCGGGCCAGGCACATGCCGTTCGCGCCCGCCCCGGGCACATGGTGTGACCGCGGAGCCCGTGGTCGGCCGGGCCCCGCGGTCCGGATGCGGCTCCCCCCGCGGGGAGCTCAGCTGCCCCGTGTCAGCTGCCTCCGCCGCATCCGCCGCCCCCGCCGCAGGACGAGCCGCCGCCGCAGGACGAGCTTCCGCCACAGGACGAGGACGAGCCGCCGCACGAGTGCCCCCCGTGGTGGCCGCCATGGTGCCCGCCGGAACTGCCCGAACTGCCGGAACTGCAGGAGGCGCCGCTCCCGCCGGCCGCGCCGCCCGCCCACCAGCTGCCGGAGGAGCCGCCGCTGCGCGACCGGCCGCCTCCGCGGGACCGCACGGAGCTGCGATTGCGCGCGTTGGCTGCCACGGCCACCACGAACCCGATGAAGATCACCGCCAGGACGATGCCGAAGAACATGGCGTCACCCTCCTTCCCTGTCCCCCGAAGCGGCCCCCCGTGGGCGCCTCGCGCGGCGTCCGAGCGCCGCGTGAACGGGGGATGCCCGCCCCGGCCGACGGCCAAAGCGGAGTTGAGGAACTCCAGAGCTTCGGCGCAGGATGACGGCCATGACCACTCCCGCGCGCCCCTTCCTCAACCGCCGTCTCGCCGAGTTCGGGACGACGATCTTCGCCGAGATGTCCGCACTCGCGGCGACGACCGGCTCGATCAACCTGGGCCAGGGCTTCCCCGACGCGGACGGCCCCGAGGAGATCCGGGAAGCGGCCGTGCGGGCGCTGCGGGACGGGCGCGGCAACCAGTACCCGCCGGGACCGGGCGTGCCCGAGCTGCGCACGGCGATCGCCGACCACCAGCGCCGCCGTTACGGCCTCTCCTTCGACCCGGACACGGAGGTCCTGGTCACCGCGGGCGCCACGGAGGCCATCGCCGCCACCCTGCTCGCTCTGCTCGAACCCGGCGACGAGGTCATCGCCCTGGAGCCGTACTACGACTCCTACGCGGCCTGCATCGCGATGGCCGGCGCCACGCGCGTGCCGGTGACGCTGCGCCCCGACGCCGAGCAGGCGCGCTTCCGCCTCGACCTGGACGAGCTGCGCGACGCGGTCACCGACCGCACCCGGCTGCTGCTGATCAACACCCCGCACAACCCGACCGGCACGGTCCTCACCCGCGAGGAGCTGACCGCGATCGCGGAGCTGGCGGTGGAACGGGACCTGCTCGTCGTGACGGACGAGGTGTACGAGCACCTGGTGTTCGGCGAGGCCCCACACGTGCCGGCGGCGACGCTGCCCGGGATGCGCGAGCGCACGGTCACGATCGGCTCGGCCGGCAAGACGTTCTCCTTCACCGGCTGGAAGGTCGGCTGGGTGACGGCGGCGCCCGGCCTGGTCACGGCGGTGCGCTCGGCGAAGCAGTTCCTGACGTACGTGTCGTCGGGGCCCTTCCAGTACGCGGTCGCCGAAGCGCTCCGCCTGCCCGACGCGTACTTCGACGGCTTCCGCGCGGACATGCTGGCCAAGCGGGACCTGCTGGCGGCGGGTCTGGCGGACGCGGGCTTCGGGGTCTTCAGGACCGCCGGCACGTACTTCATCACCACCGACATCCGCCCCCTCGGCGAGAGCGACGGCTTCGCCTTCTGCCGCGCCCTGCCCGAGCGCGCGGGCGTGGTCGCCATCCCGAACGCGGTCTTCTACGACCACAAAGAGGCCGGGGCGCCCTACGTGCGGTTCGCGTTCTGCAAACGCACCGAGGTACTGGCGGACGCGACAGAAGGGCTCCGCAAGGCATTCGCGCACTGACGGCCGCTCCGTGGGGTCCGTCGTCCCTGGCGCGGCCGTCCTCCGACTCCGGTCGGCCCGCCATCTGCACCGCAAGAGCCCATCGCAACCCGCGCGCCGGTTCGCCTTGCCTTCCGCGCGGGCGAAACGCCGGAAGGCTATTCGGTGTCCTTCGGGTGTCGCGGTGAGGCGTACACAAGGATCACAGTCGATGTGTCCGGGCTGACCAGGTAACGGACCCTGCCGCCGCTGGTGATTTCGTACTCCCACTGCTCCAGCTCAGAACCCTTCCATTCCCTGGTGGCGTGTCTGCCTCGGAGCTGGTGCTGGCGGTTCCAGCTGGCCCGCGACAGCGGGTCTGCGCGAAGAGCTTCCAGGCAGCGATGCGCGTTCGGCAACGCCACCCGGCACAACTCCTCCCAACCGGTCGCGGCCTCGGTCGTGCCGTAAATGACGTTCCAGCCGCTCAGCGGAGGAACACTGACCCGATCGCCTTTCTTCGGACTCACTCGTGCACCTCGACGGGGCCGAGGTCGACGTCACCGAGCGGACGGAGCGCTTCCCTGAGCTGGTCAGGATCGGCGTTGATGCGAGCGGTGGCCCGCCACGAGACGATCGCTCGGTGCACAGCCTCCCTGGCGCCCAGTTCAGCGGCGTCGGACAGCGCTTCCAGAAGCTCGACAGTGAATTCCCGGACTTCCTCGGCGTCCAGGTGGCGCACCCACGGGAACACCTCGGGCAGCGCGAGCAAAAGCGACTTGGCACCGTCGTCCTGCTTCAGCAGTGCGAGGAACAGCCGGGACGCCGTGGTCAGGTTTTCCTCGGCGCGCTCTGCGTATATGGCCGTGGTCAAAACCATGTCGGGCGCGTCTCGGTGCGTGACGCGCAGACGTCCCAGGGCGGCCGCCCTGGCTGCGACAGCCTTCGGGTTCCGCGACAGATCGGTGAACGAGACGGACTCCGATTCGGATGCCAAGGGTGCGATACTCATACTCAGACTGTACTCAGATTGTGCTCTGATTTCTATCGAGCGACGTGGACAGCAGCTGAAAGCCCCACTCCTGCGACAGGACCCGCTCCCTCCGGCGCTGCTGCTGCTGCGCCGGCAACGAGTTCACCGGGAGAACCGCCCCGGCCCGACGCGGAGCCAGGAAACAAAAATGGAGAGTCATACCGGCCCCGGAGGATACGAACCCGAGCTGGGCTCTACGCGGAAGGTAATGGGCGGGCAGTAGCCCTCCTCGGCCAGCCAGGCGTGGGCCCGGCCGCGCTGTCGCTCATCGCGGAACCGGTGGTAGCGGCTCCAGGAGCGCTCGTCACCCGCGAGGACGTCCTTGAAGCGCCGGAAGGCGCCCCGCCCGCCGATGGCGATCCGCAGCCGGTCGGCAAGGGCAGCGTCCTCCACCTCCTCGATGAACAGCTCCATGTCCCGGTAACCGGCCCTGGACCCCAGAGCCGGCACGTAAAGCCATCGCTCCGAATCGTCGTCCTCCTCAGCCTCGGGCCCACGCCCCAGCTCATCGGTGAACGCCGGCCAGCACTCCCCGGTGGACAGATCCAGCCGACCACCGGACTCGGCCGGGTCACCCTCCAGCAGCATGGCGAGCATCTCCAGATCGACCGCGAACGGACGCATGAGGCGGATCGCCTCGTCTCCCATGGCCGCGCGCAATCGATCCGCCAGCTCCTCATCGCCCCGGAAGCCACGCTCCTGGAGCGCGCCGAGAAACAAGGCCGCCGTCTCCGCGGCCCCCGGCAGGCCCCGCGCCGCGACCCCGGCCACACCGTCGCCGTCCAGCTGGAGATCCTCACGCTCGGGTCCACTACGCAACGCCGCCAGCAGTGCCACCCCGTCCTGCGCGTGGAGCGCGCCACGCAGGGCCCGCAGTCTGTCCTCGCCCCATCCCTCAACCACGACCCCGACGGTAGCGCGCCACCAAGGACGGACAACGCCAGGGCCATCGGTTTCCCTCCGCTCGACTCCATGCCAGTGCCGGCGCACCCGGCGTCTGGGGGCCAGGCGGAGTTGCCCGGTCAGCGGCGCCGCTTGCGGCCGCTCTTGCCTGAGGAGCGCCGGACCTTCCGGGCGCGGCCGATGCGGGCACCGTGGGTACCCAGTGCCCGGGCCGCCAGCTGCCTGAGCTCGTCGAGTCCTGCCCGGTCCGGGTGCGCGGAGTCCAAAGCGGCGGCAACCGCGTCCCTGGCCTGGGGGGCCTGGGCGCGCAGCATCTCCTCGGCGCCGTCCCCGCCGCCCGCCAACTCCACTAGCTGAAGCAGGCTCTCGGCGAGCACCAGCAGATGCTCGGCATCGGTCATGTCCTCTGGGGACAGCAACTCACGGTGCGCCAGCTCGTTCAGCGCCAGCGGCGCCAGCTGCGTGTCTCGCCGCAGCGTCCGCAGCAGCCGCTCGCCCTCACCGTCCGGCAATGCCGTCAGCAGCACGTCGAGCATCGCCTGCGCACGCGTGCGGAAGGTCATGGCCCTTACGGCGTCGGTCAGTTGCCGCAGGGCGCCTTCCCGCTCGCCGCGGGCCGTGATCCAGCCGGCCAACTCCGTGCGAGCGGTGTCCGGGTCGTAGTCCTCGGCCAGCACCCCCAGCAGGCCGGCCGCCGGGGCCTGGGCCAGTTCACCGACCAACGGTGCGTCCCGGCCGGCCGCCAGCAACCGCTGTCGTATGGCCCGGGTACCGAGCTCGGTGAGACGGATGAGTTCGACCGGCCCGGCGGTCAGCTCCTCTCCCCGGGCATCGGCACGCTCCCGCGCCGCCGGGTCCGTTGCCGCTCCCGCGCCGCCCAGCAGCTCCGCAATCTCCGGCGGCATGGCCGGGGGCAGCTCGGGTCCGGTATCGGAAAGGTCGACGTCCAGGAACACCGGGTCGGCCATCCCGCGGTCACGCTCGATCGCGCCCAGGTCATCCAGCAGGTCGAGTACCGTGCGCAGGTCCCGGTCGGCGTGCTCGAACCACATCCGGTGCCGGAGATCCGACCCGCCGTCCAGCTTGAAGCGGGCCCGATAGGCCAGGTGTACGGAGTCACGCAGCCGCGGCCAGGGCATCGGGTACGGCAGGCTGTAAAGCGTGTTCAGCACATCTTCCAGGATGTCCTCGTAGACGTCGAAGAGCATCGACTCGACGTGCCAGCCGCTCCGCATGCCGATCAGGGCCTGCCGCAACTCGAAGCACGCGTCGAAGGCGCGCAGCCACAGCTGAAGCGGGTCGGCCAGTACCGGCCGGGCCTTGGCCACCGCGTACAACCGCCCCTTGACAACCCGGATCAGCCGCGCCTTCTTCGCCCACTCCACCAGCAGTCCCAGTCGCGGCAGGTCGGCCGAAGAGCGCACCCCCTCAATCCTGTCGCCGGTGCCTAGTACGTCCACCAGCTCGCGGGCCTCCGCCATCCGCAGCCGTCCCGTCGCCGTCACCGGGCGGTCGCCCTGCCCCGCCCACTCGGCGAGTCGGCGCAGCTGCGCCAGAACCGCCGATGCCTCGGGCCGTCGGCGCAACTCGCCGTCCGGGGGGAGCACCACAGGCAGCTGCGGCTCAGCCCGCTCGACACCGTGCAGTGTGTTGCCGGTCAGCCGCCGCTCCATGATCACATCGAGGACCTGCTGGTCGTAGACGGCCTCCCCACGCTGCGCCCGCTCCGCGAACTGCTGCAACGCCGCCCCATCCGAGACGTCCACGCCCTGTTCGGCGGCTGTCACGGCCCAGAACTTCGCCATCCCCCAGCGGGTGCGGTCCGCCATCGCCGCCGGATACTGCCCCGCAGCCGCGTCGACCGCCGCGAGGGAGTCCTCAAGGGCGGGGCCGCGTGGGTCCGCCAACTGCGTGGCGTGCAAATAGCGCAGCAGCGTGCGCAGTGTGCCCGGGGCGTCGGCGTGTTCCTCCCCGGGACCCTCGGTGACCTGCTCGGGAAGCCAGGAGAGGAGTAGCTCCTCGATATGGCGCGACTCCCACAGTCCCAGTCGGCCGTCGGCAGTCGCCCGGTGCCGGTAGTCCAGCGCCCTCTCAGCCGTGAACCCGTCCACCGGCAGCGCCTGCTCCCCGGCCCACCTGACGAGGCGGTCGACCAGCAGCCCGCCCGCCGCCTCGAACTCTTCCTCGGCCTCGGGTTCGAACCGCATCCGCATGAAAATCGTCCGCCCTGTCAGGAACAGTCCTTGCCACCTCACGCTATCGCCCATCCGGGGCCGACAAGACAACTCGGTTGAAGGCGAGCGGTCGGCTACCGCAAGGGCCGTACATGGGGATGTCACCCCCCAGCGACTGCGACATTGAACCTCCGTGCGACGAACCGGGTTCTCCTCCGCACGGACTCACGGCAACGGGCCGACCGACCTCGCCGACCTCCCCGAGGGCGTGCCGCGCATCATACGAATAGGCGTACGAACGAGCTGTCGCCTGGGTCACGGCGGCGCCGGGCCTGGTGACGGCGGTGCGGGCGGCGAAGCAGTTCCTGACCTACGTCGCGTCCGGCCCGTTCCAGTACGCGGTCGCCGAAGCGCTCCGCCTGCCCGACGCGTACTTCGACGGCTTCCGCGCGGACATGCTGGCCAAGCGGGACCTGCTGGCGGCGGGTCTGGCGGACGCGGGCTTCGGGGTCTTCAGGACCGCCGGCACGTACTTCATCACCACCGACATCCGCCCCCTCGGCGGAACGACGGCATCGCCTTCTGCCGCGCCCTCCCCGAGCGCGCCGGTGTCGTCGCCATCCCGAACGCGGTCTTCTACGACCACAAAGAGGCCGGGGCGCCCTACGTGCGGTTCGCGTTCTGCAAGCGCCTCGAGGTACTGGCGGACGCGACGGAACGGCTCCGCAAGGCATTCGCACACTGACCGCCGTCGCGCGGGGCCGGTCGTCGCATTCCTTGTTCCTTGCCCCACCACAGGCGTCGACGTACAATTTCCTGTACGTGAAAGGAGGGTCGACCGTGAAGACCATGACGTATTCCGAGTCGCGCGCGCGGTACGCCGAGGTGCTCAACGCAGTCACCGACGACCGCGAGGAGGTCGTCATCACCCGGGCCGGACATGAGCCGGTCGTCATCGTCTCCCTTGAGGACTACGAGTCCCTGAAGGAGACGGCGTACCTGCTGCGAAGCCCGGCGAACGCCCGGCGCCTGCTCGCCTCCATCGACGAGTTGGAGAACGGCGGCGGCACCGTACGCGAGCTGGCGACCGACGAATGAGGGCCGCGAGTTGAAGATCACCTTCTCCTCTCGCGCCTGGGAGGACTACCTGTGGTGGCAGCTTCAGGACCGGAAGATCCTGAAGCGCATCAATACCCTCATCGCGGACATCGCCCGCAACGGCAACGAGGGGATCGGCAAACCGGAACCGCTCAAGCACGGATTCCAGGGCTACTGGTCGCGCCGCATCAACGACGAACACCGACTGATCTACAAGGCCACCGAGGACGCCGTCCTGATCGCACAGTGCCGCTACCACTACGAGAGCTGACCGGGCACAGGACCGAGCAGGCCCACGCGGCCTCCGTCGCCCCCTGGATGACAGTCCGGCCGCGCAGTGGGGGAACGCTGACCCGATCGTCTTTCCTCGCACTCACTCGCGTACCTCGACCGGGCCGAGACTGACGTCGCCGAGCGAACGGAGCACTCACCGCTGCCTGAGGGCGTCGCCACCGTGGGCGACCGCCGGCTGCGCGCCACGAGCGCCGTCGCCACCGACCCCAAGACCTCGGCCACCGCCTGCACGGTCACTTTGACCGAGGCCCTGCCCGCCGGCAGCGACCCGGTGGTCGTCGTGGGGACCTCGTTCCCCATGCGCCACCCGTACGACCTGGTCGCCGGGCCCGCCCATGCCACCGCGGCCGTGCACCAAGAACATGAGACCGACCGGCCCGCTGAGCCTGCAGCCCGGACGTCCGCACACCTTCGGCGGAGTCGCCACGCCGTGGGGCCTGGAGGTCAGCGGCGTGTGGAACCGCTGCGAGTGGGCGAACGGCAAGCGGCGGTACTACTACCCGGCGCGGATCACGCTGAACAGCGTCGGACCGGGCACGGCCCCCGTGCCCGCGTCCTTCTCCGTCGCGCTGGACCCCCAGGTCGTCTCCGACGTCAGGATCGTCGGCGCCCGGCTCGACAACAAGGTGCACGACGCGGGGGTGCGGCTCCTCTCGGACACCCGGACCGCGTCGCTGTTCGAAACCCGCTGGACCACACGTGTGAAGCTCAAGTCCGGCGACCGGCTCGACCTGGGACTTGAAGTGAAGACCCGGAAGCCGACGGGTGACCTGAAGACCGTCGAGCACCCGACCGCAGGGTTGATTGACATGGGCAACCACATCACCCAGCGGCAGACCGACCGGACCTCGATGACCCGGAGCGATTCCAAGTGGGCACAGTCCCCGGTTACGCGTTCATCCTGCCGGCGGTGATCGTCCTGGGATGGATCCTGTCGTGGTGGGGCCGTTCCCGTACGCGGTGGCCGAAGCGCTGACAGCCCCGGAACGCCGACGGGCGTCCGTCCACAGGGTGTGGACGGACGCCCGTCGACGTACAGGCAGGTCGCCGGCGCTACTCGGCGCCCTCGGCGCCGTCCTCCGGCTTCTCGTCGGCCTCGTTGACGGCCGACTCCAGGCCGAGCTGCTCCACGAGCCACTTGTCGAACTCGATGGCCGCTCGCACCCAGCTCACCGTCGAGGAGACGAACAGCTCGATGTTGACCCCGGCGCCGATCAGCAGCTGCGCCTCGCCGATGAGGCGGACGGTGCCGTCGTCGTGGGTGTGGGTGTAGACCTTCGGCCACAGGGTGCGGCGGTTCCAGTCGTCGATCGACTCGAGCAGCTGCACCTTGTCGTCGATCTTGTGGGCCCGGTCGAAGAACGTCCGCACCGAGTAGACCGCCTGGTCACCCTCGCCGCGGAACATGAAGTACGTACGGAACTCCTCCCACGGCGCCGCGAGGTCACCCTCGTCGTCGACGACGTACTTCAGCTCCATCTGGTCGAGGAGCTGCTTCACGAGGTCCTGATCCGGGACGACGGGGCCCGCCGGTCCACCCTGGGGCTCCGGCTCTGGCTGGCCCCCGAAGTTCGGAATCGAGGACGGGTCGATGCTCACCGTGATTTTCCCTTCGTACGGATCCTGCCATCCTCCCCCATGCGGGGAGGGGGGTGGCAAGCCCCGCCGGGGCTGTCAGCCCTGAGCTGACATGATCCGGCCTGTCGTACCAAGGGGTGGTGACGGATGGAGGGGGATCACGTGGCGAAGAACGGGCGGGGCGACACGGGCGAGCGGCCGGGGGCCGACATGCGGCCGGGGCCCGCGGGCCGCACCAGGTGGGGTCTGGTGGCGGCGATCCTGGCTCTTCCGGTGCTGCTGGTGGTCGGCCTGCTGGTGCTGGTGGGCGTCTGGGTGCTGACCGACGACGAGGAGACGGACGGGACCCGTCTGAAGGAGGTGCCCTGCGCCCAGGCGCTGGCGTTCGGCGGGGCCGAGCTGCCGACGGACGTCCGGGACGCGAAGTGCACGGTGCAGTCCTGGCTGGACACCAATTACCAGGCCGACTTCCGCATGCCTCGCGGGGGCGTGAGCGACTGGCTGACGGACGCCTACCCCGACGCTCCCCGGCCGGGCGGCCCGGGCACCAAGGCCTGCGGGTCCGACGTGGACTACTGCTTCCAGCTCGACGTCACCGAGCGTCCCGGGGTGGACGCGTACTACGTCAACGTGAACGTGACGTACGAGAACGCCGAGACCGCGAGGGTGCGGTACTCGGCGTTCACGACGTGACCTGAGCGGGAGCGGGAACGGGCGCAAGAGCAGGCGCAGGCGCAGGCGCAGGCGAGGGGCCGCTACAGCGTCTTGCCCGTCGCCGGGCCCACGATCAGGCCCTCGCCCTCGCCGAAGGTGTCGACCCGGACCGTGTCGCCGTCCTTGACCTCGCCCGCCAGGATCTCCTTGGCCAGGCGGTCGCCGATGGCCGTCTGGACCAGGCGGCGCAGCGGGCGGGCGCCGTACGCGGGGTCGTTGCCCTCGTCGGCGAGCCAGGCGAGGGCCGCGTCGGTGACCTCCAGGGTGAGCCGGCGTTCGGCGAGCCGCTTGGCCAGGCGGTCGATCTGCAGGCGGGCGATCCGGCCGAGCTCGGTCTTGTTCAGGGCCGAGAAGACGACCAGGTCGTCGAGTCGGTTGAGGAACTCCGGCTTGAAGGAGGCCCGCACGACCTCGAGGACCTGTTCCTTCTTCTCCGCCTCGGTGGACAGCGGGTCGACCAGATACTGGCTGCCCAGGTTGGACGTCAGCACCAGGATGGTGTTGCGGAAGTCGACCGTGCGGCCCTGGCCGTCCGTGAGCCGGCCGTCGTCGAGGACCTGGAGCAGGACGTCGAAGACCTCCGGGTGCGCCTTCTCCACCTCGTCGAGCAGGACCACGCTGTACGGGCGCCGGCGCACCGCCTCGGTGAGCTGGCCGCCCTCCTCGTAGCCGACGTAGCCCGGGGGCGCTCCGACGAGGCGGGCGACGCTGTGCTTCTCGCCGTACTCCGACATGTCGATGCGGATCATGGCCCGCTCGTCGTCGAAGAGGAAGTCGGCGAGGGCCTTGGCCAGCTCGGTCTTGCCGACGCCGGTCGGGCCGAGGAAGAGGAAGGAGCCGGTGGGGCGGTCGGGGTCGGCGATGCCCGCACGGGAGCGCCGCACGGCGTCGGAGACCGCCTGGACCGCCTCCGCCTGGCCGATGAGCCGCTTGCCGAGCTCGTCCTCCATGCGGAGCAGCTTCTGCGTCTCGCCCTCGAGGAGGCGGCCGGCCGGGATGCCCGTCCAGGAGGCGACGACGTCGGCGATGTCGTCCGAGCCGACCTCCTCCTTGACCATGGTGTCCTTCGCGGCCTCCTCCTCGGCCTCGGACGCGGCCTCCAGGTCGCGCTCCAGGGCCGGGATCTCGCCGTACAGCAGCTTGCTGGCGGTGTCGAAGTCGCCGTCGCGCTGGGCCCGTTCGGCCTGGCCGCGCAGGTCGTCGAGCTTCTCCTTCAACGCGCCGACCCGGTTGAGGGACTCCTTCTCCTTCTCCCAGCGTGCGGTGAGTCCGCGCAGCTCCTCCTCGCGGTCGGCGAGGTCGCGGCGCAGCTTCTCCAGGCGCTCGCGGGAGGCGGCGTCGGTCTCCTTGCTGAGGGCCAGCTCCTCCATCTTCAGCCGGTCGACGGACCGCTGGAGCTCGTCGATCTCGACCGGGGAGGAGTCGATCTCCATGCGGAGGCGGGAGGCGGCCTCGTCGACGAGGTCGATGGCCTTGTCGGGGAGGAAGCGGGAGGTGATGTACCGGTCGGAGAGGGTGGCGGCGGCGACCAGCGCCGCGTCCGCGATCTGCACCTTGTGGTGGGCCTCGTAGCGGCCCTTGAGTCCGCGCAGGATGGCGATGGTGTCCTCGACCGTCGGCTCGGCCACCAGCACCTGCTGGAAGCGGCGCTCCAGAGCCGGGTCCTTCTCGATCCGCTCGCGGTACTCGTCGAGCGTCGTGGCGCCGACCATGCGCAGTTCGCCGCGGGCCAGCATCGGCTTGAGCATGTTGCCGGCGTCCATGGCGGAGTCGCCGCCGGCGCCCGCGCCCACGACGGTGTGCAGCTCGTCGATGAAGGTGATGATCTGCCCGTCGGAGTCCTTGATCTCGGCCAGGACGGTCTTCAGCCGCTCCTCGAACTCGCCCCGGTACTTGGCGCCCGCGACCATCGCGCCGAGGTCGAGCGCGACGAGCCGCTTGTTCTTGAGGGACTCGGGCACATCGCCCTTGACGATCCGCTGGGCGAGCCCCTCGACGACGGCGGTCTTGCCGACGCCGGGCTCGCCGATGAGGACGGGGTTGTTCTTGGTGCGGCGGGACAGCACCTGCACGACGCGCCGGATCTCGGTGTCCCGGCCGATGACGGGGTCGAGCTTGCCCTCGCGGGCGGCGGCGGTGAAGTCGGTGCCGAACTTCTCCAGGGCCTTGTACTGGCCCTCCGGGTCGGCGCTGGTCACCCGGCGTCCGCCGCGGGCCTTCTGGAAGGCCTCCTGGAGCTTCTTCGCCGTCGCGCCCTGCCGGGTGAGCACCTCGGCGGCCGGGCCGCCCTTGGCGGCGATGCCGAGGAGCAGGTGCTCGGTGGACAGGTAGTCGTCCCCCAGGTCGCGGGCGCGGTTCTGCGCGTCGGCGACGACGGCCAGCATGTCGCGGTTGGGCTGCGGGGGCGCGACGGTGGACCCGGCCACGCTGGGCAGCGAGCCGAGGGCCTTCTCGGCCCCGGCCCGGACGGCCGCCTGGTCGGCGTCCACCGCGGCGAGCAGGTCGATGATGTTCTCGTTGTCCTGGCCCTGCAGCAACGCGAGCAGCAGGTGGGCGGGGGTGAGGTCGGCGTGCCCTTCGGACACGGCCCTGCTGCTGGCCGCGTTGATCGCGTCCCGGCTCCGGTTGGTCAGCTCGGCGTCCACGTTCGCTGTCTCCTCCTTGCGTCAGCGCTCTCCCAGTACTGACTCAGTCAGCGTACACAAAGTTGAGCCTATTCCGCTCAAGGTGCTCTCCTGTTCTCCCGTGTTCCCCTGGCGTGCGCCGCGCAACCGGGAGGCAGTAGGTTCCGGGCATGGCCACACCTCCCCAGGATCCTGGCGCGCCGGACGCGCCCTACCTCGCCTTCTGGCGCGAACGGCACCTGTGCACGCTGACCACGTCGCGTCCGGACGGCAGTCCGCACGTGGTGCCGGTCGGCGTCACCTACGACCCCGAGCACCGCCTCGCCCGGGTCATCGCCGACGGGGCGAGCAGGAAGGTGCGCAACGTCCTGGCGGCGGAGCCGGCCGGGGCGCGGGTCGCGGTGTGCCAGATGGAAGGCCGGCGCTGGGCCACGCTGGAGGGGCTGGCCTTCGTCCGCACGGACCGGGAGCGGGTCGCGGAGGCGGAGCGCCGGTACGCGCAGCGCTACGGGCGTGAGCCCAGGCCGAACCCCTCGCGCGTGGTGATCGAGATCGAGCTGACCCGGGCGATGGGACGAGGCTGACCCGGACGACGGGACGCGGCCGACGCGGGTGATGGGACGCGGCCGACCCGGCGGGGAGGACGGGACCGACCCGGCGGGGGGACGGGACCGACCCGGACGGGGGGACGGGACCGACCCGGACGGGGGGACGGGACCGACCCGGACGGGGGGACGGGACCGACCCGGACGGGGGGACGGGACCGACCCGGACGGGGGCGGATGAGGCCGGAGTGGCCAGGTGACCGAAACCCGCCCCGTCGATTTCCGGCCAAGGCTCAAGCAGGCGCATACCGGAAATGTCCCCGGAAACTGCAGCGGCGTCACCGTGTTCAGGTCACGGTGACGCCGCTGCGGGGGGGAAGCACCTGAGCGATCTTTTACGACGGGGGAATCGCGTCAGGCACTGCGGGGGGTGGCTGAGATGGTCTTCAGGGGCAGAGCCTCGGGCTCCACCAGCCTGTGATCACGCTGGTCCAGATTCACAAAGATCATTCCGTACCGGATGGCGCACCGCACGGGCTGCGGCGCCCCCCGGGGCTTGCGCAGGCACCGGTAGGCCCGTACGTCCTCGTCCTCGTCGCGGGTCACCACCACCGGCTCGCCGAACACCGTCACCATCAACGAGTCACCACTGTGGGGGATGGCGGTGACCAGATCGATGAAGTGCCAGCCGGAGCGGTAGGCGGTGGCCATTTCGCGGCGGAAGGAGCGGTCGTCGGGTGGCGTGGTCATGACTCGGCGACCCACGTGCTGTCGCGAGGCGTGATCCACGTGCTGTCACCCAGCGCCGCCGCCGTGACGACCCAGGTGCTGTCGGCAGGAGCGGTCCACGTGCTGTCCGCAGGAGCGGCCCAGGTGCTGTCGGCGGGCGCGACCCACGTGCTGTCCGCCGGAGTGTCCCAGGTGCTGTCACCGGCCGTCACGACGGTGCCGGCGCCGGGACTCCAGGTACTGTCGCCCGCCGTGTCGCCCGTCGTCCCCGCAAGGCCGCTCAGAGCTCCGAAGGCCAAGGCGGCGGAGAAGGCGGCGGCGAGCGCCGAGCGAAGCATTCTCTTATGCATAGTCGGCTTCGTCCTCATTTGAAGGTCACCTCTCCCCCGTCGACTACGACGATGGCCCATTCGGGCACGTCATGGCCACACAATCGATGCATCATGTTCCTGCACGTTCAGGACCCTGGGGGGTGGAGATTTGACGAAAAATGAGGCAAAGCCGACACATCCTCATGCGACCACTGAGCTGTGCGAGGAAGGTCGCCGTCTCTACGGGAACGCTCTTCGGACGGGCCGGGTGGCCCGCGCGGACGTGGAGCCTGCTCCGTGTCTGATGGAGTTCGCCCTGCTCCACGCGGACCCCGACGACGCGAACTGGCTCCGCCCGGTGCCCCCGTCGATCGCTCTGTCCCAGCTGCTCAACCCGATCGAGCGCGAGATCACGCAGCGCAGACGGCTGTCGGTGGAACTCGCCGACGCTTTCGAGCCGTTCATGACCCTCAGCGCCCAGCCGACGCCGACCACGCACTCCATCACGGTGCTGGAGGGCGTCGACCGGATCAACGCGGCGCTCGACCTGGCCACGTCCCAGTGCCAGACCGAGATGCTCACCGTCCAGCCGAGCCGGCGACGCCTGGAGCACACCCTCGTGCAGGGGCTCGAACGCGACCGCCCGCTGATCGAACGCGGCTGCCGCATCCGGACGCTCTACCAGCACACGGCCCGCTACAGCCCCGAGACGCTGGCGTACGTCTCGCAGTTCACGGACGGCAAGGTGGAGTACCGCACCATCGACGAACTCGTGGAGCGGCTGATCATCTGCGACGAGACCGTGGCCTTCATCCCGACCCGGGACGACGGCCAGGTCGCCCTCGAGCTCCGGCACCCCGGGCTCGTCCGCTATCTGATCAAGGTCTTCGAGTTCATGTGGGGCCGCGCGGTCCCGCTGGCCACCGGCGCCCCCTACGAGACCGCGCCCGACGGCATCACGGACATCCAGCACTCCATCGCCAAGCTCCTCGTCGAGGGGCACGTCGACGAGGCGATCGCCCGCCGGCTGGGCATGAACGTACGCACCTGCCGTGCCCACATCGCCAAGCTCGCCACCGCGCTGGGCAGCGGCAGCCGCGCCCAACTCGGCTTCCTCATAGCCCAGTCGGGAATCCTCAAACAGCAGCCCTGACGTCCGCCCGAAAAAACGAAGGTCATGCATGACGACACCGGAGCACCGGTACGGTCCGGAGGAACCGTGCGCGGCGGCGGCCCGGGACCCGCATGCCCGGCGTCCGCAGCTCCCGCGCGCGTTCGCCCGGCGCCCGGCCGGCCTGCCTGTCGGGCAGCCCGGCGTCCACGAACCGCAGGGAGCACCGCAGTGAGCGCGCCGCCGCACCCCGACCACGGCGTGGAGGACCTGTGCGCCGCCGGCACGCGGCTCTACGAGCAGGCTCTGCGCTGCGGACGCCTGAAGACCGAGGAGGCCGAGACGGCGGCCCCCTGCCTGCTCGCCCTCGGCCTGCTCCACCCCACCGTGGACGACGTGGCCCAACTCGAGCCGGTGGCCCCGGCCGTGGCCCTGCACCGGCTGCTGCGCGCCTCGGGGGCCCGGATCGCCGCGGAACGGCGCCGTGAGGAACGGCTGTCGACGCTCTTCGCACCGCTGATGCACAGAGAAGGACAGAGCGCCGCGCCCTCCGGCCCCGCCTCGCTGCGCATCCTCAGCGGCACGGAGCGGATCAACGAGGCCATCACCGAGGCGATGGCCGAGGCGACGAGCGAGGTGCTCTGCATCCAGCCGCACGTCCACTACAGCGGCCCGCGCGGCGAGCGGGCCCAGCCCGTCGCGATGGACCGCGACCAGGCCCTGCTCGACCGCGGCTGCCGCATCCGCACCCTCTACCAGCACACCCAGCGCCACCAGCCGCTGGTGCTGGCCCGCTACGAGCAGCTCCGGGGAGACGCGGAGGCCCGCACCCTCGACGAGGTCACCGACCGCCTCATCGTCATCGACGGCACGGTCGCCTTCATCCCCGCCGGCGAGGAAGGCCGACTGGCCCTGGAGGTCCGCCACCCCGCCCTCCTCACCTACTTCACCACCACCTTCGACCGGCTCTGGCGGCTGGCCCTCCCGATGTACCCGCAGGCGGTCCACCGGCTGTCCCGGGGCGGCGTCACGCCCCGGCAGCAGGCCATCGCGGCCCTTCTGGTCGAGGGCCACACCGACGCCGTCATCGCCGACCGCCTCGGCATGAACATCCGCACCGCGCGCGTCCACATCGCCAAGCTCGCCGCCACCCTCGGCAGCGAGAGCCGCGCCCAACTCGGCTACCTCATCGGGCAGTCGGGAATCCTCGACCGGGACCAGCGCCGCGGCCGGGCGCAGACGCCCGGGCAGGAGGAGGAACCGGAGCGATAGCCGCAGCGGTGGCCGGCCCGTGAGGCGGCCGGAGCGGTGGCCGGCCCGTGAGGCGGCCGGAGCAGTGGCCGGCCCGTGAGGCGGCCGGAGCAGTGGCCGGCCCGTGAGGCGGCCGGATCAGTGGCCGGCCCGTGAGACATCCGGATCGGTGGCCTACGAGGAGGGGACGGGAGCGGTCGCCTACGAGGAGGGGGCGGGAGCCGCGGAAGAGCCGGATCCCGGCGCAGGAACGCCGACGGAGCCATCCGTCCCCGCAGCCCCGCCCGACGCGCCCGTCCCCGCAGCCCCGCCCGACGCGCTCGCGCTCCCCGCCGCCCCGCCCGGCGCGCTCGCGCTCTCCGCCACCCCGCCCGACGTGCTCGCGCTCTCCGCCACCCCGCCCGACGTGCTTGCGCTCTCCGCCGCCCCGCCCGGCACGCTCTCCCGCACCGCGTCTTCGCCCTCTCCCGACGGGCGGTCGAGGCCCACCTGGGCGATGCGCACGCCCAGTTGGGTCCGGCTCGCCGCGCCCAGCGTCTCCGAGAGGCGGGCGATGTGGGCCCGGCAGGTGCGGACGCTGATGCCGAGCCGCTCGGCGATCACCGCGTCCTGGTGGCCCTCGGCCAGCAGCGCGGCGATGGACTGCTCGCGGTGCGAGATGCCCTCGATGCGGGTGTCGGGGAGCGGAGCGGTCAGCGGGACGCCCAGCCGCCAGAGCCGCTCGAAGACCGTCACCAGGTAGGAGATCAGGGCCGGGTGGCGCAGCTCCAGGGCCATGGTGCGGTCGGTGTTGGCGGGGATGAAGGCGACCGTCCGGTCGAAGAGGATCAGCCGGTCGATGACCTCGTCCAGGGTGCGGGCCTCGACCGTGTCGCCCATCAGATCCAGGTAGTTGAGCAGGCCCTGACCGTGCCGGGCGACATGGTTGTAGAGGTCCCGCATGCGCACACCGCGACCGCGAAGCTCCAGCGCGCGGTGCAGTCCCTCCGACAGCTCGTGCTCACGCCGGATGCCGCCGGGCTGCACGGTGAGCACTTCGGTCGTGCACGCCTCGGTCGCCGCGTCGAGGGCGGCCTGGATGCGCGAGGCGCCGTCCAGGACGCGGATCGCCGCTCCCTCGCCGGCGCTCGTGCCGCGCGCGGGACCGCCCAGACCGGCGTACCACTCGAAGGCGGCGACCGCCGAGCCCATCCGCCGTTGACTGGCGCTCACCTCGTCGTAGACTCCGCGCAGCAGACGGGTCATGACCTCCTGCGGGGAGGTCGGCACCAGCCACTCCATGTCGTCGGGGTCGGGGTGCAGCAGGGCCAGCTCCAGGAGACAGGGAACCGCCTCCGAGTCGGTGCGCGCCACCCGGCCGCGCCGTACGGCCCGGGAGTACACGCGGTCCCCGGCCTCGCACAGTCGGTCGGCGCCATGTGGATGCTCCTCCGCCCCGTGCCTGGCCATCGCGCATCCCACCCCCGCCGTACGCCGCTTCCGGAGCGCAACTATGCGCGGCCCGGACGAGGTCCGCAACACGGCTCCTCCGGTCCGAGGCTGGAAAAACCACCCGTCTGTGCGATTTTCTCCCAGCCTCCTCCCCTCACGTTGCAACAAGCTGACGGTGGTGCAGGACGGCTGCGACGGTGCATCGTTGATTCCGCTTCTCCCCCGGGTGCTCCGCACCCGGGGGGAGACGCAACCGACCCGGCCGGGCCACGGGGGAGTCCGGCCGGGCAGCCCGAGGGGGGCGACGACGGGGGAACTACGGGGGAATGCGAGCACCGGCCCGGCGCGGTAGGCGCCGGGCCGGTGATCTTCTCGCCGGGGTCTCAGCCAGGGCCGCCGCAGCCGCAGAGGCGGGCGTCGGCCGAAGGCTCAGATCAGGTTGAGGGCCTCGCAGGCGGACTTGTACTTCGCGGTGCAGATGTCGGAGGCCTTGTAGATGCCGTCGGCGATGACGGTCTGCTGGATGTTCTTCTTCGTCAGCGCGACCACCGTGACCAGCTTGGCCGGAATGGCCTTGTCGGTCGGGCTGTCGACCGTGTCGCGGGTGAGGGCCTCGAACTGGAGGTCACGTCCCTGGACCTTGGCGACGGCGGCCTCGGCGGCGGCCTCGGCCATCGCCGGGTAGGGCTTGTAGACGCTCATGAACTGCTCGCCGCTGATGATCCGCTGCACGGCGGGCAGTTCGGCGTCCTGACCGGTGATCGGGGGCAGGTCGGTGTCCTTGACGCCCGCCGCCTCCAAGGCCTTGATGATGCCGCCGGCCATGGCGTCGTTGGCGGAGTAGACGCCGGCGATGTTGGACTTGCCGATCGCCTCGATCGCCTTCGTCATGCTGGCCTGGGCGACCTCGGGGCTCCACTTGTCGGTGTCGTAAGACTTTGCGATCGTGACCCGTCCGCTGATCTCGCTGAGCGCGCCCGCCTTGAACTGGCCGGCGTTCGGGTCCGCGGGCGAGCCGTTCACCATGACGATCTTGTCGGACACGCCGGCGTTCGGAATGGCCTCGACGAGGCTGCGTCCCTGCACCTCGCCGACGAGCTCGTTGTCGAAGGAGACGTACGCGTCGATCGGGCCCTGGGCCAGGCGGTCATAGGCGATGACCGGAATGTTCGCCTCCTTGGCCTTCTTCACCATGGGCGCGATCGCCTTCGCGTCGACGGCGTCCAGCAGAATGATGTCGACCTTGTCGTCGATCATCTTCTGCATCTGCCGGTCCTGGGTCTTCTCGTCCGAGGCGGCGTTGGCGTAGTCGGTCCTGCCCTGGTTGTCCGTGAGCGCCGCGACCTTCTTCTTGATGATCGGGTAGTCGAACTCCGCGTACCGGGTGTTCGTCTCCTCCGGCATCAGCACGCCCACCGTGATCGCGTTGCTCCGGGTCGGTGTCGCGCTGCCGGTCTTCTCCGAGGCCCCCAGCATCCCGCACCCGGCAAGTGAGAGGGACATCGCGGAGGCGACGACAGCTATGGCGATACGACGCATTTCGGGTGCTCACTTCAGGTGCGTTCGGGGCGTTGCGGACCGGGGTGCGGCATTGGTGACCCGGGTATCTGAGAAGCCAACGCGGCGGCGACCGCCGTCGTCAAGCAGAACCGCTTAACGAAGGAGCAACGTCACACTCCGCTCAGGGTGTGAAGACACATGGAGACGAAGCGGAGGCCCTGAAAAGGTCTGACCGGACAAATCAGGCGAAGGGCGGGCCAAGGAACCACAGGGCCGGCGCGGGCCGTCGAGGACCTCTCCCGGACCTCGCCGACGTCGGCGCCGGCCCGCCCCGCCCCTAGTCGGTCTTCTTCAGGACGACGCACCAGTCGTCGCTGCCGGGGTTCTCCACCCTGTCGACCTTCCAGTTCTCGTCCCGGACGGCGAAGGAGTCACCCACTTCGAGGGTGTACCTCCGCTCGTCTTCCGCCGCCACTCCCAACCTCACCGTCAGCGGCGCCCCGGGACGGGCGTCCACATGAATGACCCCGAATTGAATCCCGTCCTCGAACGCGGGAATTCCGTGGACGAGCCTGACTTCGGACATGACCATCACTCCAGTGTGACGTAGCTGGGTTTTATGTATTTCTTGAACTCGGAGACCGTCAGTTCTTCGGGGTGGTTGATGTTGTGGGGATTCCGCAGATGGAAGAGTCCCCGGTCGTCCACCTCGGTCACCTCGTAGGCATGCCCGGAAATGAGGTCCTTGGCGAGGGGCGCCTCGCTCCTCTCCCTCGACACCGTACCCACGAGAACGGGGCAGTTGTCCGCGAGTTTCCCCCGGATGTCCTCGATCAGCTGACGGTCCGCGCTGCGTCCCTGCATGTCGTATCCGCTGGGGAATTCCACGACGGACGAGGGACGGCCCGTCAGCTGGGTGAGCACCTCGGCACGCTCGTTGCCGTAACTGCCGTTGTCCAGTCGCACATACCCCTGGGTGCCGGCATCCGCCGTCGGGTGCTGGCGGTCCCACTTCGCCCGCCGTTCGTCGTCCCACGTCTGGTCCACACCGGCGATCGCCTTCTCCAGGATCGCCGGCCAGGCCACTCCCACTTCGGCCGTCCGCGCGAACGCCGCCCTGTCGGGCACCTCCGAGAACACCGGCAGCTCGGAGGTGACGGTGAGCCGGACGGGCCGCCCGGTCGGCTCGTAACGATCCCGCGAGGCCGCGTATTTCGTCTCGTGAAGAGTCACCTCATAGGCGCCGTCGTCGCGTTCCCGCACTACGTCACGAATGGTGTCCGGCAGATGGCCGGCGACGGCGCCCATGGTGGAGATCATCCCGCAGTCGCCGATACCGCCCTGGCGCGTCTGCTCCCGTCGCGGCGGACCGTCGAACAGCGGGACACGCGTGCCGTCTTCGCGTTCCAGCGGATTTCCGTAGCGATCCGGACGCGCGTTCAGGGCCTGCGGGTTGTGGATGTCCGGCCGGTCCACGACGGACTGGACCTCCGTCGGCTTGTCCTGGCCCCGCACCGCGGCGACGGCGTCCTTGAGACGCCCCATCAGGCCACGTCCCGGCGACTGGTCGGCCTCCTCGGCCGCCGGCGCACCCTCCGCCGCCCCGGCCGCCCCGGCCGCCCCGGCCGCCTGGTCCTGGGAGTCTGCGTCCCCGCCGGCCTCCTCTTCGGACGGCCCCTCGCCTGCCTCCTCACCCTCGACGGCCACCTCGCCCTCCTCGACCATGTCCGGCGCGGCCTCCTCGTCCGACGGCTCCCACGGGTCTGCCGACTCGGGCGAATCCGACGACTCCAACGACTCCGACGACTCCGACGACTCCAGCAGCTCAGACGTGTCCCCCGGGCCCTGAGCGTCCGCCGGGCCTGCCGGAACCGCCGGGTCCGCCGGGTCCGCCGGTTCAGATGACTCCGGCTGCTCAGCCTGGTCCGCCTTCTCGGACGGCTCCGGCTGATCGGACGGCTCGAACGGCTCTCGCTGCTCGGACGGCTCCGGCTGCTCGGGCGGCTCCGGCTGTTCGTGCGGGTCTGGCGGCTCCGGCTCCTCCGACGGGCCCACCGGGTCCGCCGCTTCAGATGACTCCGACTGCTCCGGCTGCTCGGCCGGGTCCGCCGGGTCCGCCGCTTCAGATGACTCCGGCTGCTCCGGCTGCTCTGCCAGGTCCGCCTGGCCTGCCGGGTCTACCGGATCTGCCGGCTCCAGCGGCTCCAGCGGCTCCAGCGGCTCGGACGGCTCTCCCACTTCTGATGGCTCCCGCTGCTCCGGTTGCTCCGGCTCGTCGCCGGGGGCTTCGGGTGCTTCGGGCGCCTCGTAAGGCGACTCCGGTTGTTCCGATGTCTCCGATCGTTCCGGTTGTTCGGATTGCTCCGGTTGTTCGGGTTGTTCGGGTTCCGGTTCCGGTTCCGGTCGGTCGCTCAGGTCTCGGGTGGGGGCGTCCGGCGAAGCCACGGAGTCGCCGGCCCTCGGCTCCTCCGGCTCTCCCGTCGATTCCGCCCGCCACCCCGGTCCACCGCCGGTCTGCTCCGCAGGCAGCTCCGGAACCACCGGACGTTCGCTTTCGTGAATTTCACTCACTTCCGTCCCCCGTGCTGCTCTCGGCGGTGTCCGGCCGTCGGATCGAGCGTGCGAAGCACGACAGCGTGCGCGCGAACCGGCCGCGCCAGTCCGGCGACGTGTCCGTGCAGCCCACGATCCCCTCCAGCACCGACGGCTCGTGACGCCCGTGGTAGTACACCCGTGTCCTCGTCCCCTTCCGCGCCTTGAAGCGGGGCTCGCCGACCGGGCACGGGTCCAGCCCGTCCAGTTGGGCCCGCATCGCCGCCGCCACATGCTCGGCGAGCGCGCCCGGGCGGGAAGGAGCGCCGGCCCGGCTGTGCACCGCCGCGTCCACGGCCTGGCCGATGGCGCAGTCCAGCAGGCGACCCCGGAACGGCTCCAGTTCGCGCCGCATGTCCTCGCCCGGCAGCGGCGTCGTCCAGCCCAGCAGATGGGCCGCCACCGTCATCTCGGCCCACAGCGTGATCCGCAGTTCGG
Organism: Streptomyces sp. SAS_272; assembly: GCF_052543235.1. Lineage (NCBI taxonomy): Bacteria > Bacillati > Actinomycetota > Actinomycetes > Kitasatosporales > Streptomycetaceae > Streptomyces > Streptomyces sp. SAS_272. The sequence continues at coordinate 64,822 of NZ_JBMNDR010000002.1, read as the reverse complement.
CCTGTTCCGTCAGCCGCTGGGCCCGGCGCAGGTCGCGCAGTGTGCAGGGGGCCGTCGAGCAGTCGGGCGCGCACGCGCGACTGCGCGGATCCGTCATGCCCGCCGCCGACGCCGGCCTGATCGCTCCCGCGTCCTCGCGGTCCGTCCCGTCCGGCATCCGCACCAGCAGCGGATAGTCCATGCCGTCCGTGAAGACGGCCGCCTCGCCCGGCGGCAGCGTGACCAGGTACTCGGACTGGGCCCGCGTGATGTTCATCGTCGCGCCGACCGCCTCCCGGTCGTCCTGGGCGGGCAGACGGTGGACGATCTTCGCCGCCGTGTTCTTGATGACGTCGGGCAGCAGCTTGCCCGGGATCTGGTCCGCGACGACCAGCCCCTCGCCGTACGCCCGGATCTCCGCCAGCAGGCCCGCGAACATCTCCACGGCGTGGGCGCTCGCGCCGCTCTCCTCGGCGCGGCGCAGCAGGCGGTGCGCCTCCTCGAAGACCGTCAGGTGACGCAGCGGAAAGCTCAGCCGACGAGTGACCCGCTGTTCCATGCGCAGATACTCGACGAGCCTGATGAGGATCGTGCCCATCAGGAACGCCTTGTCCTTGTCGTCGCCGACGTCCTCGATCTCGAAGACCACGTTGCGCTTCAGCAGCTCGCCGAAGTCGAGCGGTCTGCCGCCCTCGAGGAAGCGGCCGGTGGTGCCGAGGCGCAGCCCCGCCAGGCGGATCTTGATGAAGCCCTGGACGTTGTCGGCGACCTCCTTGCCGTATCCGATGTCAGCGACGACCCGCAGCGCCGTGTGCTCCAGGTCCTCGAGGGTCGGGTAGCGCGGTTCGGCGCCGGGGAACGTCGGCTCGCCGAGCGTCAGGTCCCAGCCCAGATCCTCGTAACAGCGGGTCAGCGCGGCGCTCAGGACCTGCGGGAACGGTTCCTGCGGGTCGAAGGAGGCCAGGAAGAGGGCGCGCACCATGTCCAGGTGCGTCTGGAGCGGGAAGCGCTCGCCGCTCGTGTACGCGGACGGCTCCAGGGGGTTCAGACCGGCCGGGAGGGACTCCGGATCGCCCGGCTTGACCACCACGACCTCGGCGGCGTCCCCGAGCCGCGCCGACATGAAGCGGTACTCGGCCTTGGCCGGTTCCACCACCAGCCAGGGGATGCCCGCGTGCGTCGCCGACTCGAGGAGGCCTCGTACGGTCTGCGACTTGCCGCCACCGGTCGCCCCGCACACGAACGTGTGCCGGTTCAGGGTGGAGCGGGTCAGTTCGAGGGCGCCGACGGGACTGCGGTTGCGGTCCAGCACGGAGCCGAGCCGGACGGGAGCCGCTCCGGGCGGCGCGGGACGGCCCGAGGTCTCGGGGGTGACGTCGAACTCCGGGCGCAGGGCGAACCGTACGCCGGGAATCTCCTGGGCCGGCGGCCTGGCCAGGGCAGCCAGCAGGTCCGAACCGGCGAGGCAGGGGTACTCCTCCGGCGCCGGGAGGGCCCCGCCGAGGGCGGTGGCCAGGTCGCCGACCCGCCCGGTCGGACGCAGCGCGTACGGCAGTCCCTCCAGGTCCGCCGAGGCGCACAGCAGCGCCGCCACCCGGGTCGCCTCCTCGGGCGTCCGGCCGCCGGCCAGCAGCCGTATGCGCCACAGTCCGGTGGCCGACGCCTTGGCCAGCTCCTTGTGGCGGCGCTCAAGTCGCGCCGCGGCGATGGCGTATTCGGGCGAGCTCTCCGCCTTGGCCTGTGTCCTGCGCCGTTCGTCGGCCACGTCATCGGTGAGTTCGCCGAGCTCCGCGGGCGGCACCGGCTCGGCGAACACCAGCCAGGCGAAGGGCTCCTGCCACACCCCGAGGAGGCAGTCCTCCAGGGTGGGCCGCCGGCGAGCGGCCGCGGTGTCCACCGGCCTCGGCTCGTCGTCGACGAGCAGCCCGTCGGTCACGCCGGCGACCGCGCTCCAGCAGGGGAAGGCGGCCATCAGGGCGGCCGCCGTGCCCGCCGGCCGGCGCAGGCCACGCGCGCCCGCGGGAAGCCTCAGCAGGGCGGCAGTCCCGTCGGCCGGGTCCGTGCGGCCGCCCAGCAGGGCGGCGCCGCCGACGAGGACGTCCAGCGGACCGTCGGCCGCCGTCCGCGCCCAGCCGACGAGCACCGCGCCGCCCGTCGGGTCGTGCGGGTGCGGGGCGTGGTGGGCGGAGACCAGAGCGGCGAGGCGCTGCGCCCGCAGCTCGTCCTCACCGCCGGACGGCCGGTCCTCGGACGGCCGCTGCCGCGGGACCTCGCGCAGCAGCGCGGCCTCCAGGCTCGCGAACCGCTGCCATGTGCCGCCGCCCGGTGCGTGGTCGGTCATATGCGCTCGGCCCGACCGACCCGACCGGCGATTCCGGGGTGTCCGGCGCGTTCTCGCCGATGCTCGGCGCGTTCGCTCCGGGGAATGATGACGGGCTCGTGCGCGAGCGGTCTTCTGGGCAACGTCTCCCCCGTTGTCGATCTTGCGGCACCACCCTAGAGGCAACGGTGAACGCGGCCAAGCCTTGCAACTGTGACGTCACTTCCCCTCATTCCAGGTGGACTTGGGAAGTCGATTCGTGCACCATGTGTCGGCTGCTGATCAATGACTGACATCCGCTTCGGCGGCCACGGGGGCGAGTTCAATCATCAGAGGCATGTCTTCTGCCGTCCGCGGGACGGTCATTTCTCACCTGTCCACAAGTGGGCGCCTTCATGGCGCCCATCTCCCTCAGGGCGAACTCATATGACCCATCCCGTTGACCCTCGCCAACCCCAGAACCCGTACGGGCACAGCGGCCCCGGGCATCCCGACGCCCCGTCCGGTCCGCCGCAGGACCCGGCCTACCCACCCGGTCCCCCCGCGCCTCCCGTCCCGCCGCAGCAGGCGCCGTACCAGGCCGCACCGCCCCAGCATCCGTACCAGGCCGCACCGCCCCAGCAGCAGCCTCCGTACCAGACCCCGCCGCCTCAGCAGCAGCCTCCGTACCAGACCCCGCCGTACCAGACCCCGCCACCGCACCAGCCGCAGTACCAGCAGCCTCCCTACCAGGCCGCGGCACCGCAGCAACCCCCGTACCAGCAGCCTCCTTACCAGCAGGCTCCGTACCAGCAGGCTCCGTACCAAGCGACGGCTCAGCCGCCCCAGTTCGCGCCGCAGCCGCCCGCCTACGGTCAGCACCCCCCGCATGAGGCGCCGCAGCAGCATCCCTTCGCGCCGCAGCAGTCCTTCGCACCACAGCAGCATCCGCAGCAGGCGCCGGGCCAGGCACCGCCGCTGGCGTATCCCCAGCAGCCGTACGCGCCGGTCCCGAACGCCCCCGGCGTACCGCAGGTGCGTCGCAGTGCCGATGCCACCTCGGTGGCCAGGCTGCTGCTCAACGTGCCGCTCTTCCTGGGCAGTCTGCTGGTGGTGTGGCTGATCTCCCAGGCCCTGCCGAGCGGTCTGGACGTGGTCCTCGTGGTCGCCTGGCTCGCTTCCGGCGCGCTGGTGTTCCACCGGCCCACCGAACGCGGCCTCGCGCGGCTGCTGTTCAAGATGCGGCCGCCCACCGGCGCCGAACTGGCCGCGCTCCAGCCGATCTGGGACGACGTCACGCGCCGCGCCGGGATCGACGGCAGCCAGTACACACTGTGGCTGGAGGACACGGACGAACTCAACGCCTCCGCCGCCGCAGGGCACATCGTCGGTGTGACGCGCGGCGCGATGCGGCAGCCGCCCCAGCAGTTGGCGGCCGTCCTCGCCCACGAGCTGGGGCACCACGTCGGCGGTCACTCCTGGGCCCTGCTGCTCGGCATCTGGTACGCCGTGCCGGTCCGGATGTTCATGACCGTCGTCAAGTTCGTGACGCGCTTCCTGTTCTTCTTCACCGCCGAACTCTCCTGCCTGGCGGCCGGCGTCTTCGTCGTCGTCTTCGGCGCCTTCGCCGTCGCGACCTTCCTCGCCTTCCCGCCCGCCGTCGTCCTCTACGCGATCCCGTTCCTGCTCGCCTGGGCCGGCCGGCAGGGCGAACTGCGGGCGGACCGGTTCGCCGGCCAGCTCGGGTACGGGCCCCTGCTGATCTCCGTGTTCGCGGGCTGGCAGGCCGAGGGCCATGACGACGCCGCACGCAAGGAGAGCCCCGTCGCCCGGCTCATGTCCTCGCATCCGCCGCTTCACCAGCGCATCCGCGCGCTCGAGACCTTCGTCGCCTGACGGGCCGGGAGCCTCACGCATGACTGTCGAAAGCACCGGGACCGGACAGCTCGGCCGCTACCTGCGTCTCTTCGACGCGGGTCCGCGTCTGGGCTGGGTCCACCGCGACCCCGAGTCGCTGCGCCGGCCGTTCGTCGAGCCGGAACCGCAGCGTCAGCAGGTGGAGGTCGGGTACGAGAACCGGGCCACCGCCGCACGGCTCGATCACGAGGAGCGTCGCGGCTCCGCCCTGAAAGTCGGCGGCGGTGTCGCTGCGGCCTGCTTCGTGCTGAGCTACTTCGTCGGACCCGTCATGGCGGTCCTCGGCGTCGTGGCGATCGTCGTCGCGCTGGCCCGGATGGCCCTCGCCGCCCAGCGGCTCAGCTCGGCCACCGGTCACCTCACCACCCAACAGAGCGCCCTGGAGAAGCACTTCCAGTCCTCCTGGCAGATGTGGCAGCAGCGCCGGCAGCACCACGAAAGCGGGCAGGAGCAATGGGTCCGCGGCCTGGACGCCTGGGGTTCGCTGCCCCTCGGCGCCGACATCCGGCGCCTGGACGTCTTCGGCGGCAGCCAGCGCGGCCGCGAGGGCTTCCTCACCGTCTTCGGGGCCTCCACGCTCCAGGACCGGCCGGTGATCGTCGTCGATCTGACGCAGGCCCTGGTGTGCCGGGAGCTGTCCGTCCTCGCCGAGGCCGCCGGAGTGCCCGTCGACGTCCAGCTGCTGCCCAGCCGGATGGCCGAGAGCAGCATCGTCGGCGGACTGGGCCCGCACGAGCTGGTGCACGCGCTGGTCGAGGCGGTCCACGGCGACAATCCCGAGGCGGGCCGCGCCGATCGCGCCGTCGACACCCGCATCCTCACCCAGCTGTGCGGCGCCCTCGGCGACGACGTCTCGGTGGCCCGGCTGGGCGCGGGACTGCGCGTCCTGATGGGCGAGGCCGACGACACCGCCTGCCTCAGCCGGGACGAACGCAACCGCATCGCGGACGACCTGCTCAACGACAAGAACAAGGACCAGGTGCGGGACAGCCTCTTCCGCCTGGTCTCCTTCGTGCACCCGCTGGAGCGGCTGGGCGCCGCCCGCGAAGGGCGCGGCCCCGGCTATCTCACCTGCCTCGCCCTGGACTTCGGCGCGGGCTCGGCGAGCACGGAACTGCTGGCGGACCTGGCCGTGCAGAGCGTGATGCGGCGGCTGGCCTCGTTCGAGGAGACCGCCCCGGCCGTGCTCCTGGCACTCGGCGAGCAGGGCCTCCAGCGACGCCACCTCGAACAGCTGGCGCAGGTCTGCGAGCGCCGGGGGTCCCCGCTCGTCCTGCTGCAGCCGCACTTGAGGGACGCCGCCGAGCAGATGATCGGCGGCGGCACCGTCGCCTTCATGAAGCTCGGCAACCACCAGGAGGCCAACGTCGCGGCGGACTTCATCGGCCGCGAGCACTCCTTCGTCCTGCACTCGCTGACCGACACCGAGGGCAGGACCGTCAACACCTCCGTCGCCGAGACGGTCGGCTCCTCCGTCAGCAGGGGGACGACCCACAGCGAGTCCGTCACCCGCGGCCGCAACTGGGGCAGCAGCAGCTCCACCAGCTACCAGGGCGGATCCAACCCGTTCTCGTCGTCGTCCTCCACCAGCTCCGGCGGCAGCCACAGCACGACGACGGGCACCTCCACCAGCGTCACGCACACCAGCAACGAGTCCACGACCCGCACCACCGGCGACAGCGACAGCACCAGCCTCGCGACCGGACGGCAGCGCGTCTACGAGTACGTGCTCGAGCCGACGCAGCTTCAGGCGCTCGCCGAGTTCAGTCTGCTGGTGGTGGAGCGTCGGGCCGGCGGCGCCGTGTTCGTGCACCCCGCCGACTGCAACCCCAACATCGTCCTCCTGGACCGGGTCAGCACGGCGCCCCTCCCGCAGTTCGACCTGCCGCCCGCGACACAGATCCCGGCGCAGCACCCCGCCCCGCAGCACCTCTACCCCGCCGCGCCGCAACACCCGTACGCGCCCGCGGCCCACCCCGCGCCGCCGTACGCGCCCGCCGGGCAGCAGCCGTACCCGACCGCGCCCGCGCAGCCCTACACCACCGGCTTCCAGCCCGCGGCGCCCCAGCAGCCGCAGTGGCCGTCGCACGGGCAGCCGCACCAGCCCGGTGGCGGCGGCTGGACCCAGGGGCCGCCCGCGAGCTGGCCCGGACAGCAGCCGGGAACCCAGCGGTGACCCGGCCCGGCCGGCCGACGGCGACCGGCTGACTCGCATACCCCGCGGTCCGACCGCCGCACGCATGCGGGGCCCGGAGGGAAAACCTCCGGGCCCCGCATGCGTGCCTCGTGCCTCGTGCTCAACCGCCCTGCTCGCCCTGCCTCGTGCTCAACCGCCCTGCTCGCCCTGCCTCGTGCTCAGCCGCCTTGCTCGCCGTGCGTCGTGCGGAGCGCCAGGGCGGTGCGTCTCAGTCGGGCGCCGGATGCTGCCGCTTCGGACGCCAGACCACCAGCGCGCTGGTCTGCTGCACCTCCTGGTACGGCACCAGGTCCCGCCGGTAGGAGGCGTGCACCGCAGCCTCCCGCTGCTGCATGGCAGCCGCCGCGCCGTCCAGCGCGGCCTCCAGCTCCGCGGCCCTGGCCTGGAGCGCGGCCACCTGGTTCTCCAGCTCGATGATCCGCTTGATGCCGGCCAGGTTGATGCCCTCGTCCTGCGACAACTGCTGCACGGTGCGCAGCAGCTCGATGTCGCGGGCCGAGTAGCGGCGGCCCCGGCCGGCGGTGCGGTCGGGTGAGACCAGGCCCAGACGGTCGTACTGACGCAGTGTCTGCGGGTGCAGGCCGGAGAGCTGGGCCGCCACCGAGATGACGTAGACCGGGGTCTCCTGAGTCAGTTCATACGGGTTGCGCCGACGGCCGTCCATCACTCTCAAGCTCCCTTCGCGGCCTCGAACAGCTCCGCCCGCGGATCCTCGCCCGCGGTCGCCTCGCGATACGCCTCCAGTGCGTCACGAGCCTTCTCCGAAAGGTCCTTCGGGACACTCACCTCGACGGTGACCAGCAGGTCGCCGCGGGTGCCGTCCTTGCGGACCGCGCCCTTGCCGCGCGCCCTCATGGTGCGGCCGTTGGGCGTGCCCGGCGGGAGTTTCAGGGTCAGCGACGGGCCGCCGAGCGTGGGCACCTTGACCTCGCCGCCGAGGGCCGCCTCGGTGAACGTCACCGGCACGGTCACCGTCAGGTTGTCGTCCTTGCGGCCGAACACCGGGTGGGCGCCGACGTGGACGACGACGTACAGGTCGCCCGACGGGCCGCCGCGCTCGCCGGGGGCGCCCTTGCCGCGCAGCCGGATGCGCTGGTTGTCCGTCACTCCCGCGGGGATGCGGACCTGCATGGTCCGCGACGACTTCGCACGGCCGCTGCCCTTGCAGTCGAGGCAGGGGTGCTCGGCGATCAGGCCGCGGCCCTTGCAGTCGGGGCAGGGGTCGGTCAGCGAGAAGCCGCCGCCCGAGCCCCGGGCCACCTGGCCGGTGCCGACGCAGGTCGGGCACACGCGCGGTGTGCCGTTCTTGTCGCCGGTTCCCGAGCACGCCTTGCACGGGGACTGCGAGGACATCCGCAGCGGGACGGTCGCGCCCTCGATCGCCTCCGTGAACGTGAGCGTGACCTCGGTGTCGATGTCCTGGCCGCGCCGGGGCTGGGTACGGGTGGCGCCCGCGCCGCCGCGGTTGAACAGGCCGCCGAACACGTCCCCGATGCCGCCGCCGAAGCCGCCCTGGGCGCCTCCGCCCTGGGCGCCGCCTCCGAAGAGGTCGCCCAGGTCGAAGTTGAAGGAGCCGCCCGCGCCCGGGCCCGGACGGAAGCCGCCGTTGCCGAAGAGCGCGCGTGCCTCGTCGTACTCCTTGCGCTTCTTGGGGTCGCCGAGGACGTCGTTCGCCTCGGAGATCTCCTTGAAGCGTTCCTCCGCCTTGACGTTGCCCTTGTTGGCGTCCGGGTGGTACTCGCGGGCGAGCTTGCGGTACGCCTTCTTGATCTCGGCCTCGGTGGCGTCCTTGGGGACGCCGAGGACCTTGTAGAAGTCCTTCTCGATGAAGTCCTTGGTGCTCATCCTCGACGTCCCTCCTTCCGCCTGCTCACCCGTTCAAGCTCAGCCCTCGTCCGGGCCACCGCTCTCCTTGTCGTCGCCCGCCTCCGCCTCGTCGGCCTTCGCCGCCTGCGCGCCGGGCTGCGGCTCGGCGACGGCCACCCGCGCGGGGCGGATGGTGCGCTCGCCGATCCGATACCCCGGCTGCAGAATCGCCACGCACGTCGTCTCGGTGACGTCGGGTGCGTAACTGTGCATCAGGGCTTCGTGGATCGTCGGGTCGAAGGGCTCGCCCTCCTTGCCGAACTGCTGCAGGCCCATCTTCGCCGCGACGGTCTCCAGCGATTCGCCCACCGACTTGAAGCCGCCGACGAACTCGCCGTGATCCCGTGCGCGGCCGATGTCGTCGAGCACGGGCAGGAGCTCGGTCAGGAGGTTCGCGACGGCGATCTCCTTGACCGCGATCCGGTCGCGCTCGACCCGGCGGCGGTAGTTCTGGTACTCGGCCTGGAGGCGCTGGAGGTCGGCGGTGCGCTCGCCGAGGGCGGTGCGCACCTGGTCCAGCTGGGCCACCAGACCGGCTGTCTGGTTCGCGTCCCCGGCCGGGGCCGCCCCGTCCGCCGGAGCGGACGAGGAGGCGGCCTTCGGCTCGGCGTCTTCAGGGGTGGCGCCGGAGGGGACGTCGGGCTTCTCCTCGAAGCCCGGGGTCTCCTCCGTCACGCGGCACCGTCCTTGCGCTCGTCGTCCACGATCTCGGCGTCCACGACGTCGTCGTCGGCCCTCGGGGCGTCACCCTGCGGGGCGTCGGCGCCGGGCGCGGCCTGGGCGTCGGCGTACATGGCCTGGCCGACCTTCTGCGAGACCGCGGCGACCTTCTCGGTGGCCGTGCGGATCTCGGCCGTGTCCTCGCCCTTGAGCGCGGCCTTCAGCTCCTCGACGGCGGCCTCGACCTCGGTCTTGACCTCGCCGGGGACCTTGTCCTCGTTGTCCTTGAGGAACTTCTCCGTCTGGTAGACGAGCTGCTCGCCCTGGTTGCGGGCCTCGGCGGCCTCGCGGCGGCGGTGGTCCTCGTCCGCGTACTGCTCGGCCTCCTGGCGCATGCGGTCGACCTCGTCCTTCGGCAGCGAGGAGCCGCCGGTGACGGTCATCTTCTGCTCCTTGCCCGTGCCGAGGTCCTTCGCGGTCACGTGCATGATGCCGTTGGCGTCGATGTCGAAGGCGACCTCGATCTGCGGGACGCCGCGGGGCGCCGGCGGCAGACCGGTCAGCTCGAACATGCCGAGCTTCTTGTTGTAGGCCGCGATCTCGCGCTCACCCTGGTAGACCTGGATCTGCACCGACGGCTGGTTGTCCTCGGCCGTGGTGAAGATCTCCGAACGCTTCGTCGGGATCGTGGTGTTGCGCTCGATCAGCTTGGTCATGATGCCGCCCTTGGTCTCGATGCCGAGGGACAGCGGGGTGACGTCGAGGAGCAGGACGTCCTTGACCTCGCCCTTGAGGACACCGGCCTGGAGCGCGGCGCCGATGGCGACGACCTCGTCCGGGTTCACGCCCTTGTTGGCGTCCTGACCGCCGGTCAGCTCCTTGACGAGCTCGGCGACGGCGGGCATCCGGGTCGAACCGCCGACGAGAACGACGTGGTCGATCTCGGAGAGGTTGATGCCGGCGTCCTTGATGACGTTGTGGAACGGCGTCTTGCAGCGCTCCAGCAGGTCGGCCGTCAGCTGCTGGAACTGGGCGCGGGTGAGCTTCTCGTCCAGGTGCAGCGGGCCCTCGGCGGACGCCGTGATGTAGGGCAGGTTGATCGAGGTCTCGGTGGACGAGGACAGCTCGATCTTCGCCTTCTCGGCGGCCTCGCGCAGACGCTGCAGCGCCATCTTGTCCTTGGCGAGGTCCACGCCGTGGCCGGCCTTGAACTGCTGCACCAGGTAGTCGACGACACGCTGGTCCCAGTCGTCGCCGCCGAGGTGGTTGTCGCCGTTGGTGGCCTTCACCTCGACGACGCCGTCACCGATCTCCAGGAGGGACACGTCGAACGTGCCGCCGCCGAGGTCGAAGACGAGGATCGTCTGGTCGTCCTTGTCGAGGCCGTACGCGAGCGCGGCCGCGGTGGGCTCGTTGACGATGCGCAGGACGTTGAGACCGGCGATCTCGCCGGCTTCCTTCGTCGCCTGACGCTCGGAGTCGTTGAAGTACGCCGGGACGGTGATGACCGCGTCGGCCACCTTCTCGCCCAGGTAGGCCTCCGCGTCGCGCTTGAGCTTCTGCAGGATGAAGGCGCTCATCTGCTGCGGGTTGAAGTTCTTCCCGTCGAGCTCGATCGTCCAGTCCGTGCCCATGTGGCGCTTCACGGAGCGGATGGTCCGGTCCACGTTCGTGACCGCCTGCCGCTTCGCGACCTCGCCGACGAGGACTTCACCGTTCTTCGCGAAGGCGACGACGGACGGCGTGGTCCTGGCACCCTCGGCGTTGGTGATGACGGTGGGCTCGCCGCCCTCCAGAACGCTGACGACGGAGTTGGTTGTGCCCAGGTCGATGCCGACCGCACGTGCCATGGTGATCTTCCTCCAGCTGACTTGAGTGGAACGGACTCAAGTGTGCACGAAGCTCACCGCCCGGTCAACAGACCTGAGTCGAGCGCACTCAACTCTTATCCGTTCCTTACACGCAAGGAGCCGTTGACCTGCGTCGACACAGCGCGTCCCGCCCGTCGTTCACCGGGTTCCGGGTGATGCGCGCGGCCCTCGGATTGACGCCGAGGCGCATAAACAGGCGCTCGCCGCGCCTCCCGGGAGGGTCGGGCCTCCGGCGTCCGCCGGGCACGACCGGCGCCCCGGAGCCGACGCCCACGCGCGCGTGGCGGCCCGTACACCGGGACCCGCACCAGTGCGAGCACGACGACGAGTGCCCCGCCCGCGACCCATGACACCGCCTGCACGTCGACCACCGCGGCGTGCACCAGCACCCCCGTGAGCACCGCGCCGAAGGCCGCGAGGCCGAGCAGGACGGCCGCGCCCTGGGCGGTGAGCCCGAGCCGCCGCAGCCGGTGGGCGAGATGGTCCGGCGCGCCGCGCAGCAGGGGCCGTCCGGCCAGCCGCCGCGACAGGGCCACCAGCAGGACGTCCGCCCCGCCGACGGCGGTGAGCGCGAACAGCACCCCCGTGCCGACGACCGGATCGTGCCCCGCGCGGGCGAAGACGGCGGCCGAGGCGAGCAGGAAGCCCGCGAAGAGCGAGCCGCAGGCCCCGAGGGCGACACGCGCGGGGGGCCAGTTGTGCATCAGGAAGCCCGTCAGCGCGGCGGCGAGCACGCTCAGCAGCACCACCAGCCCGTCCATGACCTCGACGGCGACACACGCGGCGACCCCGAACGCGGTGAGCACGCCGACGGTCCCGGCGACGCCGTCGGCGTGGTCGAGCGCCCGGAAGGCGAGGGCTACGAACGTGATCCAGCCGACGCCCACCGCCGCGGAGACCACCCCGGCGACCGTCCCGGCGTCCCCGTAGATCTCTCCGTACGGCACCACGAAGGCCGCCGCGACGGCCGTGCCGACGACCAGGAAGCGGGTCTTGAGCCGGCACACGTCCGCGACCAGGCCCAGCGCGGCGACGGCGCCGGCCGCGGCGAGCAGCACCTCGATGCCGTCCCCGAGGGGCGCGACGCCCGTCCGGTCGCCGGCGACCGCGACGGCACAGGTGGCGAGCACGACGGCGGCGCCGCCGGACAGGGGCACGCGCCGCTGTCGCTGCCGTCGGTCGGTCAGACCGAGACGCAGGGCGGGCACGCGCAGCAGCGCGGCGAGGACGGCGGCGAGGAGCAGGGCGGCGGTGGCGGCAGCGATCCCGTAGAGCACGGATATAAATTAGTCATAAATGTACCAATTTGGTACGAATAACACGGCCGGATTGAACCCTGATTCTGAGGCAACCCTCAGCGACTCAGATCACTCCGCCCCCCGCTACAGTGCGACGCAGAATAAGGGGTACTCTCAGACGGACTGCATAAGTTACCGCTTAGTAATCTCTGATCGAAGTCCCCTCGCAGGCCCGAGGAGCCCCCGAATGCAACTCGCCGCGATCATCGTGTCGCTGGTCCTGACCGTGGTCGGCGTCGCGCTGCTCGCACGCGCCATCGGTCAGTTCGTCCGGTACTTCAAACTGGGCCAGCCGGTGCCGGCCGGCGCCCGGACCGACAACCCCTACGCGCGCAGCGTGACCCTGGTACGGGAGTTCCTCGGCCACACGCGGATGAACCGCTGGGGCATCGTCGGCTTCGCCCACTGGTTCGTCGCCATCGGCTTCCTGACGCTGCCGCCGACCCTGGCGCAGGCCTTCGGCCAGCTGTTCCAGGCCGACTGGACGCTCCCCTGGATCGGCGAGTTCCTGCCGTTCGAGCTGTACATCGAGTTCATCGGCGTGATGACGATCCTCGGCATCGCCGTGCTCATCGTGATCCGCCTGCTGAACCTGCCGTCGCGCCCGGGCCGCAAGTCCCGCTTCGCGGGCTCCAAGGCGGGCCAGGCGTACTTCGTCGAGTACGTCATCCTCACCATCGGCCTCGCCATCTACACGCTGCGCGGCCTCGAGGGCGCGATCCACCACGTGGACCACTACGAGGCCGCGTACTTCGCCTCGTACCCCCTGGTGCTGGCCTTCAAGGGGCTGAGCGTCCCCACTCTCCAGACGCTGGTCTACTTCACCGCGATGGTGAAGATCGGCACCTCGTTCATCTGGATGATCGTGGTCTCGCTCAACACCAACATGGGTGTGGCCTGGCACCGCTTCCTGGCGTTCCCGAACATCTGGTTCAAGCGCGAGGCGACCGGCGGGACGGCCCTCGGCGGCCTGCAGCCGATGACGTCCGGCGGCAAGCCGATCGACTTCACCGACCCGGGCGACGACGACGTCTTCGGCGTCTCCCAGGTCGAGCAGTTCTCCTGGAAGGGCCTGCTGGACTTCTCCACCTGCACCGAGTGCGGCCGCTGCCAGTCGCAGTGCCCCGCCTGGAACACCGGCAAGCCGCTCTCCCCCAAGCTCCTCATCATGTCGCTGCGCGACCACGCGCACGCCAAGGCGCCGTACCTGCTGGCCGGCGGCGGCAAGACCATGGAGGGCGACGAGAAGGCCTCCGAGGAGCAGCTCAAGGACGTTCCCGCGGCCGCTCTCGCCGAGGCCGAGCGCCCCCTCATCGGCACCGCCGAGGAGAACGGCGTCATCGACCCGGACGTCCTGTGGTCCTGCACCACCTGCGGCGCCTGCGTCGAGCAGTGCCCCGTCGACATCGAGCACGTCGACCACATCGTCGACATGCGCCGCTACCAGGTGATGATCGAGTCCGCGTTCCCGTCCGAGGCGGGCACGATGCTCAAGAACCTGGAGAAGAAGGGCAACCCCTGGGGCCTGGCCAAGAAGCAGCGCCTGGAGTGGCTGAAGGAAGTCGACTTCGAGGTGCCCGTCGTCGGCAAGGACATCGAGGACCTCACCGAGGTCGAGTACCTGTACTGGGTCGGCTGCGCCGGCGCCCTCGAGGACCGGGCCAAGAAGACGACGAAGGCCTTCGCCGAGCTTCTGCACATCGCGGGCGTCAAGTTCGCGATCATGGGCGGCGACGAGAAGTGCACCGGTGACTCCGCCCGCCGCCTCGGCAACGAGCCCCTCTTCCAGGAGCTCGGCATGGAGAACGTCATGGCGCTGAACATGGCGTTCGGCGAGGAGACGGACGACGAGGGCAACGTCACGCCCGAGTCGAAGAAGCCGAAGTCGGCGAAGAAGATCGTCGCCACCTGCCCGCACTGCCTCAACACGATCGGCAACGAGTACCCGCAGCTCGGCGGCGACTACGAGGTCATCCACCACACCCAGCTGCTCCAGCACCTCGTCGACGAGGGCAAGCTGATCCCGGTGACCCCGGTCGAGGGCATCATCACCTACCACGACCCCTGCTACCTGGGCCGGCACAACAAGATCTACACGCCGCCGCGCGAGATCATCGCGAGCGTCCCGGGTCTGCGGAACGAGGAGATGCACCGCCACAAGGAGCGCGGCTTCTGCTGCGGCGCGGGCGGCGCGCGGATGTGGATGGAGGAGCGGATCGGCAAGCGCATCAACAACGAGCGCGTCGACGAAGCCCTCTCCCTCAACCCCGACATCGTCTCCACCGCCTGCCCGTTCTGCCTCGTCATGCTGACCGACTCGGTCAACGGCAAGAAGAACGAGGGCAAGGCCAAGGAGTCCATCCAGGTCGTGGACGTCTCCCAGCTCCTCCTGGAGTCGGTCAAGACGCCGGTCGACGACGAGCCCCCGGCGGGCGAGTCGGAGACCGAGAGCGAACCGGAGCCCCAGCCGGTGAAGTGAACCGCGCACCGGGTTGCGCACCTGGTTGCGCACCTGGTTGCTCCGGCCCGTGAACAGGCCGGTGAGCAACCCTGACGGCCGTACCGACGCCCCCGTGTCCCACCCGGACGCGGGGGCGTCGCCGTTCCCCTCCGCCCTGCGCCCACACCCCTACGACACCCCGTGACACTCCCTGAAGAACCACCGATTCCAGCCCCGTTACTCCCCTTAGGGGATGTCACAGGTCGGCAGCAAAGCCGTGCGCGAACGGCGGCCTCGGCACGTCACCCTGCAGGAGCAGGTACGTTCGAAGACGTGGCTGGATTCAGGATCGGACGCGGCGGCCGGGACAACCGAGCCCCGCAAACGCGACCGCAACACCCTCCGTACGGGCAGCAGACGCCCCAGGGACCGTCGCGGCCCTCAGGACCCTCGGGTCCCGCGGCGCCGTCGGGTCCCTCCGGGCCGTCCTACGGCTACCCGTCGGCCCAGCAGCCGTTCCCGCAGCGCCCGCAGTACGGCGGCGCGGGCGGCGGTCAGTGGCCGCCGCAGGCGAACGGCGGCCGCAGCGGCGACGAGCCGGAGTACTTCGGCGGCGACGCGCCGTACGGCGCCCCGGGCGGACACGGCGGACACGGCGTCCCGCACGACCCGTACGCGGCGAACAACCCCGGCCACACCCAGGCCTTCTCGATCGACGACCACCAGCAGTACGACCAGTACAACCAGGGCGGCACCTACCACGCCGGGTCGGCGCCGGCCGGCCCGATCGGTCCGCGCCTGCACTGGAAGGCGCTGCTGAAGGGCATCGTCCTCGCCCCCCGGCAGACCTTCCACCAGATGCGGGACTACACGATGTGGGGCCCCGCCCTCGTCGTCACGTTCCTCTACGGCCTGCTCGCGGTCTTCGGCTTCGACGGCGCCCGCTCGGACGCCATAAACGCGACGCTCTCCAACGCGATCCCGATCGTCCTGACGACGGCCGTCGCGATGGTGCTGAGCTCGTTCGTACTGGGCGTGGTCACCCACACGCTGGCCCGTCAGCTCGGCGGGGACGGCGCATGGCAGCCCACCGTCGGCCTCTCCATGCTGATCATGTCCCTGACGGACGCACCGCGGCTGGTCGTCGCGATGTTCTTCGGCGGCGACGCGTCGTTCGTGCAGCTGCTCGGCTGGGTGACGTGGGTGGCCGCCGGCGCCCTGCTGACCATGATGGTCAGCCGCTCCCACGACCTGCCGTGGCCGAAGGCGCTCGGCGCGTCGTCGATCCAGCTGATCGCACTGCTGTCGATCGTGAAACTGGGCACCTTCTAGGACAGACCCCAGCGTGAGAGGGCCCCCGCCGACCAGAAGGCGGGGGCCCTTTCGCGTCGCCTCGACGCCATAACAGAGAGCGATGGAACACGCATCCCGGACGGGTGTAAATATCACATCAGCCGCATGTCGCACCACGTCGACTACAGAGCGTCAGTTAACGTGACAGCTCCTTACCACCTCGTACTGGGAGTGTCCGTGAAAGCTCGCTTCGGCTCGAGACGGGGACCGGTGCTCGTGGCCGCCCTGCTGGTCGCCGTCATCGCCATGATCCTTCCGGGCACGGCCGTCGCCGGCACCGACGACGGCCGCGCCCGCGCCGACCACTGGGGCGTGATCACCCGCAACACGATCGGCTCCCCCGTCGCCGCGCTGCGCAACGGGCCGTTCGGCTCGTTCGGCGTGACCGGCACCTCCGCACGACCGCCGTACGGCCGGGGCAGCCTCGGCATCGAGGTGGTGGGCGCCGCTCCGGGAGTGAACCCGCCGGTCGTCGAGAAGATCGACTTCGGCAACGAGGTGGACTTCTACGGAAAGTCGCTGCTGAGCCTGCGCCGAGCGGGATTCCACGTCTTCCAGACGGGCGAGAACATCTCGTACGGCGGCGTGACGAACATGCCGAACATCAGGATCGAGATCGATCCGAACCTGAACAGCACCTCCGACTACTCCTCTCTGGTGTGGCTGCCGGCGGCGTCGCCGACCGTGAACAGCTGGAGCCCCTTCCTCGACGCCACGACGACCGGGGGCTGGTTCCTCACGGGCAACGCGGGCGCCGTGACGGGTTGCGCTCTCGCCACCCCGTGCACCTTCAGCGCGCTCAAGGCCGCCTTCACGTCGCGCAACGCCAAGCCGACCGTCCTGACGGTCTCGGTGGGCAAGGGCCGTGACTTCATGTGGACCGGCGCGGTCGACGGCCTCCGGCTCAACGACTACGTCTACGACTTCGAGCCGGACGGTGTGAAGGCGCTGCACAAGAGGTGACGGGGACCGGGTTCTCACCGTGAAAGCCTCATCAGGCCCGTCCACAGGGGCTTGGCCGTCCACAGGGGGCTGTCCACAGGGGGCGCGGCCGTCCACAGGGGGCTGTCCACAGGGGGCGCGGCCGTCCGCAGGGGGCTTGGAAGACTCCCCTCCCAAAGCCCCCTGGAACAGCCCGAGTCCGAAGACGGCTCGGATCATCACGAGCAACTCGTACAACCCCTCTCCCTCTTCACAGGTCCGATCGAGCGGCACGCGCACCCGCGCGCACCTCCCCGCTCGTCACAAAGGACCTCCTTGGCTTCCGTACAGACCGCCCGACGCCGTCTCGGCGCCTGCGCCGCCACCGTTCTCGCCGTGACGGTCGGCGCCGGCCTCCTGGTCTCGCCCGCGGCCGCGGCCGCTCCCCTCGCGACGACCGGGGCTGTCGCCGCCACCGCCGGCCAGGCGAGTCTGGCCCTCGGCGCCGACGTCGTCAGCACCGGCGACACCGGATTCCTCACGTCCCGGGTGGACGACTCCGGCGGCAGGGTTCTGGAGTGGCACAGGTACGCCGACGGCTCGGTGCTGCCGATCGGCACGGGCCCCGTGGGTCACGACAGCGCCTCCGACGTCGTCGTGACCGGCGACGGCGGCAGCACGGTCCATCTGCGGGACATGAGGGAAGGCGCCGCCTGGTCCGCGTCCTACGACCTCGCGTCCGAGTTCGCGCCCGGCGCGAAGCTCGCCGGAGTGGTCGGCGACAACCTCTTCGTGAAGGTTCCGACCGGCAGCGGGGGCTACCAGGAGCTGTGGCAGCTCTCCCGGGTCGACGGGGTCTCGCGGAAGACGAAACGCTCGTCCAACCCCTACAGCATGGACTTCAAGGTCGTCGCCGCAACGAGCGACGTGCTGATCGTCCTGAGCAGCAACCGGGTCTTCCCCAGCGCGTCGACCTTCCGCACCGAGTACTGGAAGACGCGCACGACCGTCGACGGCGACGCGATGATCGAGTCGGGCAGCAGGGAGAACACCGCCCCGTGGACCCAGGCCTCCACGGGCGCCTGCACCGCCGACTACGAGGCGTGGGTCGAGTACCGGGCCGGCGCCGCCGAACTCGTCGTCGAGGGAACGCGCGTCCACCGCAGGTTCGCCCTGGACGGCTCCCTGAGCGGCGCCGTCATCGCCGGCGTCACCGAGGACACGCTGCTCTACGGGGTCCCGGGCAGGGCGGCCGACGGGACGCCGAGCCCGCTGTACGCCCGGAGCGTCACCGACCCCGCCGCCGCGCCGTACACCCTGCTGGAGCACTTCTCCAGCGTGGCCCACGCGCCGGACGGCAGCCTGCTCGTGCGCGGCGCCACGGCCGACGCCGACGGGCTGTTCCGCGTCCGGGAGGGCAACGGCGGCCTCCCGGGTCTCACGCTCGTGGCGGACACCGGCCGGCTCAAGGCCGTCGAGGTGACCGCGTCGAACGTGCCCACCGCGGTGAGCCTGGAGAAGCCGGGCACCACGGTCCCGCTGGAGTGGACGCTGTCCCGCGCGAACGCTGCCGTGGACCTCACGCTCACCCACACGGCCACCGGCGGAAAGCTCACCGCGCGCCTCTCCCGGCCGGTCTCCGACAGCCGCTTCGGCTTCGTCT
Organism: Streptomyces sp. SAS_272; assembly: GCF_052543235.1. Lineage (NCBI taxonomy): Bacteria > Bacillati > Actinomycetota > Actinomycetes > Kitasatosporales > Streptomycetaceae > Streptomyces > Streptomyces sp. SAS_272. The sequence goes on along the minus strand of NZ_JBMNDR010000002.1, from coordinate 46,358 downwards.
GGAACGGCCTCCTGGACGGCGTCAGCGCCCCGAACGGCGCCTACACCTGGCAGATCACCGCCGCCCCGGCCGACGGCGTCGGCGCGCCGGCGACCGCACGGGGGAGCCTCCAGGTCTCGCGCCGGGCCGACCCGCACGACTTCACCGACAACGGCTCCACCGACGTTCTCGCCCGGGACGCCTCGGGCGTGCTGTGGCGGGACGACCTCTTCGACTGGACGTCGGACGGCCGGGTGACCGTGGCCAAGCGGACGAGGGTCGGCAGCGGTTGGCAGGCCTACAACCAGATCGCGGCCGTGGGGAACATCGCCGGCGCCCCGACGGGCGACCTCGTCGCGCGCGACGCAGCGGGCGTCCTGTGGATGTACCAGGGCAACGGCAGGGGCGGCTTCGCCGCGCGCGTCAAGGTCAGCGCCGGCTGGCAGTCCTACAAGAAGATCACCGGTGGCAGCGACCTCACCGGGGACGGCCGACCCGACCTCCTCGCCGCCGACGCCTCCGGCGTCCTGTGGCTCCACAAGGGCACCGGCAGCTCGTCCGCCCCCTTCGCCGCCCGCGTCCGGCTCGGCGGCGGCTGGCAGATCTACGACCGGATCACCGCCGTCGGCGACATCGCGGGCAGCACGGCCGGCGACCTCACGGCCCGTGACGCCGCGGGCGTCCTGTGGATGTACCAGGGCAACGGCAGGGGCGGCTTCACCGCCCGGGTCAGGATCGGTTCCGGCTGGAAGGCCTTCACCCACCTCGTCGGCGCCGGCGACGTCGATGCCGACGGCCGCCCCGACCTGATCGCCCACGGCCCGAACGGCACGTACGTCTACCGCTCGACCGGCTCGGCCACAGCGCCGCTCGGCCGGCTGACGACCGACCTCTACACGGGCGAGGGCGCCAGGTTCGACACCGTCCTCTGACCGTCTCCGGCCCCACCCGGGCGACCCGCGCTGCCGTGGTCCGGAGGCGGGGGGAGCACCCGTGCGCCGTGCGCGGCACGGGTGCTGCACGCCGTGCAGCAGTGCACCGTCGAACCCCGTCCGACGACGGCCGGCGACGACACCGGAGGTTGTTCCCCGCTCCCCGTGAGCGCCGATTTGCCGGAACGGCAACAGGAGTCGCGTGACCGGGACACGATGAGTGACGGTGGGCGCGTGACCGACGACATCGCAGAACCGCCCGCGTCCGACATCCCCTCAGACATCGCCCCTGGCATCGCCTCCGACACCGCCTCCGACGTCATCCAGGCCGCCGACGGATACGTCGGAGACCCCGCCGTGCGGGCGGAGTGGGACGACCGGTACGCCGACCGGCACCAACTGTGGAGCGGCCGGCCCAACGGCGCCCTCGTCGCCGAGGTCGCCGGGCTCACGCCCGGGCGGGTGCTCGACGTCGGCTGCGGCGAGGGCGCGGACGCCGTCTGGCTCGCGCGCGGCGGCTGGGACGTGACCGCCCTCGAGGTCTCGGGCGTGGCGCTGGAGCGGGCGGCGGGACACGCGCGGGACGCCGGCGTCACCGTCAGCTGGGTACACGCCGAACTCACCGAAGCGGCGCTCCCGCCGGCCTCCTTCGACCTGGTCTCCGCGCAGTACCCGGCCCTGCTGCGCACCCCCGGCGCCGCAGCCGAACGCGCGCTGCTCGCGGCCGTCGCGCCCGGCGGTGTGCTGCTGCTCGTCCACCACGCGGGGATGGACACCCGGCAGCACCACGACGGCGGCTTCGACCCGGCCGACTACGTCTGGCCCTCGATGGTCGCCGCTCTGCTCGACGACGACTGGTGCGTGGAGGTGGACGAGCAGCGGCCACGGACGGCGCCCGAGGGCGGCGCGGGCGCGCACCACGCCGACGACGTGGTGCTGCGGGCCCGCCGACTGCGCTGACGACCCGTCGTCAACTCCGGTCAGGGCAGCCCGTCAGAGGGCTTCCGTCGAAGGCGTGACCGGCTCCCCCGACCTGCGCACCACCGGCAGAACGCTCCACGGGAAGTTGATCCAGTCGTCCGTGCGCTTCCACACGTACTCGCACTTCACGAGCGACTGCGACTTCTCGTAGACGACGGCGCTGCGCACCTCGGCGACGGCGTCCAGGCAGAAATCGCGGACGAGCTTCAGCGTCTTGCCCGTGTCGGCCACGTCGTCGGTGATGAGGACCTTCTTGTCGGAGAAGTCGATGACGTCGGGAACGGGCGCGAGCATGACGGGCATGTCGAGCGTGGTCCCGACGCCGGTGTAGAACTCGACGTTCACCAGGTGGAGATTTTTGCAGTCGAGGGCGTAGGCGAGCCCGCCGGCGACGAAGACGCCCCCACGGGCGATGCTCAGCACGACGTCCGGGACGTACCCGTCGTCCGCGATGGCCTGCGCGAGATCCCGGACGGCCGTCCCGAACTGCTCGTAGGTGAGGTTCTCGCGCGCCGGCTCCGCGTCGTCCGTGCCGCCGCTCACACCTGGGTCCGGTGGAAGTTCAGGAACGACCGGGACGCCGTCGGCCCGCGCTGGCCCTGGTAGCGGGACCCGTAGCGGTCGCTGCCGTACGGGAACTCGGCCGGCGAACTGAGCCGGAACATGCACAGTTGCCCGATCTTCATACCGGGCCACAGCTTGATCGGCAGGGTGGCGAGGTTGGACAGCTCCAGCGTCACATGCCCGGAGAAGCCGGGGTCGATGAACCCGGCGGTGGAGTGGGTGACCAGCCCGAGCCGTCCGAGCGAACTCTTGCCCTCGAGCCGTGAGGCGAGATCGTCGGGGAGGCTGACGACCTCGTACGTGGAGGCGAGCACGAACTCCCCGGGGTGGAGGATGAACGGCTCGTCGCCCTCGGGCTCCACGAGCCGGGTCAGATCGGCCTGCTCCACGGAGGGGTCGATGTGCGGGTAGCGGTGGTTCTCGAACACCCGGAAGTAACGGTCGAGTCGCACGTCGATGCTCGACGGCTGCACCATGGATTCGTCGTAGGGATCGATCCGTACCCGCCCGGCGTCGATCTCGGCCCGGATGTCCTTGTCTGAGAGAAGCACGTCCCGAGGATACGCAAGGCGCGCGGAGCGACCACCATCGGACGACTCCGCGCGCCAGGGCCTACCGTTCTCCGCCCGCCGCTACCGCTTCTCGAGCATCACCGGCACGGCACTGCGCAACCGGGCGCAACGAGGACACCGGACGAGCCGTCCGGGACCGAGCCGCTCGGCCTGCTGCATCGGGAACGAAGCGGTGCTGAACACGTGCCCGTCGGCACAACGGACGACGGTGCGCTCCATCAAGTCCATGAGTCCCTTCCCCAAGAGCCGCGTCCGGCTGCTGCTCGCCGGACACTGAAAGCCACATTACGGGACGAACGGGACGACCCTCCAGGCGGCACTCCGACCCCGCCCGACCCCACTTACACGCGACCACCGTACGCCCCAACTCCGGTCGCCCACACACCGATCCCTCCCCCGGAACGCAGGCGGGCCCCGAGGGCTTCAACGCCCGGGGCCTGGCATGAGGTAGAGTGACGGAGCGTTCCGACACCGGTTCAGACCGGCGTCTTACGCGGGTGTAGTTTAATGGTAGAACATCAGCTTCCCAAGCTGAGAGCGCGAGTTCGATTCTCGTCACCCGCTCCAGAGAGAAACCCCAGGTCAGCGGCCTGGGGTTTGTTTATTGTCTAGACCAATTTGCGGGTGGCGTGCCCTCCGCGTGCCCTAAGACGTCGTTTCTTTTGGAAGAGCTGTGCAGCGATACTGCTGTGGTGCTGTTGACGTGGATCGCTGAGGTGGCGGACGAGCCTTTGGTGCTGGAGCCGGCTGACCGGCGGGTGGAGTGGGAGACCAACACCTGGTCGCTGGGTGCGGCTGACGAGGACAGGAGTTCGTTGTCCGTCGCCGAGGTGGTGGCTGCCTTCGAGCTGACTGCTGCTGCCATCGGGGAACGCATTCGCGATCTGGGCTTTCCTGGGGTGGCGACGTTCTACGTGTGGCACGACAAACAGGCAGGACAGCTCCGGTGCTCGACCGGTTCTGTGCCCCCGGATGCGTTGCCGTTCAGCGGTACCTATGTGGATTCCGACGACCTCGGTCCGGTCGTCGAGGGATTTCTGGCCGACAGCGAGCCAGGCTTCAGCGCCTGGTCAGACCTGGACGACGCGCAGAGCCTCTCGGAGCAGACCGAGACCGAGCCGGAGATCAGGCCCTTCGGTGTCTGGGTCAGCAGTGTCGGAGCCTCACACTGACTGGTTATGCCCGTCGACACGGACGAGTCGGCGGTGACAGATGAGGTCTGCGGCTATGCCGGCGAAGGCAAGGAAATGTTGTAGTAGCCGGATCTGGAGACGCCGAGCCGGCCACACATGAACTCGACGCTGTATGCGTACTTCTCGGTGTCGAGCCGCATCTCGTCGATGAACTCGTACTTGCTTGTTACCGGGGATCCTTCGCGAAGTACGCTGCGGCTTTTTTCAGGAAGGTGACTTCCATCTCCAGCTCGAGGTTGCGTCGTTCGAGTTCTCTCGGCCGCGCCCGCTCGTTCACCGTCAGTTCCGCATCTGGGGCCGGTTCCTGTTGTTTCTGGTGCTTCTTCACCCAGCCCCGCAGCGTCTCCGAGTTCAGCTCAAACTCTCGGGCGACTTCGGAGATCGTCTTGCTTGCCTCAACGCGATCTGGACGGCTTCCTCACGGAACTCCGGCGAGTACTTGCTGGGTGGCGCCACTTCTTCCTCGTTTCCTTGTTCAGGACAACCTTATTGGGTGCCCGTCCGGAAACTTCGTGGCCCCTCAGGAGCGGGCAGCTTCAGGGTAGTGACCGTGGAAGCACGCTGGTAAGCAGAATTCCCGCAGGGTAGCGCGGAAATTTCGCACGTCATTCTCCCAATTCGGGTGCCCTGACGCGCAGGTTAGTGGTTGGGCGTGGGTCTGTTTGATAGGCAGTGATCACGCGACGAATACGAGTGCGTCGCGGCAGGGGAACACCCCGCGCCTCTCAGGCGCGGGGTGTTGGGTCATTCATCCCTCTTCGTCGTCGGGCGCACACTCGCGAAGAAACCACAGGTCGAGAGTGTATCGTTCCACGACCGGTGACAGTTCCAGCACACGACGAACATCTTCAACGGTGTCGAGTTGCTGGGAGCCTCCCCGGATGTTCTGGTCGTAGTAAGCCGCCGCAGCCTGTCGGCCAGTCCACCATGCATGACCGGCATAGACACCCGGGCGGGGCAACCTGGTCGTGCCGACCGGACCGGAAGCGAGTTGGTTCACAACCAGTTCGCTGGTTTCTGACTCCAAGCAAATACTGATCCAGCCTTCGACGCCCTCGGGGGGATCCTGCGGGTCATCCCAGACTCGGATGGCGACCTCGACGCGCAAATCGGGCTGCAGAGTGCGGAGATACAGGTGGTAGCCGTTCCCAGCGACCACTTCAGTCTCGGCCCGGTCCCAGGCTTCGGCGTCGCCTTCGTACGCATCGGCGTCATAGACCTCGATCACACAGCGGTCCGGCCGAGCACTCGTGCGGTACTCCGTGATGAGCGTCATGATCGGGAAATTTTCTCCGTGTTACGGGACGATGGTGACATAGAAGGCGTCACCGTCGAGGACGCGGTTCATCGTGTACATGGCGTTCAATCGATTGCCTCCCTTTCCGTTGTCGGTTCCGTCGATGAGTCTGGCCGAGTAGCGCTCGTTATCCTCTCCACGCTCCTTGGTGCTCGCGAAGGGGTATTCATCGCATTCCAGGCCGGTTCCAGAGTAGTCGCCCCACACGTCCTTGCAGGTCTTGATGGCCTGATTCCTGTTGGCATCCCTCTGCGTGGTATCGGTCAGCCGGTGGAGCGGCTCCTGCGCGCCGGGGACGGTTTTACCGGGCCATGAGGGGAATGTCCGCTCCGGGAACTGCTGGGCATCGAGGATGTGGCGAGCGCTCTGGTCGACTTCGGGATCGCTCAGGCTGAGCTGGAGTTCGACGCGGGCGTCGGTGAAGACGGTGCCCTGGTACTTGCCGGCCACCGGTCCGGCGTAGTCGAAGCGGATATTGGAGTGGGCCATGTCCGGTTCGATCCAGGGTACGGCGGTCGGTGAGGTGAGGGTCATCGCCAGGGTGATCCGGCCGGCGACGATCTGTGAGTTGGCCGGGTCGTAGCCGCCGGTGTCGGGCGAGGTGTAGGTGAGGATCCACTGCGGGAGGGCCACCCATTCGGCGAGTGGAGCGCTGCGCAGGGTGTCTGTCGGTGGGGTGATGACGGGGTTGGTGCCGGAGTCTCCGAGGTTGACGGTGTCGGAGTACTGCTGGCTGAGGACCCAGGTGGCGGGGTCGTCGCCGCTGACGGAGACCGGCACGATGTTTTCGATGCTGCTCACGTAGTCCACTCGGCGTGAGCCGTCGTAGGCGAAGCCGAGGACCCACAGATCGAACGTCAGGTGGCCGAGGATCTGCTGGTTGGCATTTTTGAGGGTCAGGTTGACGGGCTGGTGCACGCAGGTCTCGAAGCGGCTCTTGACCCAGCCGGTCTGGGAGTTGGCCTCGGGGTGGTCGGCGCATTCAGCGCGGAGGTCATCGGCCTCGGCAACCAGCGCAGCAGTCGTCCGCTGTCGCGGCGCAGCGTCCGTCGCCGCTTCTGCTGTCGACGTCGGCACCAGGATGGCCACGAGGGTGGCGAAGGCGGCCAGGACTGTGGTGATCAGTCTTGGACGGACGGCGAAGCCGGGTGCTCGGCCTGCGAACTGGAGGGCGGCGCGATGGTTTTCATTGAGTCGTATCAGCTGCACATCGTCCCCCAGCAGGCGTCGAGGAGTCGGCCGGTCACTGCCGAGTAAGTGGCTCGGAAGCCGTGGAACAGGCGATCGCGCTGCTCCAGGCCGTGCGTCGAGGACGAGGACTCCACGGTCCAGACAGCGTCCGTTGAGGCGGAGCCGGAGGCCGAGAGTGCGGTTGCGGTGCTTTCCGCGGAGGTGATGTCCAACGCTTGGGCGGGCACGCCGAAGGACGCGGCCGCACGTTCCAGGATCTGCCCGCGGCTGGCGCCGGAGACGTTGGAAGCCGACGTCCGGGCTTCGTCTGTGTCCTTCGTTGCCAGCGCGGTCGCGTTGCACTTCTGCACGGTCTGAACACACTGTGCGAGTCCGGGAACGGCGGTCAGGCAGCTGTCAGGGTCCTGGGCCATGCATGCGGCGAGCGCCGTCTGGTCGACCCCGTGTCGGCGACCCGGGGCTTGTTTCATAGGGGTGTTGCGGTTTGCGAGCACTCCCGCACCCCGAGATGGGGCCCCGCGCAACGGTCGTCGCGCCCAGAGGTAGAGGTGCCCGCAAGCTCTGGCCGGCTTCGAGCAGCATCCCTCCGGACGGGGACTGCCTCGTCACCACCACGTGGCGTGCCCTGCCGCCGTGATCCCTAGTCGGTGCCGCCGAGCGCCATCCCGTCCTGGCCCAGGATGAGGACCTCGGGGCTCTCCTGCGACAGGTCATTCCTCGGCATCTCCGAGCCGCCGTTTCTCTCGCACGCATGCTTTCCCACACGGTGTGCCCCTGGACGGGAGTGAGCCACCCTCGTCCAGGGGCACGGTCCGGCAACGGAGGCTCAGTGCGCGGCGCGGCGGGCCAGCGCCCCGCGCGAGCGGGTCACCAGCGCGGCCAGCAGGGCGGCGCCGAGGGGAACGGCCACCAGGAGGGCGGCGAGTGTCTCCCAGGGGACGACGATCGGCACATACGGCGGGGCGTCACCGGCGCCGCCCCAGCCTTTGTCTAGAGCCTCCTGGTAGAAGCGCGTCTGCTCGCGCTCCTCGGTGAGCCGCAGCCCGACCGCGGGCAGGACACCGGCAGCCGAGCCGAGGATCACACCCATCGCGGCGACCACACCGCACTGGAAGCCGCTGAGCATGCGTCGCACCCGGGGCGGGGCTCCGACCGCGGCGAGCGTCTTGAGATCGGCCTCCGCGTCGGCCTGGGCGAGACCGGTGGCGATGCCGGCCGCACCGATGGTGACCAGGCCGGCGAAGACGGTCAGCGCGAGCAGGACGAGCCCGTTCTCGTCGACCCAGCCCTGCTCCACGGTCAGCTCGACGTTGCTGCCGAGCTTGGCGATCTCGGCGTCGAGCTTCTGCCGCTGCTCGGTGCTGGGCATCCGGTCGGTGCTGAAGAAGGCGCCGAGGGGGACAGTGGTCAGTCCGGCGGCCTTGGCGGCGGCGGGGCTGAGCACGCTCTGCACTCCGTAGGAGTCGGGCGAGCCGGGCACCTGGTAGGCGGGGAAGGACTTCAGCTCGCCCGGGACCGGCTTGTTCTGCTCGACGGCGCGGTCGGCGGCCTTCTGGTCGGTGATCAGCTTGATGCCGACGGTGCCGTTCCTGTCGACCTGGGGCTTGTGGAAGCTGAGGAGCTTTCCGTCGGCGAGGGCCTTGGCCGCGCCCGGGTCGTCGATGCCGAGGACCTTCAGGAGCGGGGCGTCGGCGACGAGGAGACCGCCCTCGACGTAGATGCCGTTGCCGTCGTGCGAGAGGCAGCGCCAGTCCTTGGCGAGCGCGCGCCGCTGCTCCTTGGTGTACTTCTCCGCCGGGTCGGAGCCGTCGGGGGTGCTGGCCCACAGCGGGCACTCGTTGGCCGGCGGGATGACGACCTCGAAGCGGCCACAGCCCTCGCCCTCGCCGTACGGGGCGCAGCCGGGCTTGCCGACGGCGATCCGGAACACGTCGGCGCGGACGTCGACGGGCAGCGTCCGCTGCACGGCGTCGCGGACCGCGGGGACGTCCCGGCCGCCCTCCTCGGTGACGAGCGCGGCGCCGGCCCCGTACGGCAGGCTGGCCCGGTACTCGGCCAGACTCTGGGCGTCGCGGCTCGCGGCGTACGTCGAGACGGCGACGGTGCCCGCGACGGCGGCCAGGACGGCGGCGACAGCGGGTGCCGTACGGCCCCGGTTGCGGACGGCGTCCCGCAGGGCGAGGCGCGGCGAGAGCGGCAGCCAGCGGCTGGCCCGGCCGAACAGGCCGACCAGGGCGGGCGTCATGGCGACCACACCCAGCTCGGCGATGGCCGAGCCACCCGCGACCAGGACGAACTGGTCGGATACGACCGAGCCGTACAGGGCGATGGCCGCGCCGAGCAGGACGGCGCCGAAGCCGATCAGCGGCAGCACGCGGTTGCTGCGGCGCACGCCGCGACGGCCGGTGAGGGAGGCCAGTACGGTCTGCCGGGAGGCGGTGACGGCCGGGATGATCGCGGCGAGCAGGCCGGTGAGGACGGCGAGCGCGGCGATGGCGAGCAGTTCCAGCGGCCTGACGGTGAAGCCGCCGAACCGCTGCCCCATGTAGTCCTCGAGGAGCGGCCGGAGGGCGAAGGTCAGGATCAGGGCGAGGACAATGCCGACCAGGGCAGCCGCGACGCCGATGACCAGGCCGCCGCTCAGCACGATGGCCCGGATGTGGCTGCGGGCACCGCCGTTGGCACCGACCAGGCCCAGCTGGCGGCGGGAACGACGGGCGCCGACGGCAAAGGCGGGACCGGCGAGCAGGCAGATCTCCAGCATCGCCAGGCCGACGACCGTGCCCACGGCGGCGAGCGCGGCGGCGTCGGCGCCCCCGCTGCTCTCGTAGGTGGCCCAGCCTTCCTTCTGGTAGAGCGGCACCTTGGAGTCGGCGGGCGGGTCGAGGGCCACGACGCGCGACGTGACCAGGACACCCTTGGCGTTGATCGCCTGGACCGTGTTCCACGTGAAACCACCGGCCTTCTTCACCAGGTAGGTGGTGGAGATGTCGGGCTTCGGCAGTCCGGCCTTCTCGACCGCCTTGGCGTACGGCGCGAGGAAGGCCCCCGGCAGGGCGTTGACCTGCTGTGCCGTGAGGTCGCTGGGCAACTCGTACGAGCCGCTGATCACATAGGTGCGGTCGAAGCCGCGGGCGGTGAGGGTGGAGCCGACGGACAGCCCGCTGCTCTCCAGGAACCGGGTGGTCGCGGCGATCTCGTCGTTCTTCTCGGGGAAGCGGCCCTCCTGCAGCCGCATGATGCCCCGGGCGACGGGATCGACGGCGGCCAGCTCACGGACCTCGGTCTGGAGCAGACCGTACCTGGTGGTCAGCTTGGCGCTGCCCGTGCTGTCGGTCAGCACCGTCGAACCGGCCGGGATGGTCTTGGTGACATCGGTCGGGCCGTCGGGCCAGGACGTGCCCGGCGAGTCGTAGTCCCCGGCCGGGGTGTGCTGATCGCCCTCGGGGTCCTGCAGGATGGCCACGCCGGCCGTTCGGGGGTCGGAGAAGCGAGCGTCGGCGGCGCCCAGGGTGCGCTCCATCCGCTGCGCGGGGGTGAGTTCGGCGCTGCGCAGGGTCAGGTCCAGGGCGCTCACGCCCAGAATCGGCAGCGCGATCATGGCGAGGACGAGGAAGCTGCGGCCCTTGAAGCGCCAGGCGTCACGGCGGGCGATGCGGACCGCGGCCCGCCAGGAGTGGAACCAGGTCGTCACCGCTGGGCCGCCCGGCCGGTCAGGAGCGAGTCGGCGTCGCTGCGTACGGTCTGGTCGACGACGGCGCCGTCCCGCAGGAAGACGACCCGGTCGGCCCAGGCGGCGAACCGCGGCTCGTGGGTGACCATGACGCCGGCGGCTCCGGCGTCGCAGCGGGAGCGCAGCAGGGCCAGCACGGACTCGCCGGTCTCGGAGTCGAGGGCGCCGGTGGGCTCATCGGCGAGGACGAGCCGGCGGTCGCCGACGAGGGCGCGGGCGATGGCCACGCGCTGCTGCTGGCCGCCGGACATCTCGTCGGGGAACCGGTCGGCGAGTTGGCCGAGGTCCATCTCGGCGAGGGCGGCGAGGGCCTCGGTGCGGGCCTTGCGGGCCGATATGCCGTCCAGTTCGCGGGGCAGGGCCACGTTCTCGGCGGCGGTGAGGGCCGGGATGAGGTTGTAGTCCTGAAAGACGTAGCCGATGCTGCGGCGGCGCAGGGCGGCGAGCCCCTTGATGCCGAGGACGGTGATGTCGGTGCCCTCGACGAAGACCTGCCCGGAGGTGGGGTTGTCGAGGCCGCCGGCGATGGTGAGCAGGGTGGACTTGCCGGAGCCCGACGGGCCCATGACGGCGACGAGTTCACCGGGGTGGACGTCGAGGTCGATGCCGCGCAGGGCGTGCACCTCGGTGGCGCCGGAGCCGTGGACGCGGGTCAGGTTCTGCAGACGCAGCACGGGCTGCTGCTGTGTGGACATGGTTCCCCCTCGGGCGTACGCCGGCGAACGGCCGGACATCGGTGCGACGGACGGTCGTCAGCGGCGCCGCGCGTACGGTATGGGTCTGGTCGGGTGGTTTGGAGTCTTCCGGTGCTATGGGTGGGTCGGGTGGAGCCGGTGGGCTTGGTCGGCCCTGTGGATCCGGTCGTTCGGGTGCTCAAGGCCGGTCGTGAAGGGCGGACATCACGGGCGGTGGCGTGCGGCCCCCTCTGCCCCGGCCCCCGCCGCCCGCGCCCCCGTCCTCGCCGCTCCCTCTGCCGCCCCCGGCGAGGCCGGCTCCGGCCCCGCCGCCGGGGCGGTCGCCGAGAGACGGATCAGCCGGGACTCGCAGTGGTCGAGCCAGCGCGCCTCGGCCTCGGTCTGGAAGATCAGCTGCTCCAGGACGAGGAGCCAGGCGAGGTCGTCCCGCTCACGGACCCCGTTCTTCTCCACGGCGGTGAGAGCCCGCGCCTTCAGCCGGGTGTAGTCCTGCATGGCCTTCACGGTGTGCCGGCGCTGGGACTGGATGACGTCACGAATGTCGACGCCGGGCGCCCCGACGGCCATGGCCAGCTTGATGGCCAGCTCGTCACGGGCCGGGCTGGTGCGGTCGACAGGGTTCTCGAACCAGCTGCGAAGTTCGACGCGACCGCTGTCGGTGATCGCGTAGAGCGGGTGGCCGGCCCCGTCCTCGCCGTCCTGCACGACCATGCCGTCGCGTTCGAGCCGGCTGAGCGTCGTGTAGACCTGACCCACGTTGAGCGGCCAGGTGGAGCCGGTGCGGGACTCGAACTCCGTACGGAGCTGTGAGCCGTAGCGCGGGCCGTGTTCGAGGAGGGCGAGAAGCCCGTGACGGATGGACATACCGAGTATGTATACCGAGTAAGTCCGTGTGGACAAGCGTCCTGAGGCGGACGCCGGAGGTCCGACTCAAGGGGGACCCGGGCCGTCGCGAGCCGCTCAGCGGTGGCGCATCCGCACCCCGAGGAAGCCGATGCCGAGGCCCACCGGAGCCGGCCCCACGCCCAGTGCGAACACGGGAATCCGCCGGTCGGAGAGGTCGAGGGGGCCTCGGCGCCGGTCCGGGTGAGCGGCCACCGACCGCTCCGCGGGCGACCTCTCGGCGGCCGGGGCGTCCGTCTTGGGTACCACCTCGCCCCCTCGTCCGACTCCTCGGCGGGCTCCTCCTCTGTTGCCGTTTCAGTACGAGCGTTCAGTACGAGCGGGCTTCACCGGGCTCGTGGAGGACGGCGAGCCGGAGGGGTCGGCCGGTCGGCCGGGCCGCTCCCGACCACGGTCAACAACGGTGCAACCAGTCCCTCACGCCTGCCGCCTGACAACGAATCTGCCCAGTTGAGCTGCCCTATGGCCGCGCAAGCGCCGTCGCTTCCCAAGCTGAGAGCGCGAGTTCGATTCTCGTCACCCGCTCCATGACGAAGGCCCAGGTCATCGACCCGGGCCTTATTGCTGTGCTTGGCGATCACTCGCCGCGTGCCAGATGCGCGCCGTATCAGTGACCACCTGTCCATGAACGCAGGTGAACACCCCTGCACAGTGCCCGAGGCTCCACCGGCACAGTGGGAAGGCGTGCGGTCGCCCCCGCGAGAGGGGGCGCGCGGCCGGCGCTGGCAGGTCACCTCGTGGCCATCGACGAAGCCCGGCCGTCGGTTAGGTCCCGGACGAGTCTCCGAGCCGCCCCCAGACAGGCCGGGGATGAAGCCATCCCTTCAGAGCTGGAACCCCCGGAAGCCGACCGCGCGCTTGAGACCATAGAGGCAAGCACTGACAAGCACCCGTCGGCGATCGGCCGTTGAGCGGGTGAGCGTCACCGACGGTCCCGAAGGCGGCAATATCAGACCTTCTCAACACGCACGCGTGGATGCTCGGCGGTGAGCAGTCACAGTCCGATGTCCTCCACGTCGGGGGTCAGGATCGTCACGCGGCCCGGACGCTGCAGCGCGGTCGTGCACAGCAACGTCCGGGATCGGCGCCAGGGGACGCTTGCCCGCTCCTTCGCTCTTCTCTAGTCGACCTTCACCGTGTGCAGCCGCGCTTCCGGGGGCCGGCCGGAACAGGGCCTGGAGCAGGGGGCCGTGGGCCGGGGGCGGGCCCGACAGCGCACGAGTGTGCGGTCGACTGCGTCCGAAAAAGCGGTCATCCGAACGGGTGCGCTACTTGTAGGATCAGCCGACTTTGTAGAGGCGGGTGCGACGGCTGGGGAGCCGGTGGCACCGAGTTGACGGTGCGGGTTCCGCCTCGCTTCCGGGGGAGGGTCTTCTTGACTCGTCATGCTTGTGCACGTCTGCGGCTCGTCGCCGCCTGCGTGGTCCTGTCCTTGCCGTTGGCTGTCGGTCCGGCCGCCGGGACCGCGTCGGCGGACCCCGGGGCGTACCGCGAGACCGTGATCCCCGCGACCATGCGCGTCACCCCGGGCCTCGGGCTTGTGGCGACCGTCGGCGCGTCGGGGTTCCTGCACCGGTCCACGAGCGGTGACTCCGAACTGGTGTGGACGGGCGTCGACGGCACTGACCGAAAGCTCGCGGGGACCAGCCCGCGGGCCCCGGTGGAGTACTACGGGGCGGCGTCGGACGTCGTGGCGCTGCCGCCCAGCGGCGCTACCGGCGACGTACAGCTGCGGAACATGGTCACGGACGAGACCACGACGGTCACCGTTCCGGCCGGCCAGAGGTACAGCAGGACGATCGGGACCACGGTCGTGACAGAAGGCGGCATCCGCACCGACGGCACCCGGACGGAGGTTCATCTGCTGACCGCCGAGAACGGGACCACGGTCGACCGCGCTGTGACGGGCCTTCCGGAGGGGGCGTCCCTCTCCTTCGCCCTGCGGGCCGGCGTACACGGGTTGCTCTCGTGGGCGAAGCTCCCCGGAGAAGCCTCCAGCCGGGACTTCTGGATCGACCTCGCCACCGCGCAGGCCACATATCTGCCGACAGGCACGGTGTACGGAAATTCCGTGGTGACCGCCCACCACCTGGTCACTCCCCAGGCCGGCGGCGTACGGATCTACGAGCAGGGCCGGTTCGACACGCCGGTGCGTGAGGTGTCGGTCCGCCTGGCGGACTCCAAGGTCATCGGTGTCGTCGGCGAAGCGCTGATCGTCGCCCGCCACGACTCCTCGCTCGGCGACAACGTCTTCGACGGGGCCCACTACAAGGTCGTGGCCGTCCCGTTCGACGGTTCCGGCGAGCGCGTCCTGCTCGCGCGCGCGGCGGCGGACCACGTCGTGATCCGGCCGGACGGCGGCGTCCAGCTCCTCGGTGGTCGAACCGCGCAGGAGTACGGCTACCAGGCCGTCACCGCCGGAGCGGACGGGGCGCCGTACGCGACGCTCGCGGTCCGCATCCCGCCGGTCCCCATGGCGATCCAGCGGCTGACGGTCGATCAGGGCAGGGTCAGGACACTGGAGTACGGCGATCGGCTCACCTCCGCGTACGAGCGCCCGCTCGCCGACGCCGCGCCCGGATACGGCGAGCGCGCAAGGATCGGCAGCCCGTGGTCCCCGAACTACAGGTGCTACCTCGACGAGCCGTGCCCCGAGCTGTACGCCACCGGGGACGGCCGGACCGTCTACCGCGGGTCCGTGACCACGGACGGCGGCTTGCAGCCTGCGCTGTCCGTCGTCGGCAAGGGCGGCGCATTCCCCGGCACCCCGCTCGACACGGGACTCGAGGACTCCTACGGCGCCGGCAGGAACCAGACCAGCATCGTGGGGGCGTCCGGGAACCTGCTGCTGGTCGACGGCGTTCCCGTGGGCGGCGGCCTCCGGGAACTGCGCGTCGTCGACATCGACTCCGGCAAGGTGCTGCACAGGGAGCCCGGTCGGGTGGGTGCGATCTGGGGCACCACCGTGTGGTCCGCGGCCACGGGCGCCACGGTGACGGCCAAGGACGCGCGCACCGGGACCTCGCTGACGTCCTTCGCGGTCGACACCGGGTGCACCAGCATGACCGAACTCCAGGCCGTCGGACGCCGGTTGTACTGGCGGTGCAACACCAACGCCGCTCCGTACCTGAGAGCGGGCGTCTACGACCTCCAGTCACGCAGGAGCATCCCGCTCGCGTCCCTTGGGGAGGCGTTCCTCGGCGACGGAGTCGTCGCCGTCCGAGAGGAGGAGCAGGGGCTGGTTCTCTACGGGCTGGAGACCGGTACGGCCGTCCGGCGGTGGTCGACCGACGCCGCGGGGCTCGTGGCGCTCGACCCGCGCAGCGGCGACCTCGCCTACTCCAGGGACCAGTCCGTCCACGTCCTGCGCACCGGCCGGCCCGAAGCGGCCCTGGTCTCGCCCTACCGGAACGTCGCCTCGCGGGTGGAGACGGACGCGACTCCGGTCTCCTGGAGCGCGGAGTGGTGGCTGTCCGAGCCGGCGGCCTCCTGGAAGGTGGAGATCCGGCACCGGGCCACGGGCCGCGTGGTGGCCACCCGCACCGGTGGGGCGGCCGAGTACGCGATCGCCACGACGTGGGACGGCCGTGGCACGACCGGCGGACTGCTTTCCAACGGCTCGTACACCTGGACGCTGACGGCCCGGCCGGCGAACGGGCCGGGTGCGGCGCTGGTGCAGTCCGCCACGGTCCGGCTGACGGGTGGCACGGCGGTGCGGCGGGACCACGCCGGCGGCTCGGCGCTGCCCGACGGCGTCGGTGACCTGCTGACGCTGGACTCCACGGGGGCGCTCGCCTTCCAGCAGGGCGACGGAGCCGGGAAGTTCGCCGGGACGGTGTCGGGGAGCGGATGGTCCGCGTCGGTCAGGGCGGTGCCCGTCGGCGACCTCGACGGCGACCGGTGCAACGACGTCCTCGTCCGGCTGAGCACCGGCGCCCTGCGCCTCTACAAGCCCGCGTGCGGGGCGGCGCTGAAGTCGACGACTCCGTACACGACGGTCGCGTCGGGCGGCTTCCAGCAGTTCGACGTCCTGACCTCACCCGGTGACGTGAACAAGGACGGCCGCCCGGACCTGATCGCCCGCAATCCCTCCACGGGCAAGGTCTACCTCTACAGGGGCACCAGCACCGGCCGGCTGGCCGCCCCCGTGAAGCTCTACGACGACTGGCGCTCGTACAAGAAGGTCGTCGGCGTCGGCGATCTCAACGGTGACGGGATCGGGGATCTTCTCGCGCAGGACACCTCCAACAATCTGTACCGCTTCCTCGGCAGAGGGAACGGCACCTTCTCCGCCCGCGTGAAGCTCTTCGCCGGCTGGGGCGGGACCTACGACGCGGTCGTCGGCGCCGGCGACATCACCGGTGACGGCAAGGCCGACCTCGTCGCCCGCGACACCGGCGGCAACCTGTACCGGCAGAACGGCACCGGTTCCGGCGCCTTCGGCGCGCGCGTGAAGATCGGCGCCGGCTGGCAGAAGTACAAGGGCGTCTTCTAGCCGAAGCCGTGACCGGAAGGTTCACCGGATCGCCGGACCGTTGCGGTCACGGACCCCGCGAGCTGCGGTCCGGTGGCGGAGGTCGATGGCGGGCAGGGCGGCGGGGAGGTCCGCCCGGTAGGGGATGAGGCCGAAGCGGCGGTGCCTGACCGTGGCCGCCACCGTCACGTGGGCCTGCACGGGCGCGCCGGCAGTGGCCTCGACGATCACGGTGAAGGTCTCGTCGCCGATCAGGGGGTGCCGGCTCGTCGCCTGGACGCGCCACCCCGGGTCGCTGTCCCCCTGCCAGCCGTCCAGCGAAGCGGCGAAAGCCGCCAGGCAGGGGAGGCTGTCGTCCCCGATCCGCCCCTGTGCGTCACGGCTGACCCGTCGGTGCAGCGGGTCCGCGACGACGGCCTGTCGTAGGGCGGCGACATGAAGGGCCGCGATCGCGGGTTCCCCCGCCGGCGTGTGAGGTGCAAGCTGGAAGGGAGGCCGCCTTCCGGTTCCGGGAGTGGGCTCGGGACACGCGGTCTCGCCACTTCCGAGTGGGCCCCTTCGGGCTCGGCAGGAGGGAAGCGAGATGACAGAGCAGGTCACCACCGGCACACGTTGGCGCCTGGCCGGTGACTGGTTCGACGTGTGCAAGTGCGCCATACCGTGCCCCTGCACGTTCGCGCAGCCCCCGACCTACGGCGACTGCGAAGGCGTGCTGGTCTGGCACATCCGGGAGGGCGGCTTCGGCGACGTGCGACTCGACGGTCTCAACGTCCTGATGCTCGCCTCCTTCGTCGGCAGTCCCTGGGCCGGCACGCACACCGACCCCTACGCCGCGGTCTTCCTCGACGAGCGCGCCGACGAGCGGCAGCGCGGTGCACTGGGAGCGATCTTCGGCGGTGAGGCGGGCGGATGGCCGGCGCAGTTCGGGGCGATGTTCCACCCCGAGATGCGCGGCATGGACGTCGCCCCCATCCACGTGGAGATCGACGAGGACCTCGCCGCCTGGCGGGCGGAGATTCCCGGCCGGGTCACGGCCGCCGCCGAGGCGCTCACCGGCCCGACGACTCCGGACGGTGCCCGAGTCCAGGTCCACAACGCCCCGGGCGCCGAGGTCGGCCCCGGCCAGGTCGCCACCTGGGGACGGGCCACCGCCGACCGCGCCGACGCGTTCGGCTTCTCCTGGGAGCGCTCGGGGAAGTCGAGCAAGCACTTCACCTTCGACTGGAGCGGACCTGAGTGAGGCGGCTGGAGCGGACCTGAGTGAGGCGGAGCCGGCGCGCGTCCCCGGCCACTGCGGCCGGTAGCGGCTGATCTTGCGCGACCCACCGCCGTGGGGGCCGGCGGCTCGAGGAGACGAGTGCGTCACATGCCGTCCATCGAGGGCGTCGGCGCCTGCAGCCCGGGCAGCAGCCAGTCCTGGAACGGCGCGAGCACGGCGAGGACGAGGAACGCGACGCCCACGAGGCGGCCGAGCAGCGCGCCACGGGACCACAGCTTCTCCACGAAGATCACCACGGCCAGCAGGGCCATCGCCGCCACGTTCATCATCCCGAGCGGGATCAGGACGACCATCAGTCCCGCGCAGCAGCCGACGCAGTAGGCGCCGTGGTGGCAGCCGACCCGGAGATCGCGGGCCGGCCGCCGGAACCCCGCGTAGCGCACGAGGTGAGCCATGGGGTCGCGGCAGTGGCGCAGACAGACGTTCTTGAGGGGGCCGAGCTGATACAGGCCCGCCAGCAGGAAGGCGGCCGCGCCGATCCAGCGCCCCGCGGTCGGATGGTCGTCCACCAGGCCGCCGGTGAAGGCCAGGGCGGCGTAGGCGAGCAGTCCGAACGCGGTCCACACCAGCAGATAGCCGCACACGAACCCGGCGGTGCGCCCGGTCCGCGTCCAGCCGGAGGACTGCCGGCCGATGCCACGCACCCAGGTGAGGGCCACCGGCGCCATGGACGGCAGCATCATGGCCGCCATCATCGTCACCCACAGCAGCAGGAACAGCGGCAGCGCCATTCCCATCGTGCCGGCCTCGACCCCCATGTCCCGCGACTGCGCGATCGTGAGCGCCCAGGCGGGCACCGCGATCAGGACGACCACGAGCCAGGCGACCGCGAGATCCCGCGCCGGCGACAGGCCGCCGCCCGCTCCGGTCGGCGCGGGCGACCGGGCGGGTGCGAAGACGGAACTCCGGATGGGACGCATCGGCGTGTACTCCTGCGGATACCTCCAGGACAGCACGCATCCCCGCGCGACGCGACCTCGCGCGAGAGAGTCCGGGGCCGCGCCCTCGCGGGTGGCGCCGTGGGGGACGCGGGTGATGCCGGCTCCGCCGCCGGGCCGGGTGGAGTTCGTCTCCGCGGGGTCGGCCTCGCCCGGCGTGGGCGCGGGCGGGAGGATGGGCGGCATGCGTATCCGCATCGACGCCGTCGACCTGCCCGGCCTCACCCGCCCCGCCTCCGCCGACGGCAGAACGCCCGCCTACGCCAACATCCATGTCGCCGTGCAGCGCCGGGACCGTCCGGCCGAACTCCTCGACCCGCACCCCGGCGACGCGTCGTCCGCGACCTGGACCCTCGAGTGCACCACGAGCGCCACACCGGCCGGCACCGAGGTCGTGGGGCCGTATGTGCAGCACCGCCTGGGCCGGCGGTTCGTCTACCTGTCGTGGGGGACGGTCGACGAGGCAGGCGTCTTCACCATGTTCCGCCGCGCCAAGCTCATGCTCGACGCCGTCCCCGCCGACGTCCTCGCCGCCGCGGCACGCGAAGGGCTGCTGGTCGGACGGCTCGGCCTGACCGACGCGCAGGGCGGGCCGCTGTGCGCACGGGTCGAGCCTCCGCAGATCGTCTGGACCGCCGCATCCGCCGGCCAGGGGGCCTCCTAGGACGTGTCCGCGCCGGTGTTCTCCGGCGCGCGGCCAGCCGGCGCCGCCGACCAGGACGCTTGGAGGGGACGAGGCGGCCCCGGCTGCCGCTGGTGCGGAACGGCTTCCCGTGGTCGTCGATCCGGGGACGCGACGCGATGGCCCAGGAGAAGGCCCTGAACCTGCCGAACGGCGGTGTCTTCAGCAGCGCCGCCACCGTCATCTGCCGGCCGGACAGCGCGGCGGACGCCCTGGCCCGGTAGCCGCCCGGCGCCGATCGCCCTCGCCACCCGGGGAGCGATCGCCGTGCCCGTCCTCCGGCGGGCGATCTTGTCCGGGCGCGCGGACAATGAGCGCGAGGGATCACGTCGCGCGCTCCGGGACCGCCGGAGCGGGTCCCGGGCGCGGTGCTCCGCACTCGCCCCACCAGCGAAGGGCTGATCGTGATGTCCGACGAGAGAGCCGAACGCATCGCGGATTTCATCCGGCCGCTCCGCGTGGAACCGGGGTCGCACGTGCGCCTGCACCGGGACTTCGACCCTCGGGACAAGCACGGCCTGAAGAAGCGGGACGGGGCCGAGCTGCTGCGGACCGGGGTGTCGTTGCTGGCCGAGTACCAGGACCGGCTGGCCGCCCAGGACGCGTACGGCGTGCTGATGTGTCTGCAGGCTCTCGACGCGGGCGGCAAGGACGGCACCATCCGCCATGTGATGAGCGGCGTCAATCCGCAGGGCGTCCGGGTCAGCAGCTTCAAGGTGCCCTCCGCCGAGGAGCTCGATCACGACTACCTGTGGCGTTACGCCCGGCGGCTGCCCTCCCGCGGCGAGATCGCCATCTTCAACCGCTCGCACTACGAGGAGGTTCTCGTCGTGCGCGTCCATCCGGAGATCCTCGACCGTCAGAAGCTGCCGGACGGCGCGCGCGGGAAGAACCTGTGGAAGCGGCGCTACCGCGAGATCAACCACTGGGAGCGCCACCTCACGGACAACGGGTTCAAGGTCGTGAAGATCTTCCTGAACCTGTCGAAGGAGGAGCAGCGCACCCGCTTCCTGAAACGGATCGACCTGCCGGAGAAGAACTGGAAGTTCTCCGCCGCCGACGTCCGGGAGCGGCGCCGGTGGGACGACTACCAGCACGCGTTCTCGGAGATGCTGTCGGCCACGAGTACGCCGTGGGCGCCGTGGTACGTGGTGCCGGCGGACCGGAAGTGGTTCGCGCGCATCTGCGCGGCGGCGATCCTCGTGCACACCCTGATGGACATCGACCCCCGGTACCCCGACGTGGGGGAAGAGGCGCGCGGGCAACTGCTCGCCACCAGACGGGAGCTGGAGCGGGAGGCCCCCGCCGGAGCGCCGGCCGATCCGTACGCCGAACGGCATCCGCCGGCGGGGAGGAAGCACGGCGGACGGCACGGCAGGACACACAGGAGAAAGCACGGCAGGAAGCACGGCAGGAAGCACGGCTAGGGCTTGTCGCACCAGCGAACGACCGGCCCGGACACCTCCGCGGCCACGGATCGGAGGGCAGGACGATGACGGTGCCTTCGCATGCCGTGGGCGAGCGGTCCCGGCCCCCCGTGGACGACTGGTACGCGCGCACTCCCGAAGCGGTCGTGGCGGCCTTCGACGTCGATCCGGCGTCCGGTCTCTCCGCGGCCCGGGCCGCGCAGCTCCTGGCCGCGCACGGCCCGAACGCGCTGCCCGAGGAGAAGCGGCCCGCGGCCTGGCACCGGTTCGTCGCGCAGTACCGCAGTTACATGCAGATCGTCCTCGTGGCCGCGGCGGTCGTGTCACTGATCGTCCAGGAGTGGACCACCGCGATCCTGCTGATCGTCCTGACCGTGCTGAACGCGGTCGTGGGCCTGCGCCAGGAGGGCAGGGCCGAGAGCGCGATGAACGCGCTGCAGTCGATGATGAAGGCGACGGCGCGGGTGCGCAGGGACGGGACGGAGGCCGAGATCCCCGCCGAGCACCTGGTGGTCGGCGACATCGTGCTCATCGCCGCCGGGGACCAGACGGCCGCGGACGGACGCATCATCGAGGCCAGCGCACTGCAGATCGACGAGTCGACGCTCACCGGCGAGAGCGTGCCCGCCTCGAAGGACGCCGGCACCCTGGCGGGCCCCCTGCCGGCGCCCGGCGACCGGACGAACATGGCGTTCATGAACACGCCGGTCACCCACGGCAGCGGGGTGGTCGTGGTCACCGCGACCGGCGCCGGGACCGAGGTAGGCAAGATCTCCGGGATGCTGCAGGCCACCGAGAGGGAGACACCGCCGCTCACCAGGGAGCTCGACAGGCTGACGCTGTGGATCACGGGGGCGGCGGCCCTGACCATGGTCGTGATGTTCGTCCTCGGCCGTCAGCGGGACCAGGCCTGGGACGTCCTCTTCGTCAGCGCGGTCTCGCTGGCCATCGCCGCCATCCCCGAGGCCCTGCCGACCGTGACCCAGGCGATCCTGTCCGTCGGCAGCCTCAACCTCGCGAAGCGCAACGCCATCGTCAAGGAACTGCCGTCGGTGGAGACCCTGGCGTTCACGTCGGCCATCAACTCGGACAAGACCGGCACCCTGACGATGAACCAGATGACCGTCGTCGAGGTCCTGAGTCCCACCGACCGGTACACCGTCTCCGGCACGGGGTACGGACTCGACGGGCGGATCCACCATGCGGCGGGCGCGACGGACTCCGCCGCCGGCCTGGAGGACGCGATCCTGCCGTACCTGGTGGCCAGCGACGCGAAGCTGGTGGACGGCGACGTGGTGGGCGATCCCACCGAGGGCGCGCTGCTGGTGCTCGCGCACAAGGCCGGGCTGGACGTCGACGCCACCAGGGAAGGCCTCCCGCGGCTCGCCACGCTGCCGTTCGACCCGGAGTACAAGCTGATGGCCACCTTCAACGCGGCGGTCGACGCCTCCGGACGGCAGGTCGTGCGGTGTTTCGTCAAAGGCGCCGTTCCGGCGGTCCTGGCGCGGGCCGCCACCGCGCTCGCGGCCGGCGAGACCGTCCCGTGGGACGCGGAACTGGTCGCCCGCGCCGACGCGCAGACCCGGCGCATGGGCGGCGAGGGCCGCCGGGTGATGGCCGCGGCCACCCGTGATCTGGACCCGGCCGGCTTCGACCCCGACGGCGACCTCCTCGCCCACGTCACCGAGCTGCGGATCACCAGCCTCGTCGGCATGGTCGATCCGCCCCGCCAGGACGCCCGGGCGGCCGTGGCCGGCGCCCAGGCGGGGCACATCCGGGTCCGCATGGTGACCGGCGACGACGTCACCACCGGCGCGGCGATCGCCCGGCAGCTCGGCATCCCCGGCGAAGCGGTCCTCGGCGCCGACTTCGCCGCCCTGAGCGAGGACGAACGGCTCGCCCGCATCGACGACATCGGCGTGGTGGGACGCGTCGCACCCGAGCACAAGGTGCTGCTCGCCGACACGCTCAAGAAGAAGGGCGACGTCGTGGCGATGACCGGGGACGGCGTCAACGACGCGCCCGCCATCAAGGCCGCCGACATCGGCATCGCGATGGGCAGCGGCACGGACGTGGCGAAGAACGCCGGACGGATGATCCTCTCCGACGACGCCTTCGCCACCATCGTCTACGCCGTGGAGCAGGGCCGGCGGATCTACGACAACCTCACCAAGTACATCCGGTTCGTCCTGCTCCTGCTGGTCACCTTCGTCCTGACCTTCCTCGGGGCCACCGTCCTCGACATCGCCGCCGGTGAGCCGTTCACCCCGCCGCAGGTGCTGTGGATCCACTTCGTGGTCAACGCCTCGTTCGGCTTCGCGCTCGGCTTCGACCGGGAGAGCCCCGGGCTGATGCGCCGCAGGCCGCGTCCGCGCGGGGAGTCGGTGCTGACCCGGCCCGTCCTGGTGACGGTCGGGGCCGGCGGCCTCGCGATCACCGTCCTCCTGCTCGCGCTGATCAAGCTCGGCCAACGCCACTTCGACAGCGTCGGGACCGGACAGTCGATCGCGTTCACCGCCTTCGCCCTCTGTCTCATCGTCGCCGCGTTCGAGTGCCGCAGTGAGACGGGCTCGGTGCTGACGACGTCCGCCTTCGACAGCAGGCAGATGAACTGGGTGGCGCTGACCCAGTTCGTGCTCGCGGTGCTGGTGACCCAGATGGACGGCTTCCGCCGCATCCTCGGCACGACCCGCATCGACGCGCGGCAGTTCGGCTGGGCCCTGCTCGCCGCCCTCGCGCTGCTGCTCCTGTGGGAACTGGGCAAGTTCCTGGCCCGTAGGATCAGGCGCGCCTGACGCGGGCGGCGGGGCAGAACGGAAGGACGGCCCGTGACGAGCCAGCACACCGGCCGCAGGCCGTCCTCCCCGTGGTGGCGGGCCGTGCCCGGGATCCGCGCGGTGTCGTCCTACCGCCGCGAGTGGCTGGTCAAGGACCTGGTCGCGGGCGTCGTCCTGACCATGCTGCTGGTGCCGCAGGGCATGGCGTACGCCGAGCTGGCGGGCCTGCCGCCCATCACCGGCCTGTACACGACGATCCTCTGCCTGCTCGGGTACGCGGTGTGCGGGCCGAGCAGGATCCTGGTGCTGGGCCCCGACTCCTCGCTGGGGCCGATGATCGCCGCGACCGTGCTGCCGCTGGTGGCGGCCGACGGCGATCCCGACCGCGCCGTCGCCCTGGCGTCGGTCCTCGCGCTCATGGTGGCGGCCGTCATGATCCTGGCCTCGGTGGCGAAGCTCGGCTTCATCGCCGACCTGATCTCCAAGCCGACGATGATCGGCTACATGAACGGCCTGGCCCTGACCATCCTGATCGGCCAGCTGCCCAAGCTGCTCGGCTTCAAGGTCGAGGCGGACGACCTGATCGGCGAATGCGTCGGCCTCGTGCGCGAACTCGGCGACGGGGCGGCGGTGCCGGCGGCCGCCGCGGTGGGCGGCGGCGGGATCGTCCTGATCCTGGTGCTCCAGCGCGTCCTGCCGAAGGTCCCGGCGGTGCTCGTGATGGTGGTCCTCGCGATCGCCGCGGCCACGGTCTTCGACCTCGGCGAGCACGGCGTCAGTCTGGTCGGGGAACTTCCCGAGGGATTCCCGCCGTTCACGATCCCCGACGTCCGACTCGCCGACCTCGCGCCGCTGTTCGGGGGCGCGCTGGGCATCGCCCTGGTGTCGCTGGCCGACACGATCTCCAACGCGTCGGCCTTCGCGGCCCGTACGGGGCAGGAGGTCCGCGGCAACCAGGAGATGGCCGGGGTGGGCGCCGCGAACCTGGCCGCCGGCCTCTTCCAGGGGTTCCCGGTCAGCACCAGCGGATCGCGTACGGCGGTGGCGGAACGCGCGGGAGCCAGAAGCCAGCTCACCGGCGTCGTCGGGGCGGCGCTCATCGTCCTGATGCTGGTACTGGCGCCCGGCCTGTTCCGCAACCTTCCCCAGCCGGCTCTCGCCGCCGTGGTCATCACCGCGTCGCTCTCCCTTGCCGACGTCCCGGGGGCGGTGCGGCTGTGGCGGCAGCGCCGGGCGGAGTTCCTGCTGTGCCTCGCGGCCTTCGTCGGCGTGGCGCTGCTGGGCGTGCTGCCCGGGATCGCCATAGCGGTGGCCCTGTCGGTCCTCAACGTCTTCCGGCGCGCCTGGTGGCCGTACAACACGGTGCTGGGGCGGGTGAAGGACCTGGAGGGCTTCCACGACGTCCGCTCCTACCCGGGGGCCGGGCGGCTGCCGGGGCTGGTGATCTACCGGTTCGACGCCCCGCTCGTCTTCGTCAACGCCAAGGCCTTCCGGGACGAGGTCAGGCGGCTGGCCGACGCCGACCCGCGGCCGGCCTGGATCGTGATCGCGGCGGAGCCCATGACCGACGTGGACACCACCGCCGCGGACGTCCTGGAGGAACTCGACGCGGTTCTCGACGCCCGGGGCGTGCGGCTGGTGTTCGCCGAGCTCAAGGACCCGGTGCGGCGCAAGCTGGAGCGGTACGGGCTGACCGGCGCCATCGGAGCCCGGGACTTCTTCCCCACCGTGGAGGCCGCCGTCGCCGCTTTCCGGCTGCGCACCGGGGCGCGGTGGACGTCCCCCGCCGCCGCCACCCCCGCCGGGAGCCCCGGCAGGCCCGAACCCGACGCCGAACCCGAACTCGACGCCGAACCCGACTCCGAACCCGCGTCCGAGTCCGACCCCAAGTCCGAGTCCGACCCCGAGTCCGACCCCGACCCCGAGTCCGACCCCGACCCCGACTCCACACCGGGCGCGGATCGGTCCACCGGCGAGCGGTGACCGCCGGCATGCCCGTCAACGGGTGACGGCATCGGCTCCGGCGCTGCCGGGGGCGAGTCCGCAGGCGCCGGACCTCGACGCGCCGTCCTGTCCCGTCATCTCCACGACGATCCGACCGTCGACGTCCAGGCTGTAGGCGATCGTGCAGGTCAGCTGACGCAGGGCGGTGTCGTCCAGCCCGTCAAGGGCGAGGGGCACGCGGGTCGTGACCCTGCCGGCCGTGGCGGCTCCGATCCGGACCGGCACGCCGGGGAGGGCGGCGGGGAGGGAGGTGTCCAGGCCGGCGGCCCGGTCCTCCTCGTGCGGGCCGGCGAGCAGCATCATGACGATCTTCTCCGGCGCCACCGGTGCCGCCGGCGGGCCGGAGCCCGCGTCCGCCGAGCCGTCCCCGACGGTCACGGTCGAGACCTTCACCGTCCGTATCACGGGGCGCACCCGGCCGTCGGGGGAGCGGAAGAAGAGCAGCAGGTCGGTGCTGCGGGTGAGGAAGGCCTGGACGGTGGCGGGACCGCCCGCCTCGATGACGTCGGTCTCCGGGATGCCGCAGCCGCCGAGCAGCGGAGCACCGAGCACGAGGGCCGCCGCGACGGCGGCGGCACGCCGGCGCATCCGCGCAACGCTCATCCGCCGGCCTCCTCCGCGTGGAGCGGTATCTCGACGGTGAAGACGGCGCCGCCGCCCGGCAGGTTCCCCGCGTGGATCGTTCCGCCGTGCAACCGCACGTTCTCCTGGGTGATCGCCAGTCCCAGGCCGCTGCCCGCCGAACGGGCACGGGCCGCGTCGGCCTTGTAGAAGCGGTCGAAGATGTGCGGGAGGGACTCGGGGCGGATGCCGGGACCGCTGTCCACGACCTCGGTGACCAGCACGGGCAGGCCCGGGGGACGCGCTTCGGTGCGCAGGCGCACCGTGACGGGCGCGCCGCCGTGCCGCAGGGCGTTGCCGACGAGGTTGGCGACCACCACGTCGAAGCGGCGCGGGTCGAGACGGGCCCGGATGCCGCCGGGCAGTTCGACGCGGACCCGGCCGTCGGTCCAGTGCCGGTGCTGCAGCGTCTTGCCGATGGCCTCGGCGACGTCGACCTCGTCGGTGTTCAGCTCGGCCGCGCGGGCGTCGAAGCGGGAGATCTCCATCAGGTCCTCGACGAGCACGGCGAGTTTTCCGGTCTCCGCGCTGACCAGCCGGACCGCCCGCGCGGTGTCGGCGTCCAGGTCGTCCGCGTCCTCGTCGAGGACCTCGGTGACGGCGAGCATCCCGGCGAGCGGGGTGCGCAGTTCGTGCGAGACGTCGGAGGCGAACCGGCGGGCGCGCTCCTCGGCATCGCGCAACTCCTTGACGGAGCGTTCCAGTTGCGCCGCCGACTCGTTGAAGGTGCGTGCCAGGTCCGCCAGTTCGTCACTGCCGCGCACCGGGATGCGGGTGTCGAGTCTGCCGCTGCCCATGCTGCGGGCCGCCCGGCTCAGTTCCCGCACCGGACGCAGCACGCTGCGGGCCGCGAGCAGGGCGGGGATCAGCGCGACGACGAGGCCGGGCACGGCGCCGTCCCGGGCGGCGGTGAGGAGCGCGTCGACGTTGAGCTGCTCGTCGGTCATCCGCATGACGGCGTACAGGACGAGACCGCTGGGCAGCACGCTCGACGCGCTCGCCTTGAAGACGGTGGGCATGGCGATGGTGAGGTAGGGGACGCCGTCCTTGACGACCCGCTCGAAGCTGCCGTGCGGGTCGGCCACCGCGGCGCGCCGCAGTTCGGGCGTGATGACGGTGGAGACGGGGTTCTCGCCCGAGGAGGCGCGCAGCGAGCCGTACTCGGCGAACACCACCCAGGGGTGCGGCTTGCCCTTGCGGGCGATGTCCCGCAGGACCTCCTCCAGGCCCTCCTTGCGCACCGGCAGGGAGAAGCCCGTCTGCTGGACCTGGTCGCGGAACGACGTGACCGCCGTGTCCTGGGCGGTCTCCAGCAGCGCGTTGCGGGCCTCACGGTAGGTCAGCGCGGCCGTCGTGCCGGCGCTGACGGCCGCGACCAGCAGGAATGCGAGCAGCAGCCGTGTACGCAGACCGAACGCCCTGACCCGCGACCGCTCTTCGGCGGGCGCGCCGTCTCGCCCCGCGTCGTCGCCGCGACGCGGGACGCCGCGCCGGAAGCCGGTGATCACAGCGGTCCGAAGCGGTACCCGAAGCCGCGCAGCGTCTGCACGTAACGCGGGCTGCCGGGCTCGTCCTCGATCTTGCCGCGCAGCCGTGCCACGCATGCGTCGACCAGCCGGGCGTCGGCGTGGTAGCTGTGCTCCCAGACGTGCTCCAGCAGTTGCTGCCTGCTGAAGACCTGCTCGGGGGCGGCGCACAGGTGCAGCAGGAGCTTGAGCTCCGAGGGGGCGAGGGCGAGCGGCCGGCCGGCTTTGGCGACGGTCAGTCCGACCCGGTCGACGGTGAGCGCGCCGTACACCTCGATGGCCGGGCGGCCCGGGTTGCCGTCGTCCAGGCGGCGCAGCACGGCCCGGATCCGGGCCTCGATCACCTCGGTCCGGGCGGGCTTGACGATGTAGTCGTCGGCGCCGGCCTCCAGACCGATGACCACGTCGAAGTCGTCGCCGCGCGCGGTGAGCATGATGATCGGCAGCTGGCTGCGCTCGCGGACCTGCCGGCAGACCTGCACGCCGTTCATTCCCGGCAGCATCAGGTCCAGCAGCAGCAGGTCGGGGCGGAACTCGGCCAGCGCGGCGAGGCCGGCCTCGCCGGTCGCGGCCGCCCGTACCTCGTGGCCGCGGCGGCGCAGACCGAGTTCGACGCCCTCGCGTACGGAAGGGTCGTCCTCGATGAGGAGCACGCGGGGCATCGGCGGTTCTCCCTCTGTGGTGGTCAGGTCCGTCGCGGTCGCCGGCGCAGGCCGCGGAGCAGCGTGTCGAGTTCGGCGAGTCGCAGCGGACGGGCGAGCAGGGCGAAGGTGAGGACGACGACGACCGCGCCGGCAGTTGCGGCGGCCAGGGCGCCCGCGCCCGCCGCGCCCAGGGCCGCGAGGCGGCCGAGCGCGGTGGCGGGGACGGCGGCGAGCAGCAGCCGCCCGTGGGCGCCGAGGGCGGACGAGCGCAGGGGGTGGGCGACGGCGAGCCGGCGGCTCAGCACCCGGCCGGTCACCGCACAGCCGGCGCACAGCGCCAGTGAGTACGCCCCCGCCATGCCGGTCACCGCCCAGCGGGCCGGCAGCAGGTGTGCGGCGGCCAGGGAGAGCGCCGCGTTGAGGGCGACGATCACGAGGTTGAGCAGGAACGGCGTCCGGGTGTCGGAGAGCGCGTAGAAGGCACGGGACAGGACGTACTGGCCCGACAGGGCGACGAGTCCCGGCGCGAAGGCCATGAGGATCCCCGCCATGGCGACCGTGTCGTCGGCGCTGGTCCTGCCGTACCCGAAGACGAGGGCCATCACCGGCTGGGCCAGCGCGAACAGCGCGCAGGCGGCGGGGACGACGGCCGAGGCGCTGACGCGCAGGGCGTGGGAGACGTCGCGTCGCACGGCGGCGGTGTCCCCGTCGGCGGCGGCCGCGCTCATCCGGGGCATCAGCGCGGTCACCACGGAGACGGTGACGATGCCGTGCGGGACGACCCACAGGACATAGGCGTTGTTGTACGCGCCGTATCCGGGGCCGCCTTCGAGGCCCGCGGTCGTGGCCAGCCGGGTGGTGACCCAGTACGCGGCCTGGTTGGCCAGCACCAGCAGCACCAGCCAGCCGGCCGAGCGCAGCGGGCGGGTCAGTCCGCTGCCGCGCCAGTCGAAGCGGGGCCGCCACCGGAAGCGGGCCGCGCGCAGCGCGGGAACGAGGGCGAGCGCCTGGACGACGATGCCGGCGGTCGTGCCCCAGCCGAGCACCGCGGTCTCGGTCGCGGTGAGCGTCTCCCCGCCTCCGAGGGCCAGGGCCAGGTACCCGCCGAAGACGGCCATGACGACGACGTTGTTCAGGACCGGCGCCCACATCATCGCGCCGAACCGGCCCCGCGCGTTGAGGACTTGACCGAGCAGGGTGAACAGTCCGAGGAAGAAGATCTGGGGCAGGCAGTAGCGGGCGAACGCGGTGGTCATGGCCGCCTGCGGGCCGGTGTAGTCGGTGTAGGCGTCGACGATGGCGGGAGCCGCCCACACCGCGGTCGCGGTGATCGCCAGCAGGGCGACGACGCAGACGGTGACCAGCCGGTCGGTGTACGCCCGCCCCCCGTCGTCGTGCTCCTTGGCGGCCTTGACCAGTTCGGGCACGAAGACGGCGTTCAGCGCGCCGCCGAGGAGCAGCATGTAGACGATGGTGGGCAGGGCGTTGCCGACGGCGTAACCGTCGGCGGTCCGCCCGATGGTGCCCACCGCTGCCGCGACGACCGCGGACCGGACGAAACCGGTGGCCCGGGAGACGACGGACCCGGCGGCCATGACGGCGGTGCTGCGTCCCGCGGAGGACGCCTTCGCCGTCTTCGCCGCGCCCGTCGTCTCCGTCGCGCCCGTGGCCTCCGTCGCGCCCGTGGCCTGCGTCGCTTCCGTGGTCCCCGTCGCCCCCGCGCTCCCGGCGTCGGCCGCGTCGGCCGGTATCGGCGTCCGCTTCATCGGCGGTTCAGGTATGCCTGGAAGGCACGGTGGAGCGCGTGGTTGGCGCTGCCGGTCATCGGTCTCTCCCATTCCCCCAGCGTCTCGACGACCTGTCCTCCGGTGCCGAGCTTCCAGCGCAGCAGTCCGTACGCACGTTCGTCGGGATCGAGAGTGGAGGGTACCCCGCGCATGTCGTAGACGTCGGCCCCGAGAGCGTGGGCGTCCAGCAGCATCCGCCACTGCAGGGCGTTGGAGGGCCGGACCTCTCGACGGTGGTCGGCGGAGGCGCCGGTCTGGTACCAGGCCCGCCGGCCGACCGTGATCAGCGTGTGGGCGGCCAGGACCTCTCCCCGGTGACGGGCGAGGTACAGCCGCATGCGGCCCGGTTCCTCGGCGTTGAGCGCGGCGTACTGACGCTCGTAGTAGGCGAGCGAGCGGCCCAGCCGGAAGCCGTCGCGCCGCTCGGTGATGCCGAGCAGCCGGTGGAACTCGGGGAGATCCGCCGCGCTGCCGACCACCACCTCCACGCCCTCCTTCCGGGCCCGGCGCACATTGCGTCGCCACTCCTGGTTGAGGCCGGACCACAGGTCCTGCGGAGTGCGTCCGGCGAGCGGCACCTGGAAGACGTGCCGGGGCTGGGCGTCACCGTCCTCGCCGGTCCCGTCGCCGCCGCAGCGGCGCCAGCCCCGGGCCCGCAGCCGCTCGGCGACGGCGGTGCCGAGCGGGTCGACCTCGCTGGCGAGGACGTCGCCCAGGCGGCGGCCCGGCCCGGTGAGCGGCTTGAGCAGGGCGGCGTCCCAACGCCGGTAGGCGGGCGACGGGCCGATGCGCACGGCGAACGCGCCCGAGCGGCGCAGGTGTTCGAGGAGCGGGTCGAGCCAGCCGTCGACGTCGGGGTCGTTCCAGTCGGCGACGGGCCCTTCGGGAAGGTACGCGAAGTACTTGCGGGTGCCGGGGAACTGCCGCAGCAGCACCAGGGCCACGCCGTTCAGCGCGCCCGCCTGCGGATCCGGTCCCCAGCCGAGGAGTCGGGCGCGCCAGCCCTCCTTGACGTCGGCCCAGGACGGGCACTGGAGGAAGCCGGCGCCGAGGGCGGCGCCGTCCGGGGTCTCGAGGAAGGCGCGGTAGGTCTCGGCGGTGATGGGGCGCAACGTCACGCCCCGGTCCCGGGCTTGGCACACACGACTGGGCGGCACGAGCAGCGCTGACACGGTCTGAGCCTCTCCTTCTCCCCGGACCTGTCGCGGGGACACAGCAGATGCTCACCGCGGCCCATGACCGCTCCGCGCGGTGAATGTGACCGGACCATGACCGTTCCTCACCAGTGGCCGTCACATTGCTCCATAGTGTCTGACCTCGGGTTTTCCGGCTCTACAGTCACGTCATCGCCGACTCACCGACGCCGTTCGCGTCCTTCTCGGAGGTCCCGTTGCCTCGTATACGCGTACTCACCCATGCCCGCGTCCGGGCCGCCGTCGTGGCCGCCCTGCTGGCGCCGCTCGCCGCCTGCTCGTCGAGCGCCGACCCGAGCGGGTCCGACGCCAAGGGACCGGCGGGCGCCGCCGACCGCCCGGTCACGGTCACCGTCACACCGACGGGAACGGGGGTCCCGGCGGGCCGGCCCGTGACGGTCACCGCCGCGGGCGGCCGACTCACCTCGGTGACCGTCGCCGACGCCGAGGGCCACCGGCTCGCCGGGAAGGTCGCCGCCGACGGCCGCTCATGGGTCTCCGACCGCAAGGCGGTGCCCGGCGCGGCGTACACCGTGACGGCGGCGACCCGGACCGACGGCGGCACCGCCAGGAGCACCAGGGCCGCGTTCACCACGGCTCCGGCCGGCAAGGTCAACAAGGTCGACTGGCGACCGGGCGCCCGCGCCACCGTCGGCGTCGCCCAGCCCGTCTCCCTGGTCTTCGACCGCCCGGTCAAGAACCGCGCCGAGGTCGAGAAGCAGCTGAGGATCACCACCTCGAACGGCACCAAGGGCTCCTGGGGATGGATACGCGACTGGTCGGGCGGCGACCGGGTGGACTGGCGGCCCGAGGCGTACTGGAAGCCCGGGACCGAGGTCACGCTGAACGCGGAGCTGAACGGCACCGACTCGGGCCCGGACGGCGGCTGGTTCGTGCGCGACTACACGACCACCTTCACCGTCGGCGCCCGGCAGATCGTCAAGGTCGACCTCGACAGCCATCAGCTCACCCTCGAGCGGAACGGCCGGACGGTGCGGCGCATACCGGTGTCCGGCGGGACGCCCGGCGGCGACAAGCGCTCCTGGCGCGGCACCGCCGTGCTCATGGCCAAGGAGGGCACGATCAACATGAACTCCGAGACGGTGGGCCTGGGCAACGCCTACGACAAGATGGTCGACTACTCGATGCGGCTGACCTGGTCGGGCATGTACGCGCACGCCGCGCCGTGGAACGCCCGCTTCTTCGGCTCCGCCAACCACAGTTCCGGATGCATAGGGATGAGCGACGCGAACGCGGCCTGGCTGTACGGGCAGGTGCGGCCGGGCGACCCGTTCGAGATCACCGGCAAGGAGACCAAGGGCGTGGTCGCGCCCGGGAACGGCTTCGGCACGTGGAACCTCTCGTGGGCCGAATGGCAGCAGAAGAGCGCACTGCGCTGAGACACGGCCGCTCCGGCGGCTCGGCGGAGCGGCCCTCCGCCGAGCCGCCGGACGACGGACGCGCCGGCGGACAGCGCTGGACGGACGCCGCTCGGCGGACAGCGCTCGCCGGACGCAGCACGCCGGACGCCGGACGCCTCAGCCTGCCCCGCGACCTCCGCCCGCGCGGCCGGAGCGCAGCGCGGTGTGGACGCCCCAGCCGGCCAGCGCGCCGACCGCGTACCAGAGCAGGTCCGGGGGATTGAAGGTGGAGCCGAGCACCAGACGGGCGAGGGCGCTGCGCCGGGAGAGGTCCGCCGGCACGGAGCTGAGCTGGAGGAACTCGACGGCCCAACTGGCGGCCAGCGCGCCTCCGGCGGCCGTCAGAGGCGTCACCCGTGGCGCGAGGGCGACGATCAGCGTGAGCAGCAGGACGGTGTACAGCGCGTCCCCGCCGTACTTGGCCACGTCACCGGCCGCCACGGCCCGGAGCCCGAGCCCCGCGCCGAGGGTCAGGACCGCGGCGCCGGCCGCCGCCCGCCTGGTCCGCGGCGGGTCGGCGGCGGCTCCGCGGGTCTCCGAGATGCCGGTCACAAGGCCTCATACTGCCGGACGGCCGTGCGGTCGTCAGGCCGCCTGCGGTGCCGGCACCGCGAACCGCGGCGCCGGGACCTGCGGCAGGGTCCGCTTCGCCAGGCCGGCGAGGGTGGCGCCGGGACCGATGTCCAGGAACGCCGTGGCGTCCAGCTCCTCGTGGAGGACGTGCAGGGTGTCCGCCCAGCGGACCGGGCTGACCAGCTGCCGGGCGCACAGCTCGCGCCAGTGGTCGCCGCCCCGGTGCGCCCGGGCGTCGACGTTGGCCACCACGGGGATCGACCCCGCCGCGAAGCGCGTCCGTTCCAGGGCGCTGCGCAGTGCCGTGCCGGCCGGCTCCATGTAGGGGCTGTGGCAGGCGGCGGTGACCGGCAGGACGGCGTAGCGCAGACCGGCTCCGGCCGCACGGGCGGCGGTGGCCGCCACGGCCGTGCGACTGCCGGCGACCACCGTCTGCCGGGGGCTGTTGTGATTGGCCACCCACAGCTCGGCGCCGTCCCGGCGGGCCTCCTCCACCAGGGCCCTGACCTGCTCCGGGCCGCCGCCCATCACGGCGGCCATCGCTCCGGGCCGCCGCCGGGCCGCCGCCGCCATGGCCCGGCCCCGCTCGCCCACCAGCCAGGCGCCGTCGGCGGGCGTCAGCACCCCGGCGGCCACGAGAGCCGAGTACTCCCCGAGGCTGTGTCCGGCGACGGCCGCCACCTGCGCGGACGGATCGTGCCGGCGGAACTCCGACCAGGCCAGCAATGACGCGGTGAACACCGAGATCTGAGCGTGGTCGGTGCGGGACAGGGTGTCCTGATCCGCCGTCAGCAGCAGCTCTGCGACGTCGAACCCGCTGGCCCGGGAGACGGTGTCGACCAGTTCCCAGGACGGCGTGGCCCGCCACGGCTCGCCCATGCCGGGGCGCTGCACCCCCTGGCCCGGAAAAAGGACGGCGTACCGCGGCTCGGCGGTGAATGCGTGAACGTGCGCGACCATGATCTGCCCTCTCGATGCTTCCGACAACGGCCGGAAACATCGTCCGGTGACGCCGCTCAAGTTCCGGACCGTGTTCTCCTCACGCCCCGGCCTGCCCTTCGCTCAAGGCCCGGAAAAGGAATCGGCGCCTGTTTCAGGGCTTGAGTCAGGCATTGTCCGTGACCCCGAACCCTTCTTTCGGGCGGCCTCGTTCCAGAGGCGTCCGGATGGGAGGACAAGGCATGACGACCCTGGTCGAGAACCCCGTGGCGCACAGCCCGGCGCCGCCTGCCGCGCCGGAACCCGAGCGGCCCGACAGCATGCATGTGCGGGTGGAGGAGCTGCGGCGGCTGCGTGCGGAGGTGCACGCGGGCCCAGGACAGCGGGCCACCGAGGCGCAGCACGCGAGAGGCAAGCTCACCGCCCGCGAGCGCATCGGACTTCTGCTGGACGAGGGATCGTTCACCGAGCTGGAGCCGCTGCGCCGGCATCGCGCGACCGGCTTCGGCCTGGAGCGCCGCAGGCCGCACACCGACGGCGTGGTCACCGGGTGGGGCGCCGTCGAGGGCCGTCAGGTCTTCGTCTACGCACACGACTTCCGCATCTTCGGCGGGGCGCTCGGCGAGTCCCACGCGGCGAAGATCCACAAGCTGATGGACCTCGCGGAGGCGGCCGGCGCCCCGCTGGTGAGCCTCTGCGACGGCGCGGGCGCCCGCATCCAGGAAGGGGTGACCGCGCTCGCCGGGTACGGCGGGATCTTCAGCCGCAACGCGCGCGCCTCCGGCGTCGTCCCGCAGATCAGCGTGATCCTCGGCCCGTGCGCGGGAGGCGCGGCCTACTCGCCTGCGCTCACCGACTTCACCTTCATGGTCCGGGGCGTGGCCCAGATGTTCATCACCGGACCGGACGTCGTGCGGGCGGTCACCGGCGAGCAGGTGACCATGGACGAACTGGGCGGCGCCGACGTGCACGCGTCGGTGTCGGGGGTGGCCGCGTTCGCGTACGACGACGAGGCGAGCTGCCTGGAGGACGTGCGCTACCTGCTGTCGTACCTGCCGTCCAACAACCGGCAGTCCGCGCCCGTGCTGCCCTGCGACGATCCGGCGGACCGGCGCACCGACCGGCTCGCCGGCCTCGTCCCCGCCGACCCCTCGCGCGGCTACGACGTGCGGGAGGTCGTCGAGGAGATCGTCGACCACGGCGAGTACTTCGAGACGCACCCGACCTGGGCGCCCAACGTCGTGTGCGCGCTCTCCCGGATCGACGGGCACGTGGTGGGCATCGTCGCCAACCAGCCCCTCGCCAGCGCCGGGGTGCTGGACAT
This sequence comes from Streptomyces sp. SAS_272, assembly GCF_052543235.1. Lineage (NCBI taxonomy): Bacteria > Bacillati > Actinomycetota > Actinomycetes > Kitasatosporales > Streptomycetaceae > Streptomyces > Streptomyces sp. SAS_272. Next base: position 10,709 of record NZ_JBMNDR010000002.1, on the reverse strand, counting down.
CAAGGCCAGCGAGAAGGCCGCGCGGTTCGTCTCCCTGTGCGACGCCTTCAACATCCCGCTGATCACCATGCTGGACGTGCCCGGCTTCCTGCCCGGCGTGGACCAGGAGCACAACGGGATCATCCGGCACGGCGCGAAGCTGCTGTACGCGTACTGCAACGCCACCGTGCCCCGCATCCAGCTGATCCTGCGCAAGGCGTACGGCGGCGCCTACATCGTCATGGACTCCCGGTCGGTCGGCGCGGACCTGTCCTTCGCCTGGCCCACCAACGAGGTGGCGGTGATGGGCGCCGAGGGCGCCGCGAACGTCATCTTCCGCCGGCAGATCGCCGACGCCGACGACCCCGCGGCGATGCGGGCGCGGATGGTCGAGGAGTACCGGTCCGAGCTGATGCACCCGTACTACGCGGCCGAACGCGGCCTGGTCGACGACGTCGTCGAACCGGGCGAGACCCGTGCGGTGCTGGCGCGTTCCCTGGCCATGCTGCGGACCAAGCACCGGGCGCTGCCGCAGCGCAAGCACGGGATCACCCCGCTGTGAGCGCCGAGCCCGGCGTGCCGTCGCCGTCCGACGCGCTGCGCGAGGCCGCGTTCCGTGTCGTCCGCGGCAACCCCGACCCCGCCGAACTGGCCGCGCTGGCCTGCGTGCTGACCGTGCTGCGGGCGCGCGCCGAGAGCGGCGCCGGCGACGCGGCCGAGCCCGCCGCCGCCCGCGCGAACTGGGACCGGGCCGGCCACGGCTACCGCGGCCCGCTCGCCTGGGTGGGCTGAGCGCCGGCTTGCGGCGCCCGCCCTTTGAGTCCGCTTTTAGTGAGCGCTTTGCCACCCCCCTCGACAATGAAATCACGCGAGAGAAAAGGGAATCGACCCCCACTCGCGCCGCATCAGGAGGACGAAGGAAATGACCTCTGAAGAAAAGAAGACCTGCCTGCCGGGTGCCGCCAACCTCGAATTCATGCGCACCGTGGACCGTTCCCTGCTGCACCGCTGGGCGCTTTCCGAGGTGTTCCTCACCGACGCCCGCAAAACCGGTGAGGAGGAATATCTCGCGGCCGCCCAACTGCCCCCGCTGCACGCTTACTACACCGAGCACACCTCGCGGCTCGGCACCCCTGACCCGATGCTGCTGCTGGAGTGCTGCCGGCAGGCCGAGACCTACGGCGGCCACGAGTACGCAGGGGTCTCGCGCAGCAGCAAGTTCCTGCTGCGGTCCTGGTCGATGGAGCTGCCGGGGCTGCTGACCCTCCCGCGGCAGGAGCGGCCGGGCGAGCTGCGCATCTCGGTGCGCACGAGCAACCGCCGCGGCACCCCGGGCGATGTGCGCCGGCTGTCCTTCGGCGTCGACATGAAGCTGGCGCAGCGCTGCCTCGGCTTCGTGCGGATGGACGTCGGCTACATCCCCTCCGAGGTCTACGACACGGTCCGCCTGCAGGGCCGTGGCCGGCCGCTGGTGCCGTTCCAGGACCTGCCCCGGCAGACCGCGTACGTCGCCCCGCACCTGGTGGGCCGCAGCGACCCGGCGAACGTCGTCCTCAGCTCCGTCACCGTGGGCAGCGACAACGCCTCCGCGTCCGTGCGGGTGCCGCTGGACAACCGCAGCATGTTCGACCACGGCCAGGACCACGTGCCCGGCATGGTGCTCATGGAGGCCGCCCGCCAGCTGTGCATGCTCGGCGTGTCCGACCTGTGGGGCGCCTCGGTCAGCCGCAGCACGGTCGCCGGCTTCGAGTTCTCCTTCACCCGGTACGCCGAACTGGACGTGCCCACGACGGTGCACATCCGCAAGACCGAGCCGTACGCGCACGAGGACAACCTCAGCCTGATGCTGCCGGACCTGCGGACCTTCCACATCGACTTCGAGCAGGACGGCGACGTCATCGCCTCCGGGCGGATGCACACCACCACCGCCTCCACGGGCGTCCCGCTGCTCGACGGCGAGGAGTGCATATGACCCCCGACGGCACGGCCGCCGGCGGCATGCCCCCCGACGGCGTCTGGCTCGCGCCCGCCGAGTGGCTGCCGCCCACCGCGGAGAAGACGGTGGACGCGCTGGCCGCCGGCCGGATCACCGCCGAGGAGGCGGACGCCATGGGGTACGGGCAACTGCCCGTCTCCCCCGAGCTGTCCGCCCCCCGCATGGCGGTGCGCGCCGCCCGGCTCGCCCTGACCCGGGCCGGGGCGCCCGCCGGGGACCTCTCCGCCGTCCTGCACGCCTGGACGTACTACCAGGGCCACGACTTCTGGTCGCCGGCCCACTACGTGGCCGCCGGGATCGGCGCCCTGGAGGCCGTCCCGACCGGCGTCCAGCAGATGTGCAACGGCGCGGCCGCCGCCCTGCGCACCGCGGTGCACCAGCTCGCGGCGCGGCCCGGCGACGGTCCGGTCCTGGTGACCACCGCCGACCGCTTCGCACCGCCGGGCTTCGACCGGTGGGGCGGCGACTACGGCGTCTGGTACGGCGACGGCGCCACCGCGGCCGTCGTCGGCACCGGGCCCGTGCCGAGGGGGGCGCTCTCCCTGCGCGCCCTGTGCACGCGTGCGGCGCCGGAACTGGAGAGCGCCCACCGGGACACCGACGGCTTCCACCCGGCGCCGCACACCCGCGGTGCGGCAGTCGACGTCCGCCGGACCAAGAAGGCGTTCCTCGCCGAACAGGGCAAGCCGCGCTTCCTCGACCGGCTGCGCCGGGAGACCACGGCCGTCCTGGCCGCCGCACTGGCCGAGGCGGGCGTCGGCGCCGGCGGGGAGCGGCTGAGCGCCGTGCTGCTGCCGCGGCTCGGCCGGGCCACGGCACGCGAGGTGTACGGCCCCGCCGTCGCCGAGGTCACCGACGCACCGCCGGCCGACCTGGGCGAGTACACGGGCCATCTGGGCGCCGGCGACCTGCTGTCGAACCTGGCCGCCCTGGCCGCGGACAGCGGCCCGCACCGCCTCGAACGCGGCGCGTACGCGGCCGTGCTGAGCGCGGGCGCCGGGTTCACGTGGAGCGCCGCCGTGGTGCGGCGGACCTGACCCGGCGGACGTCACCCGCCCCCTTCGCTGTGCACCCCGCTCCACCCCACCGCACGTGCCGAACCTCTTCGCATGTCGCTGAACTTCGTCGAAAGGACTGTCATGGCGTTCCCCCAGCGCGAGGACCCCGGAGAGCGGCGTCCCGTCCTCGTCGTGGGCGCCGGCCCCGTGGGACTGGTGCTCGCCACCGAACTGCTCGCGCAGGGCGTCGCGGTACGGCTGGTCGACCACTCGGCCGCCGGCCCCGCCCAGCACTCCCGGGCCAGCGTGGTCTGGCCGCGCAGCCTCGAGCTCCTCGGCCGCATCGGCGCCTCCGAGCCGCTGATCGAGCTGGGCAACCGGCTGGACTCGGTGCAGTACTACTCCGACAAGCGGCACCTCGGCGCCATCGAGATGAGCCGGCTCACCGACACCCCCTATCCCTTCGGCGTGGTCGTCCCGCAGGACACCACGGAGGAGGTGATCCGCACCCGGCTGGCGGCGTACGGCGGCGAGATCGAGTCCGGCTCCCTCACCGGGCTCGACACCTCGGGGCCCCGGCCGGTCGCCGAGGTGCTGCGGGCCGACGGGCGCACCGAGCGCATCGAGGCGGACTGGGTGATCGGCGCGGACGGCGCGCACAGCGCGGTGCGCCGCTTCGCCGGGATCGAGTTGCTGGGCGCCGGCGACGACGTGCTGTTCGCGATCGGCGACGGTCCTGTGGCCGGCGACCTGGACCAGCACGCGCTGGTGTACTGCTACTCCCGCTCCGGCGCACTGGGGATCGCCCCCTTCGGCGACGGCCAGTACCGGCTCGCCATCAGCGTGCCGGACTGGCGGGGGGAGCAGGGGCCGCCGCCCGAGCTGTTCCAGCGCTTCCTCGACGAGCGTTCCCCGCGACCCGGCGTCGTCGGCGAGCTCGACTGGTCCACCATCTTCCGGGCCCGGCGCCGGGTGGCCGAGACCATGCGCGCGGGCCGGGTCTTCCTCGCGGGCGACGCGGCCCACGTGTTCAGCGCCGCCGGCGCGCAGGGCATGAACACCGGCATCCAGGACGCCGTCAACCTCGCCTGGAAGCTGGCCGGCGTGGTCCGGGGCGCCTTCGAACCGGGCATCCTCGACACCTACGACAGCGACCGCCGTCTGGCCGCGGAGCGCATCGTGCTGACCACCGCCAAGCAGACCGGCTGGGGGCTGTTCAAGCGGCGCCACGAGCTCGCCCTGCGCGACGTCACCGTACGGCTGGCGCACCGGACCGGGGTGCTGCAGCGGTTCGGCGGCCCGCTGATGGCGCAGCACGACGTCAGCTACCGGCCGGCCGAGTCCCTGCGCGACACCCTGCCGGGGCTGACCCGCAGGATCCGCGTCGGCGACCGGCTGCCGGTGTTCGCCGCGCACGACGAACCGCAGCCGGGCGCCGAACGCTGGCCCTCGATCGACCCGGCCCGCCTGACGCTGCTGCTCTGGGCCGGCGAACGCCAGGACTCCACATGGCTGACCGCCCGTGCGTCCGTCTCGGCGGCCGCCCCCGACGGTGTCCCGGTCCGGGACATCTCCGCGTGGCCGGGTTTCACCCCCCTGCTCGGCACCGCCCCCAGGGCCCTCGTGGTCCGCCCCGACGGCCATGTGGCGGCGATCGTCCCGCCCGAGCCGACAGCGGTCCGTACGGCGCTGCGCAGGGCGGGGAGCAGCTTCCGGGCGGGAATCGGCCTCCGGGCGGGAAGCACCCCTGAGCCTGCCGCAGGGGCCACGCCGGCCGAGGCGGGCACGCCTGACGCCGGGGGCGCGGCGGTCGAGGCGGATGCGCCCATCGAGGCGGATGCGCCGGTCGAGGCGGATGCGCCGGTCGACGTGGGTGCGCCGAACGCCGGGGGCACGCCCGGCGCCGCGGTCGCCGCGGCGGCGGCGCTGCCGCAGGCTCCGGCCGCCCGGGTCACGGCCCTGGCGGCGCACGCCGACCGTACGGGCGGCCGCGAGCCGGGGGAGCTGGCCTCATGAGCCGCGTCGCGGTCCTGTGCGGTCTCGGCGGCGCCCTGCCGGAGACGGCCGTCTCCAACGAGGAGCTGGCGGAACAGCTCGACACCTCCGACCGGTGGATCCGCACCCGGACCGGGATCGGCCGGCGTCATGTCGTCGCCGCCGGCGAGGCCACCTCCGACCTCGCCGTGGCGGCCGGCCGGGACGCCCTCGCCTCGGCCCGCAGGACCGGCGGGGAGGACGCGGCCGGAGTGGACTTGGTGGTGCTGGCCACCAGCACGCCGGACCGGCCGTGCCCGGCCACCGCGCCGGACGTCGCCCACCGGCTCGGCCTCGGGACGGTGCCCGCCTTCGACGTGTCCGCCGTGTGCACGGGGTTCGTGTACGCGCTGGCCACAGCCACCTCCATGATCACCGCGGGGGTCGCCGAACGGGCCCTGGTGATCGGGGCGGACGCCTTCTCGACCATCCTCGACCCGGCCGACCGCACCACCCGGGCCATCTTCGGCGACGGAGCCGGAGCCGTGGTCCTGCGGGCGGGCGGGGCGGACGAGCCGGGTGCGCTGCTCGGCTTCGACCTGGGCAGCGACGGATCGGGCGCCGACCTGATCACCGTGCGCGCCGGAGGCTCCCGGCAGCGCTCCACGCCCGGGCCCCCGGACGACGGGGACCACTTCTTCACCATGGACGGCCGCCCGGTGTTCACCCGGGCCGTGCTGGACATGAGCCGGTCCTCGCAGACCCTCCTCGACCGGATCGGCTGGACGCCCGCCGAGGTGGACAAGGTCGTGGCGCATCAGGCCAACATCCGCATCCTCAACGCCGTGGGCGAGCAACTCGGCCTGGAGGAGAAGCAGATCGTGGCCAATCTGGACCGGGTCGGCAACACCGTGGCCGCCTCGATCCCGCTCGCCCTGCGCGACGCCGCCGCCGACGGCGAGCTGCGGCCAGGCCACCGCGTGCTCCTCACCGGGTTCGGCGGCGGCCTCACCTGGGGCTCGGCCGCGCTGGTCTGGCCGGCCCTGGAAGCCGGCTGACCCCACCGGCGCGCCGAGAGACACCGGCGCACCGACAACCCCCAGGGCCACACCACCCCACAGCCCCACCACCGACAGCCCCACAACACACCGACAAAACCGAGAACACCCCGAAACCGGCAACACCGAGAAAAGAACCACGAGAGGAAACCACCATGAGCACTCCCGTCATCCAGGTCCAGGAGTCCCTCAAGCACCGCGTCTCCGTCCTGATCAGCGAGAAGTTCGGCCTCGACGAGGCGGAACTGCTCTCCGGCGCCACCTTCGACGAGCTGGAGATCGACTCCCTGATCCTCGTGGAGCTGAGCCTGATCCTGCGCAAGGAAATGGGCATCGTCCTTCAGGAGGGCGAGCTGAAGTCCGCCTTCACCCTGGACGAGGCCGTCAGCGTGATCCGCGCGAAGGCGGATCAGGCATGAGCGGCGTGGCCCGGGGCCGCGGGGTCGCGGTCACCGGCATGGGCCTGGTCACCCCGGCCGGCATCGGGGTGGCGGAGAACTGGCGGCGCGTGCTGTCCGGCGTCTCCGCCGGGGCCACCGACCCCGAGCTGAAGGGCGAGAAGGTCGACATCTCGTGCCGGGTTCCCGGCTTCGACCCGACGGCCGAGCTGGGCCGGCGCACCGCCTGGAAGCTGGACCGCTTCACCCAGCTCGCCGTGGTCGGCGCCCGGCAGGCGGTCGCCGACTCCGGTCTGGACACCGGGTCGTGGGACTGCACCCGGGTGGGCGTGGTCATCGGCAACTCGCTGGGCGGCGCGGCCACCCTGGAGAAGCAGCTGCGCACGTACTCCGAGGGCACCCCCGAGGACGTGTCCGCGCTGATGATCCCCATGAGCATGGTCAACATGGTCGCCGGATACGTCGCCATGGATCTGCGCATCCACGGTCCCAGCCTGGTCACCGCGACCGCGTGCGCGTCGGGGGCGTCCGCGATCGGCACGGCCCGCGAATGGCTGCTGTCCGGACTGTGCGACGTCGTCCTGGCCGGCGGCACCGAGTCGGCGATCAGCCCCGGCACGCTCAACGGACTCTCCCGGATGGGCGCGTTGTCGGGCCGAACCGACGAACCCGGCGCGGCCTCACGGCCGTTCGCGGCGGACCGGGACGGTTTCGTGGCCGGCGAGGGCGCGGCGATCCTGGTGCTGGAGCGGTGCGCGGACGCCACCGCCCGGGGCGCCCGCCGCTATGCGGACATCGCCGGTTTCAGCGCCACGTCCGACGCGCACCACGCCACCGCCCCGCACCCGCGGGGCGAGGGCCTGGCCCGGGCGCTGCGGGCCGCCCTGGACGACGCCGGCGTGCTCCCCGACGAGGTGGAGCACGTCAACGCGCACGGCACCTCCACCCCGATGAACGACCTCACGGAGGCCCGTGCCCTGCACTCGGTGCTCGGCGACCGCGCGGCGATCTCCTCCACCAAGGGCGTCACCGGCCACACTCTCGCCGCGGCAGGCGCCGTCGAGGCGGCGTACACGGCGCTGGCGCTCTACCACGGCGCGGTGCCGCCCACCGCCAACGTGCAATCGCTGGACCCGGCGATCGACGTCGACATCGACGTCGTCACCGGAGCGGCCCGGCACCGGCGGATGAGCGTCGCCGCCAGCACGTCCCTGGGGTTCGGGGGGCACAACGCCGCCCTGGTCCTCACCGCCGCGGCCTGACGGGGCCGGGGTGTCCGCACCACCCCGGCCCCGGCCCGACCGCCTCACAGGAAGGAACGTGCCCTTGAGCACGCGCAGCCTCGGTCCGACCGGATTCGACGTCCATCCCGTCGGCCTCGGGTGCATGGGAATGAGCTGGGGCTATGCCGAGTCCCAGCGCGACGACACGGTGTCGGTCGCGGTGATCCGGCAGGCCCTGGACGCCGGCCCGGTCCTGCTGGACACGGCCGACGCCTACGGCGAGGGCCACAACGAGACCCTCGTCGGCCGTGCCCTCGCCGGACGCCGCGGCGACGCCGTGGTGGCTACCAAGACCGGCATCGTCGTGGACGACCTGGCCACCCGCGCACTGAGCCGCGACGGTTCCCCCGAGCACATCCGCCGATCGGCGGACGCCTCCCTGCGCCGGCTCGGCGTCGACGTCATCGACCTGTACTACCTGCACCGCGTCGATCCCGCCGTACCGCTGGAGGAGTCGTGGGGCGCGCTGGCCGAACTGGTGCGCGCGGGCAAGGTGCGCCACCTCGGGCTGTCGGAGGTGACCCGGGAGCAGGCCGACGTCGCCCACCGCGTCCATCCGGTGGCGGCGGTGCAGTCCGAACTGTCGCTGTGGACCCGCGAACCGCTCGATCCGGGCACCGGGATCTCCGGCTGGTGCGCCGCGCACGGCGCCGCCTTCGTGCCGTTCGCACCGCTCGGCCGGGGATTCCTCACCGGCCGCTACACCCGGCCGGACGATTTCGAGGCCGGCGACTTCCGGGCCGCCAACCCCCGTTTCACCGGGCCTGCGTTCACCGCCAACCTGCGCATCACGCACACGGTGGAGAAGGTGGCCGCCCGGCACGGCGCGACCGCCGCCCAGGTCGCCCTGGCCTGGACCCTCGCCCAGGGCGACCACGTCGTCCCCGTCCCCGGCACCAAGCAGCCCCGCTATCTGGCGGACAACCTGGCCGCGGCCGCCCTGCGCCTGACCGCGCAGGACCTGCGGGACCTCGACACCGCCCCCGCCCCCACCGGCAGCCGCTACTGACGGCGCACCGGCCCCCGCCCCGGCGCCCGCCGACGGACCCGCCGACGGTCTCCGACCGTCCTCGACCGCGCTGGACGACCCTCGGCAACCCCCGACCGCCCCGACCGCCCTGACCGCCCTGACCGCCTCGACAAGCAGGAGCACACCATGCCCGATCAGCCGGACGGCGCCCCCGCGCCGTCTCCGTACACCGTCACCGTCGTCGGTCTGGGCGGCACCGGACTGGCCCTGGTGCGCCGACTGGCCGGCGCGGGGCTCACCGTCGTCGGCGTCGACGACGACCCGGCGGCTCTGGGCCGCGTCCGGGACCTGAGCCCGTCCGAGCGCCCCCGCACCGTGACCCGCTTCCCCGCCGGGGTCGCCACGGCCGACCTGGTCATCGAGGCGGTGCCGGAACCGGCCGCGCTGAAGCGGCTGGTGCTGGCCAAGGTGCGCCGGCACCTGCGGCCGGGCACCCCGGTGCTCACCACCGCGCTGACGACGTCCCTCGCCGACCTCGAGGAGGCCGCGGGCCCCGACCTGTTCGCGCTGCGCTTCCTGCGCGCCGACGACCTCGACGCCGTGGAGGTCGCCCGAGCCGCCCGCGCCGGGGACGCCGCCGCCGAGCGGGTGGAGCACATCCTCACGGCGGCCGGGATCACCGCGCACCGGGTCGTCGACCGCCCCGGCTCGCTCGCGCCGGGTCTGCTGCTCGGCCTGCTGAACCGGGCCGCGTGGATGGTCCACGACGGGTACGCCACCGCCGAGGACGTCGACACCGCGATGCGGCTCGGCTGCGGCTGGCGTGAGGGGCCGCTCGCCGTGCTCGACGCGATCGGCCTGGACACGGCCCGCGACCTGCTCTCCCGCCTCGCCGAGACGTCCGACGGGCACGCGTCGCCGGCCCCGGTGCTCGACGAGCTGATCGCCCGGGGCGCGCTCGGCCGCAAGACGGGCCGCGGCTTCCACCGCCACGACCGGGGCCCGGGGCCGGGCCGTCCGGCGGAGCCGACCGCCCCGCCCGGACGCCGGGTGGTGGTCGTCGGCTCCGGGACGATGGCCACCGGCATCGCGGAGTCCTTCGTGCGCGGCGGCTTCGACACCACGCTGCTGGCCAGGACCGAGGAGAAGGCTCAGGCGGCCGCGGAGCGCGTGGAGTTCGCGCTGCAGCGCACGGGCCCCGACGTGGAGGGCGGGGAGAGCTGCTTCACGGCGACCGCGGACCGCTCGGTGCTGGTCGCGGTGGACCTCGTCGTCGAGGCCGTGGTGGAGGACCTGGAGGTCAAGCGAGCGCTGTTCGCCGAGCTGGGCGAGGTCTGCGCGCCGCGCACCCTGCTGGCGACGTCCACCTCCAGCCTGTCGGTCGCCGACTGCACCGAGCCGGCGGGCCGGCCGGCGGACGTGCTGGGCCTGCACTTCTTCAACCCGGCCCCGGTGATGCGCCTGGTGGAACTGGTTGCGGCGAAGGGCACCAGCGCGCACAACCTGGCCCGTGCCCGCGCGGTGGCCGAACGGCTCGGCAAGCAGGCCGTGCGCTGCGGCGACCGGGCCGGGTTCATCGTCAACGCGCTGCTCTTCCCGTATCTGAATCAGGCCCTCGAGCTGCTGGACGCGGAGGCGACGACGACCGCGGCGCTGGACGCGGCCGCCCGGAGCGTGGGAGGCCAGCCGCTGGGTCCGGTGCGGCTCCTCGACACGGTCGGCGCCGATGTGGCCCTGGAGGTGCAGCGCCGTCTCCATGCCGACCCGCGCTGCCGGTCGCCGCGGTCGGCCCCGCTGCTGGAGCAGCTGGTGGCCGCTGGGCACCTGGGCCGCAAGACGCCCGGCAAGGGCGCGCGCACCTACCTGGCCTCCCGGGCCGCCGCGCCGGTCCCCGCGACCGTCTGATCCCAACGCTCCCCGCGTCCCGCCCGGCCCCACCGCTCCGGGCGGTGGTGGAGGTTCTCGACGGCGCGCAGCCGGTGGACGGGCGCGGTCCTGGCCTCGGAGGGGGCCTGGGAGGGGTGCGCCGGGGGCTTTGTCCGGGCTTAAGGGC